>JAFGSX010000024.1 GCA_016934455.1 Deltaproteobacteria bacterium
AGGCAGGGGGCCGGCGGAAGGCTTTTTTCTGAGCCTGCGAAGATAAAAAGACTTACGCCGATCAGCGGGCCCCTGCCGAAAATTGGCCCAATTCAAGCGAGCTGAGGGTTTAGAGCTCTCTACGGCGCGCGGTAGCTCGTGTTGGCCGTGGTCCACTGGAAGTCGCTGCGCGCCTGGTCGTGGCTGGTGAGATTGAAGAACTCCCACCCCGCGAGGTCGTAGGTGAACCAGCACAGGCTCCGGACGCGGCCGGCGCCGGCCTGGCTGTTGTAGTCGTTGACGCGGCGATAGGCGGCCTGGACAAAGCCGGCCCAGGATCCGTCGTACGAGTAGGCGTTGCCGTTGGCGCCGTTGTTGAACTCGGTGATGTAGACGGGCTTGTGATTGGGATAGGCCGCGTTGTTGGCCGCCAGCGCCACCTCGAAGGCGCCAAAGCTGGAGTTCCCGTCGTCGTAGGGATCGCGGTCGCCGTCGCGCCCGCCATAGGTGTGCATGTCGTAGGCGTCGGCCGCCGCGCCCACGGCCAGCACCAGGCCGAAGTAGTAGCGCAGCCAGGGCTGGCCCAGGCCGGTGCAGGCGCTGTTGCCCTGGCAGTCGTAGTCCTTGGGCGCCCACGGCGCGACCGCTGCCGGCATCACCACCGCCGCCGGCCAGGCGGCCTTGATCTTCTGATAGACCTGCAGATAGCAGCGGGCGTAGTCGGCCACGTCGAGCTCCCCCTCGGCCGGATGGTTGGGCTCGTTGCCGACGATGAAGCGCCTGGCGACCGCGCCGTGCCGGTCCCGGATGGCGACCGCCATGGCGGCCGCCCGCTGCGCAAAGTCGTCGCCACCGGTGCCGTCGCACAGGGCGGGGTCGGCCGGCATCATCGAGGGCCCGTAGGAGAGCCGCGTGATCGGGGTGAAGCCCTCGGCGATCATGGCGGCGTAGTCGTTCATGCGCGAGTTCCACCAGCCGCTGTCGGCCCACTCGACCTCGCTGCGCAGGAACTCGACGCTGAAGCCCTGCTTGCCGCTCATGATGGCGGCCGCAGCTCCGGCCGACCAGCCGAAGATGCCGTATATCGAATGCGACGCGTCGGGCCCGCTCCGGTCCGGCGACGCTCCGTCGTCCGGGGCGGCGTCCGCTGGCGCGCCGTCCGGCGTGGCGCCATCCCGGTCCGGTCCGGAGCCGCTGTCCTCGGCGTGTCCGGCGTCCGGCAGCGACGCCGAGTCCGGCCTCGACGCGGCGTCCTCGACGGGCGCCTGGCCAGCGTCGGCCCGCGGCGCCTCACAGGAGCAGCCGGGGGCCAGGACCGATGCCAGGCCGACCAGCGCGGCCGCGCACCGCAGCGCGGCAGAACCAGCAAGAATGGCAGCTCGCTCCGACACCGGTCCCCCGCTCGCGATCAGATCTTCTTCACCCGCTGCACGTAGCCGCGGATCGCGTTGGCCAGCGGGTGGCCGGGGCTGATCCTGAGTGTCTGCTCGAGCGCCTCGCGGGCGTGATCGTAGCGGTGCATGCTCAGGTAGGTCAGCGCCAGGTAGTACTGCGCCTTGGCAAACTGCGGATCCTTGGCGAGCGCCTCCTTGAGGTAGCGCTCGGCCTGGTGGAGATCCTGGTCGCGGCAATACGCGACCACGCCCTTTTGAAAGCGCAGGCCAACCGAGTCGGGGTTGCGCGCCTCGAGCTTCTTCATGAACTTCTCGTGCTGCGTCCAGTCGCCGTTGAGGCGAAACAGATCCGCGGCCAGCCGGTACCCCTCGTAGCTCTCCTGATCGAGCTTGAGGATGGCCAGCGCCTTGGCCGCGCCCACGCCCAGCTTCTCCCTGGCGACCGCGTCGAGGTCGGCCTGCGCGCGCTCGGCCAGGCCGATGGTCCAGGCGAGCTGCTCGAGCCTGTCGCCGGCCTGGCCCGCCTGCTGTTCCTGGCGCAGTCGCTCCAGGCTCTGCGCCAGGCTCTGCCGGGTGGCGATCGCGGCGTCGGCCCACGCCAGGTAGAGCTGGGCATGCCAGGTGAGGTTGGTGATGTCCTCGGGGTGGGATGCCAGGTACTCGGCGAACAGCTTGTCGGCCTTGGGGTAAAGCGCGATGTTGTCCGACCTCACCACGTCCTGCGCGTCCTGGACGGTCTTGGGATCGCGCAGCCGCTCCGCGATCGCGGCGTCGGCCGGCACGTCGAGCAGGTTGCGAAAGACCTGCTCCAGTTGCTGCCGCTCCCGCTCCTCCTCGGCCGACAGCGCGGGCGCCGCCACCGGCTGCGCCTGGGGCCCGGCCGCCTTGGACCCGGCGCAGCCGCCGAGCAGCGCGCAGAAGACGAGGCCGCTGAACGAGATCGTCGCGTTGGCAGGTAGTGCCGACTTCATGGCAGCCTCCTCTTCAGCACCGACAATACAACAGGGTCGCGTCGACACCAATTGACACGTTCGCGGCTAGCGGGCGACGCTCCGCCCTGTCGAACCCGACCGATCGAGGCGATGCCATGGACTTCTCGCTCAGCGACGAGCAGCGCGCCACCCAGGAGACCTTTCGCCGCTTTGCCGAGCGGGAGGTCAAACCCCAGGCGCGCGACCTCGACGAGAACCCGCGCTTCCCGGCCGAGCTGTTCCAGAAGTTGGGGGCGCTCGGTTTCTTTGGCATGCGCTACCCGGCGCCCGAGGGCAACGGCGCCGACCTGCTCTCGTACCTGCTCGCGGTCGAGGAGATCGCGGCCGCCAGCCTGTCGCTCGCCGCGGCCGCCACCATGCAATCGCTCATGGGCACCTACTTCGTGCACAAGTTCACGACCGGAGAGACCAGACAGCGGTTGTTCGCGCCGGCTCTGCGAGGTGACAAGATCGGCACCATCTGCATGACCGAGCCCGACGCCGGCAGCGATCTGTTCGGCATGCGCACGCGCGCCGAACAGCGAGGCGGCACCTGGTTCATCAGCGGTCAGAAGATCTGGATCACCTCGGCGCCGGTGGCCGATCTGTTCACGGTCTTCGCCCGCACCGGGGACAAGCAGCTCAGCCTCTATCTCGTCGAGAAAGGCGCGCCCGGCCTGGTGGTCGGACGGCCGATCGAGAAGATGGGGGTTCGCTCGTCGCTGACGTCGGAGGTGGCCTTCGATGACGCTCCCGCGACCTGTCTGCTCGGCGAGTTCGGTCAGGGCACCGGCTACCTGCGCGAGATCCTGGCCGAGATACGGCTGATGACCGCCGCCCTGGCGCTCGGCGTGGCGCGCTCCGCCCTGCAGGACGCGGTCGCCTATGCCCGGCAGCGCAAGCAGTTTGGCCAGGCCATCGCCCGCTTCCAGGCGGTGCAGATCCACCTCGCCGACATGGCGGTCGAGCTCGAGGCGGCGCGCCACCTGGTCGAGTGGGCTGCCTGGCGCAGCGAGCAGGGTCTGCCCAACGACGACCAGGCGGCCGTGGCCAAGCTGCGCGCGTCGGAGATGGCGCACCTGGTGTGCGACCGCGCGGCGCGCGTGCTGGGCAGCTACGGCTTTGCCACCGACTTTCCGGTGCAGCGCTACCTGCGAGACGCCCGCTTCACCCTGATCGGCGGCGGCACCTCCGAGATCCTCAAGATCAACATCGCCAAGGGGCTGTGCAAGTAGGCGACGTCATCCGGGGCGCGTGCGCGAGTCCGCGGGCAGGGCAGATATTGCAGCTTGACCACGAAGACCTGACCCGCAGGTTTCCGCGTACCGGTGAACGTGATACAAGAGAGAGTCTTCTTCAATTCGCGTGCCGATATTGTGACGCTATCGTTGACGGGTACGGCTGCCGGAGCACAACGATGGGACAGACGATGCGCGTGGTGTCGACAGCTCCTTCGGAAATTGCCGCAACTCGCAATGACGGCCCCAAACGCGCCGCGGCCGAAATGGCGGCGCAGTTGGTGAAGAGCGGGCAGTCCGTTGGGCTCGGCACGGGCAACGCCGCTGGTTTCGCGATCGAGGCGCTGGCCGGACGGCTTGCCTCCGGCGAGATCTCGGACATCGTCGGTTGCCCCACCTCGGATGCCACGCAGAAGCGCGCCACGGCTGTCGGCCTGGAGCTCGTGCCGTGGAATTGCGGTCGCCAGCTCGATATCGCGATCGACGGTGCCGACGAGGTCGACCCGAACCTCAACCTCATCAAGGGCCTCGGCGGTGCGCTGCTGCGCGAAAAAGAGGTGGCGAAGCACGCCAAGACGTTTGCCGTGGTCGTGCACGAGTCGAAGCTCGTTAAAAAACTGGGTACGCGCTGCCCGCTGCCGATCGAGGTCAGCCGCAGCCGCTGGCAAAGCGAAGCGAAATTCTGCCGATCGCTGGGTGGCGTCGCGGTGCTGCGCGGTGGCGAGAAGCAACCGTTTGTCACCGACAACGGCAATTTCATCATCGACGTGCGCTTCCCGAACGGCATCGACGACCCGCAGAAGCTGGCCGGTGTTCTCGACCAGCGGCCGGACGTAAAGGCCCACGGCCTGTTTCTCAATATGGCCGACACCGTGTTCGTCGGGGGAGACAACGGGGTTCGCACGTTGACGCGCGCGGCACCGGCGGTGGCGAAGCCAACCGCTGCCGATTCCTTCCAACGCACAGGTGGCGCGACGGACCTCTCCGGCGGGTCTCGAAACGCCGCCGACGCGTCGTTTTCACCCATTCCCGCGAACATCGCCGAAGTCGACACGCTCGCGAAGGCCGCGGCCAGCGAGACCGCGCGCTTGGCGCTGACGACATTGGCGGGACGAAAAGGGGCTTTCGCGGCCGAGGCGCGCGCCCTGCTCGACGCCGGCGCAGTCGACAGGGCCGACTGGCCCACCGATTTCGACCAGATGCTTGATCGAGTGGTTGCGCTGCTCGAGCCGCGTCTCGGCAAGAGCATTGCCGCACAAGCCCGCGCGCTGCTTGCCAGCGAGCTGCGCTATCGGGAAGAGCGCGTTCAGACGTTCGGCCTCGAGGTGGAGCCGGACACCGGCCCGTTGCCTGCCAACGATCCGGTCGAACCGACGACCGGCTTCAGCCCCGGTGTCGAGTTGAATCTCGCCGACGGCCACTCCATGCAAAACCTCCAGGCCTACATCGAGGCGCGGGTCGGCCATTTTGTGCTGGCTGACATCATCGCCAACAAGCGCATCATCGAGTTTCATCAGGGCAGCAAGCAACAGACCTTCGCCTCATTGCGCGCCCGCGGTTTCGATCAACTGCTGCGCGTGCGCACGCCGAAGAGCGAGCAGTTCAACCAGCTCTACCTGGCGCGGGCCAGCAGCACCGGCGCGCTGTGCTATGTCCTGACCGAGACCTGGGGCAAGGACCGCCTGACGCACGAACAAAAGCTATTCGCCGCGGCGCGGCTCGGGTCCGCACGCATTCTGCCCGAGCAGGTGCGCGTGTACGACGAGCCGGTGGCGAACATCGAAGAGGTGTACCGCAGCTACTCGCGCTCCTTGTTGGCGTCGGGCACGGTGCCGGCGTCGGTGGTGGTTGGTTTTAAAAATGGCCTCATCTCAGAGCTGGGTGGGCGTGCGGCCGGGGCGCGGCGTTTGGAGTTTGTTCAGCGGGTGCTGGGTCCCGATCCGGCCAAGACGCTTGGCGCGCGCGCGACCAAGGCGGGCGCGGCCGGCAAACCGCTGCTGGCCCTGCTGACGCAGCTCGGCCCCAAGGCGGCGGTCTTGTCGTCTCAGCCGTCGGAGATTTTCCGCTTCAGCGCGAAGCTCGCGCAGTTTGCCGAGGTGCAGGCCGCCCTCGTGAAAACGGCGGCTGCCAATCGGGCCACGGCCGCGCTGGTCTCGGACGTCCTGGGCCCGCATGGTTTCAAGGTCGAGGTGAACGGCCAGGTGGCCGAAACCGCGGCCGACACCGATTTTCTCGAACAGACGGTGATCACCTATTTCGACAGGGATGGAACCTCGCGTTCGCTGCTGCTGACGCGCTCGCCCTACGGCGATCTGGCTCACGAGATGGGGCGGGTTCTGGTCGACCACGGCGTTCAAAATGTCTTTTGCTTCAGCACCGTGGGAGGTCTGTCGAAAAAGGTGCAGGTCGGTGATGTGGTGGTCCCGACTAAGTGCATGGACAGCACCGGCGTACCGATCGAATTCGCCAACACCGCCGTCAAGGTCATCCGGCCCCGCGGCGCGCAAAACCGCGATGGCCTCGGCGTGCATGTCGGCCTTTCGGTTGCCGACGTCGCGTCCCCGATCGAGGAGACGTCCGGCTGGCTCAAGAAGACGCGCGCGCAGGGCTTCGACCTGGTGGAGATGGAGCTCAACGATCTGGTCGCGTCGTTGAGAGATTCCCCGACCAAGCTTTTTGCCTCCTATGTCGTCTCGGACCTGCCCGGCAGCGATCAGACCCTCGAAGCGCAGGCGACGAGCGATTGGCGCAAGGCCTGGGCGACCATCGCCGATGGTCTGATCGAACAGCTTCAAATGCGCGATGTGCGCCTGGTCAGCGACGGCAAACCGGCCGCGGCTGTCGGCTGGAATGCGGCCCGCCAGCTCGCCGGGCGTGCGCTTGAGAAGCGCGGCATGGAAGGCTGCAACAACCTTCTGCAGCGCTATCACCTTTCTCGCTATCTGCTCAATGGTCTGTCCGACCGCTCGCTGGCCGCGATCGACGCCGACCAGAGTATCGATCCAGTGGAAAACGCGAGCATCATGGCGCGCTGGAAAGCCAAGGCACAACGCGAGCTGGCTCGGGAGTACTCCGACGATGAGGTCTTCGCGCACATCCACGACCTCAACTACGAGCTCGGTCAAGCGGTCAAGAGCGTCGCGGCCGCGGGCTTGAAGCCGGGCGAGTACAAGCTGTACCTCATGGGCGGCCTCACCAAGGGGCGCTCGGGTATCGGGTCGGATGTCGACATCCTCATCGACGTGCCCGACCGAGAGAAAGAGGCCAAGGTACTAAACGGCCCGTATGGCTGCTTCAACTCGACGCCCGATAGCCTGGTCGTCATCGGCAGCCTTGCGTACGCGAAGTCCAAGGGGGAGTTCTACGGCAATGTCGTCGACATCGGTGACGGGCGTGCCGCGGTCGAGGACCCCGATTTCCTCACCAAGCGCTACGCGCAGTCGATCGCCCCGATGGGAATCGTCCTCGAACAGGACAGAACCGGACGTTGGACCGCGCGCAGCACCGGCTTCGACAAGGCGGACGGCCCGGCGCCCGAGCGCGAAACCGAGCCGATCGCCGAGCGCCTGCTCGAATACGAAAAGCGCTACCGCCGTTTCATGAATACCGACTGCCTCCTGCACCATTTGAAAAACCTGACCGGCCTTGCCGACCTCGGTACATTGCCCTTTGACCGGCTCGTCTCGCTGGGCGAAGCGCTGATCGCGTCGCGCCTGACGCGGCACCTGTCCGCCGGCAGCATTGCCGACTACCTCGACTCGCCCGCGGGCCAGCGCACGCTTGCCACCCAACGCGGCCAGCTTTTCCTGAAGAGCGCGGGCCTTGCCGACGGGACAGCGCTCGTGGCGCGGCTGCGCGGGGGGGACCTTTCGGGTCTGCCGCTGGCCAATCTGATCGACGGCGAAATGGCGTCCGAGCTGATGGGCCTGGGGGATCCCTTCGATTGCCTGGCGGTCGATTTTGCGCTCTGCGAACGCGCCCGCACCATGCACGAAAAGCAGGGCATCGATATCAAGGCCGATGTCCCGTTTCTCGCCAAGGAGGTTGGCGAAGCCGTGGCCGCGCAGGCCGCACGGGCGACCGCGGCGCAACCGGCGAGCGCCAGCGACGATGTCCGCAGCCTGGGCGCGCTTTCTTCCGCGGGAGCAGCCTATTTGAACGGGCTCAACGCGAACGACCCGATCCTGGTCCGCGAGGTGAAACGCCAACAGGACGAAAACGACGTCCTCCTCGGGATGATCGCGCTGCGTCAATGCCGGGCCGGCCGTCGTCTTCCCAGCAGCCTGGAGGAGTCGCTGATCAAGCGCGCCGAGCAACTGGTTCAGAGCGGCGTGCGTTTGCCGGCCGCGTTCAAACCCATCTCGCGCTTTGGACACCGGCCCTGCCAGACCATGCTGTCGGTCGCCGACGCGGGCCAGGGGCACCTCGATGTCACCACGCGCGATTCGGAGCTGCTGCGCGGCGTCATATTGCATCAGGAGTACATCGACCGCCCCACCAAGGAGGTCGCGCCGTACCGTATGATCAGCACCCGCCTCAACGCACTCCTTCGACTGCATGCCGGGGACGATGCCCCGGTGA
The DNA here is from genome assembly GCA_016934455.1 of Deltaproteobacteria bacterium. GTDB lineage: Bacteria > Myxococcota > JACRCW01 > JAFGSX01 > JAFGSX01 > JAFGSX01. The sequence goes on from JAFGSX010000024.1 coordinate 8,164, forward strand.
CGGTGTACTACGGCCGGCCCAACTACCAGTCCTCGGTCCTCTCCGGCGGCCCGCCGCGCACCGACAAGATCCGAGAGGCTTTCATCACGGACCCGGTCACGCCGGTGCACGACCTGGCGGCCTCGGCATCCGCGGTCTTTGCCAACGGTACCGCCGACGTCAAGGTCTCCATGGATGGCCTGACGAGCTCGCAGGTTCTCGCCCTGATGCACGGGGTCGCGGACCAGGTCGTGCGCGTCGAGGGGCAGTTCCTCTCCGCTGCCTTCAACGTGAATCAGCCCCTGGTCGACGACCGTCCCGAGGTGATCGCGAAGGAGGGCAAGGCGCGTGTCATTTCTGACCCGGCCGCGATCGCCATGACGGCCGTCGAGCTCGTGCAATCCGGCGGCTGGAACAAGGTCACGATCGATAGCGCCGCGGATACTTTTCCCAGCAGCCCGGTGACCGATCTGGTGGGGGCCCAGAATCTGGTGAAGTGGGTCCATGCCGCCCATTCGGCGGGTCTCGAAACCTACGTGTCGGGTGGTATCGGCCGCGGCATCTCCATGCAGGATCCCCGCTTCGCGAGCGTGGTCTATGCCGGGGTCGATGGCCTCGGGCTCGGTTTCTCGATGCACAATTATGGCCCTGGTCCGGGTTTGGCGGGCACGATGGACGGTTCTAAGCTGCAGGCCGTTCAGAAGGTGCGCGATCAGCTCGAGAGCAGCGTGCGCGGTGTGGGCGCCAAGTTGCTGGCTCAACTCGACAGCGCCTTCGCCGCTGGCCACGGCGCGCTTCCCGACGATCAGGCGCGCCTGCGCGAGGATCTGTTTGCGGCCATCTGCGACGGCGACGAGAAGCGCATCGGCACCTGCATCGAAGCGGGCCGCCGCCTCGGCTTTCTCGCGCCCGAAGATGATGGGCACCCATGACCACGGCCAAAGAGCATTATGAGCGTGGCGGCAACGCGCTGCCGAGGGACCTGCAACAGGCCGCCATCGAATTTACCGAGGCGTTGCGCCTGCAACCCGACTACTTCGAGGCGCAATGTGCATTGGGCAGCACGCTCGCCCGCCAGGGTCGGCACGCCGAGGCAGCCGCTGCATTCGCGCGCGCCGTCGAGCTGCGGCCGGACGCGGTCCTGGCGCACTATTTTTTGGCCGGCACCCTGAGTGGCCTGGGTCGGTTCGAGGAGGCGGTTGCTCAGTGGCGCGAGATCGCGAGGCTCGAGCCTCAAGACGCCAACGCGTATCTGCACCTGGGCATGCTGCTGGCGCAGCTCGGTCGCCGGGATGAGGCCATCGAGGCCAAGCGCGCTCTCGTCCGCGCCAGCCCTGCCCTTGCCGCAGCCCACGCCGATCTCGCCGTGGCGCTGTGCGATGCGGGCCGTCTGCACGAAGCCAAGGCCGAGTTCGAAGCGGCCCAGAAGCTCGACTACGCCTATTTCGACAATCACCCGGCCGAGGCCCGTCTTTTCGACAAGTGCCGCGCCTGAGCGGTGCGCGAGCGGACACGTATTCGTGCCAACCATCGGGGAAGCCAGCATGAGCGAACCCACGATACATCGCATCCGCGTGCTGATCGCCAAGCCCGGCCTCGACGGCCACGACGTCGGGGCCAAGCTGGTCTGCCGGGCGCTGATGGAGGCCGGCATGGAGGTCATCTACACCGGCCTGCGGCAGTCGCCGGAGGCGATCGCGGCGACCGCGCTGCAGGAGTCGGTCGACGTGGTCGGCCTGTCGATGCTGGCCGGGGCGCACCTGCCGCTGTGCCAGCGGGTGCGCGAGGCCATGCGGGGAGCCGGCGTCGACGACGTGCTCTGGATCGTGGGCGGCAACATCCCGCCGCGCGACCACGCGGCGCTGCGCGAGCTGGGCGTCGCCGGCATCTTCCCCACCAACACGCCGTTTTCGTCGATCGTGGACTTCGTGAAAGCGCAGGTGAAGCCATGAGCGCGCGCGAAAAGACCGTGGCGCCGGTGATCTGGGAGTCCGGGCTCGAGGTCAAGCCGGTCTACACCGCGGCCGACGTCGAGGCGAGCGGCGGCTCGGCCGCGATCGGCCTGCCCGGCGAATATCCCTATACCCGCGGCATCCACGCCCTGATGTACCGCCAGCAGCCGTGGACCATGCGCCAGTACTCGGGCTTCGGCACCGCGGCCGAGACCCACGAGCGGTTTTTGTACCTGATCAAGAACGGCCAGACCGGGCTCAACGTCGCCTTCGACCTGCCGACCCAGTGCGGC
>JAFGSX010000183.1 GCA_016934455.1 Deltaproteobacteria bacterium
AGGAGCATGGAGAGGGCTGACCTGCAGCGGCTGCTCGAGATGGTGCGCTCCGGCGAGCTCGATGTCGCGGCGGCGCTCGAGCGGCTGCGCGCGTTGCCGTTCGAAGATCTCGGGTTTGCCAAGATCGATCACCAGCGCCCCCTGGTGCGCGGACTGAGCGAGGCCATCTACGCCGAGCCCAAGCCCCTCGCTGATCTGGTCGCCATCGCGCGGGCGATGTGGCAGGGCAACGGCAGCGTGATCGCGACCCGCGTCGCGCCGGAGCAGGCGCGGGCGCTGCTCGAGGCGATCCCGGCCGGGGCGCACGATCCCATCGCGCGCACCTTCTGCGCCCGGCGCGAGCCGGCGCCGGCCCAGCCCGCCGTGGCCGTGGTCAGCGCCGGCACCAGCGATCGCCCGGTGGCCGGCGAGGCTCACAATACCCTGGCGCACTACGGCCACCAGGTGATCCGGATCGACGACTGCGGGGTCGCCGGGGTGCACCGCTTGCTGGCGCAGCGGCCGCTGCTGGAGCGCGCCGAGGCGATCGTCGTGGTCGCCGGCATGGAGGGGGCGCTGCCGTCGGTGGTGGCGGGGCTGGTGGCGGCGCCGGTGATCGCGGTGCCGACCAGCGTCGGGTACGGTGCGGCGTTCGGGGGACTGGCGGCGCTGCTGGGCATGCTCAGCTCGTGCGCCCAGGGCGTCAGCGTGGTCAACATCGACAACGGTTTTGGTGCGGCCTGCGCCGCGGCGCTCATCGCGCGCCGGCGCAATCGCGCCGAGGCCCATGGCAGCGGCTTCGGCGCGGGTTGATGGCGGTTGACATCGCCTCCTGCGCGGTGTGAGGTGATCGACTTTTGAGGTTTCTTTGAGAGAGGGCATAGCCCTAGGGAGCACAGCAATGGCGAGAGGAGATTTTCTGTTTTCGTCCGAATCGGTGTGCGAGGGCCACCCGGACAAGGTGTGCGATCAGATCTCGGATGCCGTCCTCGATGCCATCATCGCGCAGGACAAGAAGTGCCGCGTCGCCTGCGAGACGATGACCAAGACCGGTTTCGTGGTCATCGCCGGCGAGATCACCACCACCTGCTATGTCGACATGCCGGCCATCGTGCGGCAGACGATCAAGCGCATCGGTTACAACGACAGCGCCATGGGATTCGACTGGGCGACCTGCGGGGTGTTGACCGCCATCGACAAGCAGTCGCCCGACATCAGCCAGGGCGTCACCGAGGGCCAGGGTCTGTTCAAGGAGCAGGGCGCCGGCGACCAGGGGCTGATGTTCGGCTTTGCCTGCGACGAGACGCCCGAGCTGATGCCGGCCCCGATCGCCTATGCCCACCGCATGATGTTGCGGCTGGCGGAGGTGCGCAAGACCGGCCGGCTCGATTTTTTGCGGCCCGATGGCAAGGGCCAGATCACGATGCAGTACGAGGACGGCCGGCCGACCCGCATTCACACCGTGGTGCTGTCGACGCAGCACGCGCCGGACGTCAAGTACCGCGACCTAAAGGCGGGCATCATCGACGAGGTGGTCTCCAAGTCGTTGCCGCGGCAGCTTTTGGACAAGGACACGATCATCTACGTCAACCCGACCGGCCGTTTCGTGATCGGCGGCCCGCAGGGCGACTGCGGCCTGACCGGCCGCAAGATCATCGTCGACACCTACGGCGGCATGGGCCGTCACGGCGGCGGCGCATTCAGCGGCAAGGATCCGAGCAAGGTCGACCGCTCGGCCGCCTACATGTGCCGCCACGTCGCCAAGAACATCGTCGCCGCCGGCCTGGCCAAGCGCTGCGAGGTGCAACTGGCGTACGCCATCGGCGTCGCCGAGCCGCTCAACGTGACGGTCGAGACCTTCGGCACCGCGGTCGTCGACGAGGACCGCATCGCGGAGCTGGTGCGCAGGCACTTTCCGCTTCGCCCCAAGGGGATCATCGACGACCTCAGGCTGCTGCGGCCGATCTACGAGAAGACCGCCGCCTACGGTCACTTCGGACGCAGCGACAAGGACTTCACCTGGGAGAGCACCCACCGCGCGCAGGCGCTGCGCGAGGACGCCGGCCTCCGGGGCAAGGTCAAGAAGGTCCGGCGCGCGCCGTCGCGCAGGGCCAATGGCGCAGCGCGCCGCACCGCGCAGATGATCACGCAGCCGGGCGCGCTGGCGTAGCCCGCCCGCTGTCCTGCCGACATGGCGATCTCGACGCTCGACGCGGCGCTGCTCGGTCTGGTGCAGGGGTTGACCGAGTTTTTGCCGGTCTCGTCGTCGGGACACCTGGTGCTGTTTGGCCACGCCCTGGGGCTGACCGACGCCGCCGACAACGTCTTCTTCGACACGCTGCTCCACGGCGCCACGCTGCTGGCCGTGCTGTGCTACTTCGCGCGCGACGTCGGCCGGGCCGCGGTCGCATTTGTCCGCGCCGCGATCGCCCTGCCGCGGGTCGGCGGGCAGGCCTTCACCCGGCCGGCCGACGCTCCGGCTGACGGCGCCTCGTACGACGCGGCCGATGCGCAACTGGCGCTGTTCGTGCTGATCGCGACCGTGCCGACCGGCCTGATCGGCGTGCTGTTCAAGGATCCGCTCGAGTCGCTGTTCGGATCGCCGCGGCTGGTCGCGGGCGCGCTGTTCGGCACGGCCGCGATTCTGGTCTCGACCCGCTGGGCGTGGTCGCGCGCCGGGCGGCAACGGCCGCTCGGCTGGCTCAACGCTCTGATCGTCGGCACCGCGCAGGGCGTGGCCATCGTCCCGGGGATCTCGCGCTCGGGCAGCACCATCGCGGCCGGGCTCTGGTGCGGCATAGCGCCGGCGCAGGCGGCGCGCGCCTCGTTTCTGATGAGCGTGCCGGCGATCCTGGGGGCGATGGCGCTGCAACTGCGGCACCTGGGCGAGGTCAGCGTGAGCGGTTCCGCGGCTGGCCTC
>JAFGSX010000184.1 GCA_016934455.1 Deltaproteobacteria bacterium
CGGCTATCCGAACTACAAGGAGCGCTATCTGCTGGTCAAGTACAACCGCACGCGCGCCGATCCCAACAGTCCCGCCGCGGGCACGGCGGGCAGGACCGGGCGCTGCGAGCAGCCGTGCGCGTCACCGCCGGAGGACCCGGCCGCCTGTTTCTGGGCCATGCCGGTCAAGCGTCCCTTCGTCTACAGTCACGCGGGCTCGCGCGCGGCGCGGTTTCACGGCCAGAACCTGATCCTGACCAGCTCGCGCTTCTCGCACAGTTCCTCCTGCACCATCCGCTCCGACGTCGCCGATACCAACTGCGACGGCGCGGCCGAGTGCGCCTGCGTCCCCGGCAGCGAGCACTTCTCGTGCGCCACCGAAGGCCACGGCAGCAGCTTCACCGACCGCGATGCGATCTTCGGTTTTGCCAACCCGCGGTGCGAGAACATGGGCGGTACCGGCCTGGGGAGCGGCCTCGCCTCGCCGGGCGGTTTCGAGACCGAATGCGCGGACTCCAGCGGCCACCGCTGGTGCCTGTGCAGCTTCGATCTGCTCGGCATCGGCATGGCCGACTTGAGCGGAGGTTGCGGCGGTGGCATCGGTACCCTCGACCTCGCGGAGGATCGGCTCGGCGAATATACCGTGCCGGTGCTGGCCGCGGGTGTGCACGAGCCGATGATCGGCGCCGCGACCACGGCGTTCGCGTTCTGGGCCAACTACTACGACCCCGGCGGCGAACCGCAGGCGATCGACGTCGTGATCGACGGCACCTGCCACCCGCTGGCGCGCGAGCTGGGCGTGCTGCCGGGCAACGCCACCTATCGGGTCAGCCTGGCCGTCGGCGCGGGCTGCCACCAGTACTGGTTTCGAGCCGTCGACAGCATGGGAATCCGACGCACCTATCCCGAGGTCGGCGCCTGGGGCGTGGGTGATGCCGAATCTTGTCTCGACTACACGGCGACGGCCACCGCAGCCGACTGCGAGGCCTGCCAGATCAACCGCGCTTGCACCGCCGACGGCGGCTGTGCCTCGGGATCGCTCGCCTGCCCGGGTGGCGTCGCCACCTGCACCGACCTCGTCGACTGGCCCGATCAGACCTTCTGCGGCGAGGGCAAGAGCTGCCACGCCGGAGCGTGCGTCGACTGTCAGCCCGGGACACCTTGCACCGCCAACAGCGGGTGCCTGGTCGGCGCCGTCGATTGCTCGACCGGCAGCGCGGTCTGCTCGAACCCGGTCGCCGCCCCCAACGGCACCACCTGCGGATTTGCGCCGAGCAACCTCTGCCGCGACGGTGCCTGCGTCTACTGCCAGTTCGGCCAACCGTGCGAGAGCGCCGACTACTGCTCGGTCGGCCACCGCGACTGCTCGACGGGGTTCGAGGTCTGCACCGGCCTGGTGCCCAAGGCCGACGGCGCCAACTGCGGCTCGGGCCAGACCTGCAGCGCCGGCCACTGCGGCGCCTGTGTCGCAGGCGCTCCCTGCTATTCGGCGGACGGTTGCCGGGCCGGCACGCTCGATTGCAGCAGCGGTTTCGAGTGCGTCGATCTGGTCGCCAAACCGGATGGCACCCGCTGCGGAGCGGGCGGTTACTGCCGCGGCGGGGTCTGCGCACCCTGCCATCATTTCGCGCTGTGCACTGCTAACGACGGTTGCCGGGTCGGAGAGATCGATTGCACCATCGACGGCACTCCGCGCTGTGTCGACCTGGCCAACGTCGCCGACGGCACCGCCTGCGGCAGCGGCCGGATGTGCCGCGACGGCGCCTGCACCGCCTGCGGCTACGTCGGCGGGAGCTGCAGATCGGCCGACGGCTGCCAGCAGGGGACGATCGATTGCAGCGCGGGCGTCCCGAGCTGCGTCAACCTGACCGACGTCGCCGACGGCACGCCCTGCGGAACCGACCGCCTCTGCCAGGGCGGGACCTGCAGCGGCTGCGCTCAGGGCGCCGCCTGCCGCCGGGCCGATGGCTGCCTGGTCGGCACCGTGAGCTGCGCCGGAGGCGATCCGACCTGCGACGACCTGGCACCCGCGCCGAGCGGAACCTCGTGCGGAGCCAACAAGGCGTGCGACGGCAGCGGCAACTGCCGCTGCACAGCCTCGGGATCGATGTGCTACCGCCGCTGCTGGCTCGGCAAGTGGTGGTGCGCCCCGGACGACGAGCCGGTCTGTCTGCCCGGCACAATGCGCGCCGATGGTTTTTTGTGCCAGCCGGGCGGAGGCGGCGGCGCGCTGCACGCCTGCGTCGCGGGTCGCTGCGGCGCCTGCAACCCGGGCGCGGCCTGCCGCAGCGCCGACGGCTGCCAGAGCGGGACCAGCGACTGCAGCGGCGAGACCGAGGAATGCGCGAACCTGGTCAATCTGCCTGACGGCACCCCGTGCGGGACCGATGGCTGGTATTGCCGCGACGGCCGCTGCTCGGGATGCGCCCAGGGAGCTTTTTGCACTTCTGCCGACGGCTGTCGCACCGGGTCGATCGATTGCGCGACCGGTCGCCCGGTCTGTTTTGGCCTGCTCGATCGCCCCGACGGCGAGCCGTGTGCGACCGGTCTCTGCAGCGGCGGAATCTGCAGATTGCGACCGGACGGCGGCGACGGTGACAGCGCGGGCGACAGCGACGGCAGCAGCGGCGACATCGCGCCCTCTGTCGACGCCGCTCGCCACGACGCGGCGGCTGCCGATCGAACCTCGACCGCAGATGCAGCCCTGGATCGAGACGCTGCGCCGGCGACCGATGCCACAGCGTCCGCTGACGCAGCGTTCGACGGCGCCGCGCCCGATGCTGCAACCGCGCTCGACGCCGCGGCGACGGATCGGGATGCCGCGGCGATCGCGGGCGACGCCCTGTCAGGTGCTCCCGGCGCGGCCACGGACCAGGTCGCCATCGGCGCCGCCGCTGACGGCTGCAACTGCCGGGCGACCGGCTCGCCCACCGCGGTGCCGAGCTGGTGCTGGCTGTTGCTCGCGATCGCCGTCGGTGCCACTCGTCGGCGACGCGCCGCCAGCGTCCCCTGCTCGTTAGACTCGCCATGCAGTCGGTAACCGTGTAGATTGCCCCCATTCAGCACAACCCATCTCAGGAGGAAACCATGTCGCTTCGACCGTCTAGCACTGGCATCCTGACTGCGGCCGCGCTGCTCGCAACCGGTTGCGTCTCTTCTGGCACCCACGAACAGTTGCAGAAGGACTACGACGCGCTCAAGGCCGTGCAGGAAAAGACACAGCAGGAGCTCAAGACGAGCCAGGGCCAGTCGCAGACTCTCGAGCAGGCGCTGGCCGCGGCCGAGAACGAGAAGAAAGAGCTCGAGGCCGAGCAGGCCCGGCTGCAGGAGGAGCAGAAGCGGCTGCAGGGCGAACAGGCCAGGTTGAGCGACGAGCTGGCCACCGTGGTCAAGGACAAGTCCAAGCTCAAGGCGTCAGTCGACGACATGAAGAAGGCGCTCGAGGAGCTGCAGGCGCGCAAGGCCGAGGCCGAGAAGCGAATAGCCGAGTACAAGACCCTGCTCGGCCGCTTCAAGTCCCTGATCGACGCCGGCAAGCTCAAGGTAAAGATCGTCGACGGCCGGATGGTGGTGGCGCTGGCCACCGACGTGCTGTTCCCGTCGGGCTCGGCGCAGCTCTCCAAGGACGGCCAGGCCGCGATCGCCGAGGTGGCGTCGGTGCTGGCCTCGATCCCGGACCGCAAGTTCCAGGTCGAGGGTCACACCGACAACGTGCCGATCAAGACCGCGCTGTACAAAAGCAACTGGGATCTGGCCGCGGCGCGCGCGGTCACCGTCGTCAACAAGATGGTCGAGGCCAGCATGCCGCCCGACCGCATCAGCGCCGCCAGCTTCGGCGAGCACAAGCCGGTGGCGGCCAACGAAACGCCCGAGGGCCGCACCCAGAACCGGCGCATCGAGATCGTGGTGGTGCCCGACCTGTCCAGCCTGCCCGGTTTTGACGAGCTGCAGAAAGTGGGAGGTTGACGACGGAACACCGCACGGCGCTGCTCGCGACCGCCACCGCATCTGGCGGGGGGCCGGCGAAAGGCTTTTTTCTGAGCCTGCGAAGATAAAAAGACTTGCGCCGAACAGCGGGGCCCCGCCAGAAGTTGGCCTCGGGAACAGGAGCAGCGCCGCGGATCGGAGTGGTCGATGGCCGCGCGAGTCTTCGAGCTGCGCAAGAGCAAGATCGCGACCGCGCGCCGGGCGCCGGAGAGCGGGCGCGCACCGTTCCAGCACCGGGAGGAGCTGCAGGCGATCGTCGCCGGCTGGCCGTGGTGCGGTGCGCCGCCGCTGCTGCTCGCCGACGAGGAGGACCCGGTCTTCTGGGCCCACCACGGCGGCAGCCGCGCCGACCTGCTCGGATACAGCCAGCGCGGCCGGCTGGTCGCGGCCGAGGTGTTCCTGGACGCCTTTGTCGAGCGCAAGCCGGGCATGCAGCAGCTTCTGCGCGGGCTGTGCCGACTCGACGAGCACCGCAGCGGCCCCGGCCACCTGCTCGGCCCGTTCGCGCCGGACCCGAAGTCGCCATTGACCGCGATCATGATCGGCGACGGCGCGGTGTTTCCCAGGGACGACAAGCAGGTGATCAAGATCCGCAAGGACATGCAGGCGCTGTTCGACGATCCGGGCGGCCAGTGGCATGCGCCGGAGGACGCGCCCGACCGCGAGAAGTGGGATACCAGGACGCCGGGCTGGGTCGCCGGTCTCGGCGCGAGGCCGCTGCACTTCCTGGTCTTCGCGGTGTCGCGTTACGCCAGCGGCGGCGACCTGGTGATCGCCTGCGAGCGCTGCCTCGACCAGACCTTCGTGCGACGCGCCTGATCGCAAAAAACCCGCATCCGCTTCTCCGGCGATCGCCGCTCGGGCTCGTCCCGTGGGCCTCGCTACGTTTTCTGTATACTTTTGTCCTCAAGTATGACCAATGAAGAGCCATTGTGAAACAGGGAAGACTCGACGTGCGGTCGTGGTTGCTCGTGCTCTAGGTCTTCCCGAGCAGTCAGGAGGAAGGACTGTGGCTACCGGCACTGTGAAGTGGTTTAGCAACGAGAAGGGTTATGGTTTCATCGTTCCGGACGACGGCGGCAAGGATCTGTTCGTCCACCACACCAATGTCCAGATGGACGGCTTCCGCACCCTGCAGGAGGGGCAGAAGGTCGAGTATCAGCCGACCCAGGGCAAGAAGGGCCCTGAGGCGACGATGGTGAAACCCACTTGACGTAAGCGCGAAGCGAAAAAAGCCCGGTCCTCGACCGGGCTTTTTTTTTGCTCGCGCGATGCCGCGTCTCACCTGAACGTCAGCGGTAGCGCGACAAATATCGCTACGCTCGCCGATCGAATTCACTACAATCGGCCGCGCCAGCGGAGAATGCGTGCCGTCGAACCGCGCCAGCGGCGCCGCCAGGTTGCGGCGCTACTTTTTGAGCAACATGGCGGGCACCCTGGTCTCGCGCGCCTTCGGCTTCGCCCGCGAGATGGTGGTGGGCGGGGCGTTCGGCGCCAGCCAGGCCACCGACGTCTTCGTCGTCGCCTTCACCATCCCGACCCTCTTCCGCCGCGTGCTGGGCGAGGAGATGGTCGAGCGCGCCTTTTTGCCCAGCTTCAAGGCCCTGCTCGAGCAGGGCAAACGGGCCGAGGCGTGGCAGCTCATCTCGCGGCTCGGCAACCTGATGCTGCTGGCGCTGCTGATCGCGATGGGCCTCTGCTACAGCTTCGCCCGGCCGCTGGTCGATTTGATCGCCCCCGGGCTCGACGAGGAGAGCGCTCGCATCGCCGTCACCCTGACCTACATCGTGCTGCCGTTCATGGTCTTCATCGGCCTCTACGCGCTGCTCGGCGGGATGCTGCTGTTCCTCGGCGAGGTGACCGCCTTCGCCTTCTCGCCGATCATGCTCTCGGTCGGAGTCATCGGCGTGGTTCCGTTCTTCGCCGACGCGCTCGGCGCGCAGAGCCTGGCCGCCGGCTTTCTCGTCGGCGGCATCCTGCAGGCGTTGTTCTGTGTCCCATTCCTGTTCCGGAAACGACTGCGGCAGAAGTACCGGCCGCACTATCATTTCAGCGTGGCTTTGTCCGGCCCCGAAATCCGGGTGGTCGGCCGCGAGTCGCTCTGGATCCTGCTGGCGGCGATCGCGGTCAAGGCGGTGGACATCGTCGATCGCATACTGGCATCGCACCTGCCGCAGGGGTCGATCAGCGCGCTCTACTTCGCCGACCGGCTCAACGATCTACCGCTGGCGATCCTCGGCCTGACGCTGGCGCGCGCGCTGCTGCCGCCGCTGACCGACGCCGCCGCGCGCAACGACATGGCCGACTTCGTCGCCACCTTGACCAAGGGGCTGCGCTACAACGCGCTGCTGGTCGGGCCGGTGTCGTTGCTGATGATAGCGCTCAGCGTGCCAGTGGTGCGCATCATCTACCAGCGCGCGGCCTTCGACGACGCCGATACCCGGATGACCGCGCTCGCCCTGGCCTGCTACGCCGTCGGCCTCTTCGGCACCACCGGCTACGGCCTGCTGACGCGGTCTTTCTCGGCGCTGATCAGCAACCGGGCCGCGGTGCTGATCTCGCTCTGCGGCATGGTCGTCATCATCGCCCTCAAGGCGCTGCTGGTGACCACTCCGCTCGCCCACGGCGGGCTGGCGCTGGCGACGTCGATCAGCTTCACCGGCATGACCGCGGTGCTGTTGCTTGCGGTGCGGCGCGCGGTCCGGGCGCGCGGCGCCGAGATGCCGCTGGCCGCGATCGGTCGCGCCATCGCGCTGGCGCTCATCGCCGGGGGCCTGGCCGCGGTCGCCGCCTTCGGCGTCTGGTACGGTATCGACCGGCTCGGCCTGGCCCCGCTGCGCCTGCGCTGGCTCGACCTGAGCGCGCTGCTCGGAGTGGCGGCCGGCGGCCTGGTCGGGCTCGCGGTCTACACCGCGGTGCTGGCGGCGCTGGGCGTGAGCGAGGTGCGCACCGCGTGGAGCTGGGTGAGCAAGAAGTTGAAGCGCTAGGGGCTCATGCCGGTCGGGTGAATGCCGTCGCGGTCCCCGCGACGACAGAGGGGCTGCCCGACAGCCCCTCAGAAAGGCAGCATGCGCGATCCGATCCGCGACCAGATCGTCGTCATCACCGGCTCGACCCGCGGTTTCGGACACGCGGCGGCCGTCGCGCTGACTCGAGCCGGAGCCTGGGTCGTCGTCAACGGCCGAGACGCCGGGGCGGTGCGCCGGGTCGTGGCGCAGCTTCGCCGCGGCGGCGGCCGGGTGCACGGCGTGGTGGCCGACGTCTCGCAGCCGGCGGGCGCGCACCGTCTGCTCGAGGGTGCGCTGGCGGCCTGGGGCGGGATCGACATCTGGATCAACAACGCCGGCGTGGGCGGCCCGCTGCCGGCCCCGCTCTGGCGCGAGCCGGCGGCGGCCCAGTGCGCCGTTCTGCGCACCAACCTCGAGGGCCCCCTGCTCTGCGCCAGCGAGCTCTGCCGCTGGGCGGTCGCCCAGTGCGTGCGGCCGTGGCTGGTCAACATCTCCTCGGGCGCGGGCGAGCGGGCGAGCGCCGGGGCGGCCGCCTACATCGCCAGCAAGCATGGCCTCGAGGGGTTGACCAAGGCGCTGGCCGCCGACGCGCAGGAGACCGGCGTCACGGTCACCGCGCTCAAGCTGCCGGCGCTGCGCACCGCCATGACGCGCCGCCGGATGTCGGCGGCCGAGCACGCTCGCCTGCCGCCGCCACAGGCCGCGGTGCCGGCGCTGCTCGAGCTGCTGCGCGCCGATCGCAGCGCGGTGCACGGCCGGTCGTTCGCCGCCTGGCGAATGCTCGGAGCGGCCGCGGCCGAGCTCGGCCTCAACCAGCCGCTGGTCGACGCCGGCGCCTACGGCATCTGGTGGCAGCGCCGCAAATCCCTGGACGCCGGCCCCGCCGCGCTGCGCCTCGATCGCCTCGAAAGCCCCTTTTGCCCGTCGCCCGCAGCCCTGGCCGCGCTCGCCGCCCACGCCGAAGGCGACGGCGGCAACCGCTATCCCGACGAGCACCAGACCGCGTTGCGCGCGGCGCTGAGCGCGCGCAGCGGTTGTTTTCCGACCGACCTCAGCCTCGGACCGGGAGCCACCGAGCTGGTCGAGCGCATGCTGCGGCTGTTCGTCCATCCGGGCGAGGCCGTGGTCTGCCACGACCCGACCTGGTTTCTGTTCGATCGGTTGTGCACCGCGGCCGGCGTCGAGGTGCGCAGGGTGCCGATCCGGATCGATCTCGATCGCGGGGCGGTCGACCTCGGCATCCAGCCGATCCTGGACCAGGTCCGGGCCGGCGCGAGGCTGATCTACCTGGTCAACCCGGGCAATCCGCTGGGCGTGGCCTGGCCGCGCGACCAACTCGCCGATCTGGTGCGCAGCATACCGCCGTCGGTGCCGCTGGTGGTCGACGAGGCTTACGCCGAGTTCGCCAGCGGCGACGACCTGCTGCTCTCGCCCGAGCTGCTCGGCCGCGGCCGCGATCGCACGCTGATCGCGCTGCGCACGCTCTCCAAGTTCTACGGGCTGGCCGGGCTGCGCGTCGGCTACGCCATGGCCTCGAGCACACCGCTGGCCGTGCTGTTGAGCACGCTCGAGACCCCCTACAACGTGGCGACAGCGTCGGCCGCAGCGGCGACCGCGGCGCTCGCCGACAGCGCGCACGCCGAGCGGGTGCGCACCGGAGTGCTGCGGGAAAAGCGGCGCTGGTACGAGCGCCTGAGGGGGCGGGGCTGGCGCTTCCTGCCCTCGGAGACCTGCTTCATCTACGTCGAGCTGCCGCGGGCAGCCGACGCGTTTCTCGACCGCATGGAGGCGCGCAGCATCTTTCTGCCGCGCGCGGTCTTCGATCGGCGCTGCATCGTGGTGCCGATAGCCCAGCCCGCGCAGAACGACCGGGTCTGGAAGGCCATGGGCGCGGTGCTGGCACAGCGCTGGCGCTAGCATGGCATTACCCATGGTTCTTGCGACCGAAGCCGCGTTGTGCGATACAACCGGCCACAGAACAGTGTCACCACCCAACCAGCGAGGTGCCCCATGTCAGAGACCGACCTGCAAAAGGAAATCGATCGTCTGCGCGCCGAAAACGAGCAGCTCAAGAAGGCGACCGGCCGCAAATCGGGCATGAAGGTGAGCGAAAAGGGCGCCCTGTCCGTGTACGGGCTGGGACGATTCCCGGTCACGCTCTACAAGGAGCAGTGGCTCAAGCTGCTGGACATGACCGGCGAGATCAGGGCCTTTATCGACGCCAACAGCGCCCGGCTCAAGACCAAGAGCGGCAACTGAACGCCAGTTCGGAGCCCCGGCGGCATGTCGGGCTAGGAGGTGGGCCGTGGCCAGCGGATTTTTCGCGCGCGTCTATAATTTATGGAAGGGCTTTCTGAGCATCTGGATCTCCGACGTCGAGAAGCAGCATCCGGACATCGCCTACGAGAACGCCATCAACGCGATGGTCGAGAAGTACGCCTCGCTCAAGAAAGCGACCGCCGCCATCATCCGGCGCCGCGATGACACCGCGGATCGGCTGACCAGGGCGCGCACCGGACTCAAGCAGGTCGACACCGACCTCAACGCGGCGGTGTCGACCGACCAGAAGGATCTGGGCGTCATCCTGATCCAGAAGAAGCAGGCGCTGACCGAGCAGATCGCCGAGCTCGAGAGCGAGATGGGGCAGGCCAAGAACGACGCCGACACCGCCAAGGCCAGCCTGATGCAGGTGCAGGGCGAGATCAACAAGCTCAAGGCCGAGAAGGACCGCATGCTGGCCAAGATGGCCAGCGCCCAGGCGCGCGTGCGCATCCAGGAGCAGATCGAGGGGCTGTCGGTCGACGCCGAGGTCAAGGCGCTCGACGGCGTGCGCGAGCACATCAAGAACACCATCGCCGAGGCCAACCTGGGCGAAGAGCTGGGTCAGACCGACCTCGAGAAGCGGCTCAACAAACTGCGCGAGACGTCGGGCAACGTCACCGCCAACGACGAATGGGAGAAGCTCAAGGCGGCCAAGGCCGGAGCGGCCCAGCGCACGATGTAGATCCACAACACGGAGCCAGAGATGAAGCTGACACCTTTCGCCAAGACCTTTATCGCGATCGTGCTGCTCGCCGTCATCGGCGTCGTGGTCTGGTTGAAGTTCGGCGACCAGATCAAGGGCTGGGCCACCGATGGCAAGGCCGGCACCGTCGCCCAGGGCGATCAACCGGCCAAGCCCGCCGACAACACGGTCACCAAGAACGACTTCAACGCGCTCGGCAACGCCCCGGCCGATCCCAAGCGCAACGAGCCGGTCAGCGGGGTGGCGGCCGCCAACCTGGGCGCCGGCAAGCTGGGCCGACCGTTGGTGGTGGGCATCAACACCTGGGCCGGCCATGCCCCGGGGGTCGTCTTCAACCGCGGCCTCGACCCCAACCCGCAGTCGCTCTACCAGAAGGAGTTTGGCCTCGAGGTCAAGTTCGTGCTGCTCGAGGATCCGGCGGCCAAGCTGGCGGCGTTCAAGAAGGGCGACGTCGACGTGATGTGGGACACGGTCGACAACTGGGCGCGCGAGGCGTCGGGGCTGGCCGAGACCAGCTTCCCGGCCAAGTCGATCATCATGCAGGACTGGAGCCGCGGCGGCGACGGCATCGTCTCGCTCGCCACCATCAAGTCGGTCGAGGACCTCAAGGGCAAGACCATCGCCTGCACCCAGTTCACGCCGTCGCACTTCTTGCTGCTGTTCCTGCTCAACCAGTCAGGCCTGACGCCAGACGAACGCAACGAGATCGAGAAGAAGATCGTCTTCACCCAGGACGCGCCGGCCGCGGCGGCCATGTTCAAGGCCAAGCGCGTCGACGCGGCGGTCACCTGGGAACCCGACCTGTCGGGCGCGGTCTCGGCGCGCGGCGACGAGGCGCACGTCCTGGTCTCGACCTCGGCCGCGACCAACGTCATCGCCGATACGCTGGTCGCGCGCGGCGACGTCATCGAGAAGGCACCCGAGACGCTCAAGGCGTTCGTGCACGGCTGGTTCAAGGGCATCGACATCATGAAGGACGACCCGACCTCGTCGTACGCGATCGTGGGCCAGGCGCTCAAGCTCGACAACGAGACCGTCAGCGGCATGCTGTCCGGCCTCAAGCTGACGCCGTTTGCCGACAACGCGCAGTTCTACGGCCTGACCGGTGGCCGCGCCCACTTCGATACGCTGTTCGACACCGCGTTCGTGATCTGGCGCAAGAAGGGTCTGGTGACGCGGGCGGTCAACGCCAAGGATTACGTCGACACCCGCTTCGTGCAGGCGCTGGCGAGCGCCTACGGCGCGCAGAAGGTGGTCGAGACGCCGATCGCGGCCAAGGCGCCCAGCGTCAAGGACCGCGCCATCATCAACAAGACCATCCAGATCCACTTCACGCCCGGCTCGGACAAGATCATGGAGGGCTCGTACTTCGTGCTCGATTCGCTGGGCGAGACCATGGTCTCGTTTGGCAACACCTACCTGCGGGTCGAGGGCAACACCGACGCGGTCGGCGCGGCCAACGCCAACAAGACGCTCTCCGAGAAACGCGCCATCGCGGTCAAGAACTACCTGGTCAAGGAGTTCCCCATGATCCAGGGCACCCGCTTCCAGACCATCGGCCGCGGCGAAGAGAATCCGGTGGCCGACAACACCACCGAGGCCGGCCGCCAGCTCAACCGCCGCACCGACATCAAGGTCGTGCTCGCCACGCAGTGACCCCAGAGCGGCTCAGAATCCGACTTCCGTGAACCAGAGCTCGCACCAGACGGTCCTCGACCAGCTAGCGGCGCTCGTCACGCTGCCGGTGACCGGCTGGAAGCGAGCGAGCGGCGACGGCATCGCCCACGCCGAGTCGGAGGCGCTCGACGACAGCGGCTGGCAGCCGATCGAGATGGGCGAGCGCACACCAGCCGCGGCAACCTGGCTGCGGACCTGGGTCGAGATCCCGGGCCAGATCCATGGTTATCGCGTAAGCGGCGCGCGCGCGGTGCTGCGACTTCGCATCGGCTGGAACGCGCCGGTGCTGATCTACCTGAACGGGATGCTGGTGCAGAACGAGCCGGTCGAGCCAGAGCCGCTCGTCATCTCAGAGCGCGCGGTCGCCGGGCAGAGAGCGCTGGTCGCGATCAGGGTGCTCAGCCCGTCCAAGCTCGATCTGGCGGAGCTCGAGTTCCATCCGTCGACGCGTCCGGACCCGCTGCTGGTGCGGCAGGAGATCGAGATCGCGGACCTCCTCAACGCCGGGATCCGGGACCGAGGCAGCGCCGAGCGCGACCGGGCGATCGCCGCAGCGCTGGCGGCGGTCGATCTGGCTGCGCTCGACCGGGGCGACCAGGAGGGATTTGACCGATCGCTCGGCGCCGCCCGCGCCCACCTGCTGCCGCTCCGAGAGTGGGAGCAGCGGTACGCGATCCTGGCCACCGCCAACTCGCACATCGACATGGCCTGGCTGTGGCCGGCGACCGAGACCGTGGAAGTGGTGCGCCGTACCTTTGGCACGGCGCTGCAGCTCATGCGCGAATACCCGGATCTGACCTTCACCATGGCGTCGGCGCAGAGCTTCGCCTGGATGCAGGACCTGTATCCCGCGCTCTTTGCCCAGATCAAGGAGCGGGTGCAGCAAGGGCGATGGGAGATCGTCGGCGGCATGTGGGTGGAGCCCGACCTCAACCTGCCCGACGGCGAGTCGCTGGCTCGGCAGCTCCTGTACGGCAAGCGCTACTTCCGGCAGCAGCTCGGCGTCGACGTGAAGATCGGCTGGAACCCCGATTCGTTCGGCTACTGCTGGCAGCTCCCGCAGATCTACAAGCGCGCCGGAGTGGATTACTTTGTCACCCAGAAGCTCTATTGGAACGACACGACTAAATTTCAGCACCAGCTCTTCTGGTGGCAGGCACCCGACTCGAGCAAGCTGCTGGCCTACTTCCCGCACGACTACGGCAACGACACGCGGCCGACCAAGATGGCGTCCGACCTGGCGGCCTATGCGCCGGCCACCGGGTCGCGCGAGATGATGCACCTGTTCGGCATCGGCGACCACGGCGGCGGACCGACCCGCGCCATGCTGGACGTGCTGCGCGCATGGCAGCATCAGGAGCGGGTCTTCCCCCGGCTCGACCTGGGCACTGCGGGGCAGTTCTTTGCCCGGCTCGAGCGCGACCTGGCACAGCTCGACGTGCCGACGTGGAACGACGAGCTGTACCTGGAGTTCCACCGCGGCGTGCAGACCTCGCAGTCGGAGGCCAAAAAGGACAACCGCGAGAGCGAGGCGCTGCTGCTGACGGCGGAGAGATTCGCATCGCTGGTGTCGCTTTTCGGCGGCGACTATCCGCAGCGCGACCTCGAGCTGGCGTGGAAGAAGGTGCTGTTCAACCAGTTTCACGACATCTTGCCGGGATCGAGCATCGCCGCCGTCTATCGGGAGGCGGCGCAGGACCATGCCGAGGTGCGGCGGATCGCCGGCGGTGCCCTCTCCGCCTCGCTGCAGGAGATCGCCCAGGACATCGACACCAACGGATCGGGCGTGCCGGTCGTCGTGTTCAATCCGCTCTCGTGGCAGCGGAGCGAGGTGGTCGAGCTGGAGGTGCGCCTGCCGCGCGCGGCCAGCTCGGTGCAGGTGCTGGACACCGTCGGTCGCCCGGCCCCAGCCCAGCTTCTCGCGGCCGATCCGGCGCGGCGGGCCGTGCGCCTGCGGCTGCTGGCAGAGGACGTTGCGTCGCTGGGCTACCAGAGCTACCGCGTCGTCCCGGGACCGGCCGCGGCACAGCCGCCGCTGGTCACCGCCACCGATTACACGCTCGAGAACGCATGCCTGCGCGTCGAGGTCGATCCGCGATCGGGCTGCATCCGCAGCCTGTTCGACAAGCGGGCGCAGCGCGAGTCGGTCGCGGCCGGCGGCTGCGGCAACCTGCTGCAGGCGTTTGTCGATCTACCCAGGCAATGGGACGCCTGGAACATCGACGCCACCTTCGAGGACCGGCGGTGGGATCTGCTGGCGGCCGAGTCGGTGCAGCCGCTCGAGCGCGGGCCGCTGCGGGCGAGCATCCGCGTCGTCAAGAGGTTTAAGAGCTCGACCATCGTGCAAGACATCACGCTGGACGCGGGAGCGGCCCGGGTCGACGTGATCAGCGACGTCGACTGGCACGAGCAGCACGTCCTGCTCAAGGCGGCTTTTTCGGTCGACGTGCAGAGCGAGCGGGCGACGTTCGAGATCCCCTACGGCACCATCGAGCGCCCGACCACGCGCCGGACGCCCGCCGAGCGAGCCAGGTTCGAGGTGCCGGCGCTGCGCTGGGCCGACCTGTCGGACGCTCAATTCGGTCTGAGCGTGCTCAACGCGTCCAAGCACGGCTACGACGTGAAGGGCAACGCGATCCGGTTGTCGCTGCTGCGCTCGCCCGGCTACCCGGACCTGACCGAGCCGTGGCTGGTGCATCCCGACCTCGACGCGGCTGCGGCCTCGGAACAAGGTCGCCATCGGTTCACCTATGCGTTCTATCCTCACGCCGGCGGCTGGCGCGAGGGTGGGGCCATGCGCGCCGGCTACCAGCTCAACTACCGGCTAATCGCGCTGCCGGTCGATAGCCACGACGGCGTACTCCCGCCGCAGGGGTCCTTCGTCGACGTCACACCGGACAACGTGATCGTGACCGCGCTGAAACGAGCCGAGGACGGCGACGCCTACGTGCTGCGCTGCTACGAGTATCTGGGACGCGCCGCGGTCGCGCGGATCAGGCTGCCGCGGCCTGTGGCCAGCGCCAGCGAGGTCAATCTGATCGAGGATCCGGTGGCCGCCTGCGACGCTACCGGAGACTCGATCGCTTTCGAGATCGGACCTCACGAGATCAGATCGTTCAAGGTAGCGTTCGCGAGGCGCTGATCGCGTGCCAGGAGTAGCCGGTCTCTAGCGCCCGGCGCGCCGCCCCACCCACTTCACCATGCACTCGAGGTTGGCCTTGAAGATGCCGGGCGCCAGCGCGTCCGCGCCCTTGGTCAGAGCCGTGAACTTGAGCAGGCCGACGTCCTCGCGCCGCGGCGCCGAGCTCAGCGCGTAGCCCAGCAGCCCCGGCTTGACCAGCCAGGCGCCCTCGGTGAAGTCACCGCGCGCCCCCTTCTTCGGATCCAGTCGAGCCGTGGCGTCGTCGATCTGGCGCCAGCTCATCACCCGGTAACCCTCCCGCTCGCCGCGGTCCTCGAGCAAAAACTCGTTCTGGATCCTGGCCACCACCGGAATGTCGACCAGTTCGTAGCAATGCAGCACCTTGGGCGGCCGGTGCAGGCCGTCCGGGATCGTGCGCGCCTCGAGCACGTGGCCGATGTTGCCGACATAGTGGTCAACGTCCATCACCGCCGCCACGAGCTGCTCGGAATCGATGTCGCGCACCGGCAGCAGGCCCAGCCCCTCGGAGGTCGGCTTGCTGCCGTGGCGCCAGCACTCGAAGTGATAGCTCGTCGGCGCGCGGCGCGGCAACCGCTCGAGCACGCGGTCCAGATACTCCATGCCCAGCTCCTCGTCGAGCAACCCACGAACCCGCTCGGCCCGACGATGTTATCTCATCTTGGACTGGATTGAAGAGGTGCCGATCGAAGAGGTGCCGGGTTGCCCCACCCCTGGGCAAATGCTAGCTTCGGGTGCCCAGACTGTTTGCAGCGAGGGGGTCATGCGTCGTTATTTCAATAGGTTGTTGTTGTGCCTTCTGCTCCCGCTCGCTGGCTGCGAGTGCGAGGGCGATCCGACTCCGGACAGCTCGCCGTGCGATCCCAACCCCTGCACCGAGAGCGGCCGCACGCGCTGCATCGTCCTCGACGGCAATGCCCAGTGCCAGTGCGACGAAGGGCTGGTCTCCGACGACCAGGGCCGGTGCGTGACCCCGGTCGTCTGCACGCCCGCCTGTGCGCCCGGCTACCACTGCGAGGACGGCACCTGCCGGCCCAACATCTGCTCGCCGCCGTGCGGCCAGGGCGAGACCTGCGTCGAGCACGATTCTTCGCAATGCCGCTGCGGGACCGGCCCGGTCTGCACCCCGCCCGAGGTGTGCGTGGCTGGTTCCTGTGTCGACCGCTGCCACGACCGCACGGACAACGACGGCGACGGCTGGACCGACGCCGCCGATCCCGACTGCACCGCGGGCAGCAACGAGCTCGGGCTCGGCTCCACCCAGTGCAACGACGGCATCGACAACGACAGCGACGGCGAGACGGACGCCGCAGACGCCAACTGCACCGCGGCGCTGTTCGACAGCGAGTCGGGCCAACCTGTCGGCTCCTGCCGCAACGCGCTGGACGACGACGGCGACGGCTGGACCGATGCCGCCGATCCCGATTGCCTCAACGGCGGTCTAGACGAGCTGGGCTTCGGCTGGAGCCAGTGCAACGACGGTACGGACAACGATGACGACGGCCTGATCGATGCTCTGGACGGCGGTTGCAGCTCGGCCGTCGACGACGACGAGTCGGGGGGTGTGACCGGCAACTGCCGCGACGGCCTGGACAACGACGGCGACGGCTGGACCGACGCCACCGACCCCGACTGCATGTTGGGCGACGGTGAGACCGGCTTCGGATACTCCGCCTGCAACGACGGCGCTGACAACGATGGCGACGGCCAGATCGATGCCCTGGACAGCGGTTGCAGCTCGGCCCTCGACGATGATGAGTCGTTTGGCAATTGCACGGACCTGCAGGACAACGACGGCGACGGCTGGATCGACGCCTACGACCCCGATTGTCTCGACGGCGGCCGGTTCGAGATCGGATTTGGCCATACCCAGTGCAACGACGGCATCGACAACGACGGCGACGAACAGATCGACAGCCGGGATTTCAATTGCAGCGATGCCCTGGTCGACGACGAGGCCTACCTGCCGGTCGATCTATGCAACGACCGCGTCGACAACGACGGCGACGGCTGGATCGACCGCGGCGATCCCGACTGCATGGCCGGTGGCTACGGCGAGGGGGGCCTGGGCCGGACCCAGTGCAACGACGGCCAGGACAATGACGAGGATGGACTGGTCGATGCCGCCGATCCCGAGTGCACGGGTGCGCTGCTGGACGACGAGAGCGGCCAGACCGTCGATCGGTGCCGCGACAATGTCGACAACGACGACGACGGCTGGACCGACGGCGCCGATCCCGACTGCATGCTCGGCAGCGACGACGAGCTGGGCTTTGGCGACACCGCCTGCAACGACGGCCAGGACAACGACGGCGACGGGCTGATAGACGCGGCCGACGCCAGTTGCGGCAGCGCCCTCGGGAACAGCGAGGCCGATACCGGCAACTGCGCCGATACCATCGACAACGACGGCGACGGCTGGACCGATGCCGCCGACCCCGACTGCTCCTGGGGCAGCACCGAGCTCGGCCTCATCGGGACCCAGTGCAACGACGGTCGGGACAACGATCGCGACCACGCCATCGACGCCCTCGACCCCGGCTGCTCGAGCGCGTACGACGACGACGAGACGGGCGGCGTCACCGGCGACTGCCGCGATGGCCAGGACAACGACGAGGACGGCTGGATCGACGCTGCGGACCCCGACTGCCTGTGGGGCGACAGCGAGATCGGGCTCGGCGAGAGCCCGTGCAACGACGGGCTGGACAACGACGGCGATCGGCTCGTCGACGCCGGCGATCCGGGTTGCCTGAGCGCGAGCGACGGAGATGAATCCGATCTGGGCAACTGCCGGGACGGCCAGGACAACGACCGGGACGGCTGGGCCGACGGCGCCGATCCGGACTGCATCTATGGCAGCAGCGAGTTCGGCTTTGGCTGGAGCGCCTGCAACGACGGCCTGGACAACGACAACGACGGCCTCGCCGATGCGCTCGACCCGGGTTGCAGCAGCGCGCTGGACGAGGACGAGACCGACTACGGCGATTGCGGCGACGGCCAGGACAACGACCGCGACGGCTGGATCGATGCCCTCGACCCCGACTGCCGGAGCGGCCTGTTCGAGCAGGGCTACGGCACCACCCAGTGCAACGACAACCAGGACAACGACCTCGATCGTCGGATCGACGCCCAGGACCCCGGCTGCACCTCCGGCCTGGACGACGACGAATCCAACGTCGCCAACTGCCGCGACGGCGCCGACAACGACGGTGACGGCTGGTTCGACGGAGCGGATCCGGATTGCATGCTCGGCGGCGACGCCGAGGTCGGCCTCGGCTGGACCCAGTGCAACGACGGCCAGGACAACGACGGCGATGGCCTGATCGACGTCCTCGACACCGGCTGCAGCAGCGCGCTCGACGACAGCGAGTCGAGTGTCAGCAACTGCCGCGATGGCGATGACAACGACGGTGACGGCTGGACCGACGCCGCCGACCCCGACTGCATGAACGGCGACAACGAGGTGGGGTATGGCTGGAGCGAGTGCAACGACGGCCTCGACAACGATCGCGATTCGCTGGTCGATGCCAGCGACACCGGTTGCAGCAGCGCGCTCGACAACAGCGAGTCGGACCTGCACAACTGCCGCGACGGCCTCGACAACGACCGCGACGGCTGGACCGACGGCGCCGATCCGGACTGCCTGTTCGGCAACGGCGAGACCGGCTTCGGCTGGACCCAGTGCAACGACGGGGTGGACAACGACGGCGAC
>JAFGSX010000185.1 GCA_016934455.1 Deltaproteobacteria bacterium
AGGAGGCGGTGTCACCAACGAGAACCGCGCGTCCTGCTCGGTCGGCCGTCGCGTCGGCGACCTGGGGGCGACCGGCGGCGGCGGCGGCGGCGGCGGCTGCGGGGGAGGCGCCGGTCAATCGGGCGGGGCCGGTGGTGGTTCGTTCGCCGTCTTTGTCGTCGCCGCGAATACGACGGCGGTGCCGGTGGTGCGCGGCAACGTGATCGTGCGCGGGCCGGGAGGAGCTGCCGGCAGCGGTGGCTACGGCGGCCACGGCGGGCTCGGCGGCGAGGGCGGCGAGGGCGGCGTCTCGGCGAATCCGGCGTGGTGCGCTGGCTTCGGCGGCAAGGGTGGACGCGGTGGGAACGGTGGAGCCGGCGGCGGCGGGGGAGGTGGCTGCGGCGGAGTCTCGTGGGGCATCGCCGGTCGCTGGTCCGGCACCGTCGATTTTCTCGCGGCCAACGAGTTCCCGTCCGACGCGGCACCGCAGTTCGGCGCCGCTGGCGGCGCTGGTGGCCCTTCGCCGACGGGGGGTGCCTCGGACGGCAGCGCGGGAGCGAACGGCGCATGGGGGGACGTCCATGCGTACTAGAATGCCTATCCTCCCGCTGTCGATCGCGCTGCTGGCAGCGACCGCGTGCCGCGAAGAGCCGCAGACGATCGATCCGTGCGCGGGCCGCACCTGCCCGTGCCTGGTGGCAGCCGATTGCCCCGACGGCTACGACTGCATCGAGGACGTGTGCGTCGTGCACCGCGACTGGCCAGATGCCGGCGCCGACGGCGGCCCCGGGCTGCGCGGGTTCGGCGAGCTGTGCGACCGCAACGAGCAGTGCCTGAGCGGCTACTGCATCGCCGACGTGCGCGGCTCGTTCTGCACCATCGAGTGCCAGCTCGGTTGCCCGGACGGGTGGGCGTGCCGGCTGGTGCCCGACCCGCGCGGCGGCGACCTGGCGGTCGGGCTCTGCGTGGTGGACCGGCAGTTGCTGTGCCAGCCCTGCTCCAGCGACGTGCAGTGCGACCCCGCAGGCGGTGACCGCTGCCTGGCCTACGGCGCTTTCTCCTATTGCGGCCGCGACTGCACCTTCGAGAGCTGCCCCGACGACTACCAGTGCCTCGACGCCGACCCGGACGGCCGGCAGTGCGTGCCCAACAGCGGGAGCTGCGAGTGCAGCGCGCAGACCATCGGCCAGGTGCGAGGCTGCCAGCGCAGCAACGACCTGGGGAACTGCAACGGCCAGGAGCTGTGCGAGGCCGCCGGCTGGTCCGAGTGCTCGGCGCGCGAGCCCATGGCCGAGCAGTGCAACGGGATCGACGACGACTGCAACGGTCGGGTCGACGAGACCATGACCGATCGCCCGTGCCAGATCGAGGTCGGCGAGTGGTCGTGCTCCGGCGTCGAGCGCTGTTTCGGCTCGCTGGGCTGGGTGTGCGATGCACCGATGCCGCGCGCCGAGGATTGCGACGGCCTGGACAACAACTGCAACGGCGCCAGCGACGAGGGCTTTGTCGACGCCAGTGGCGTCTACTTCACCGATCAGCACTGCGGCGGTTGCGGCGCCGACTGCGCGCTTCTGGTACCCTACAGCCTGCGCGCCGCATGCGAGGTGGCCGACGGCGGTGCGCGCTGCGCCGCGATCGAGTGCCTGCCCGGGTACTTCGTCTACCGGCCGGCGGATGGCGCGGCGATGTGCCTGGCGCTGCCCGACAACCTGTGCGATCCGTGCCGCGGCGACGGCGATTGCCTGGCGCCGGGCAGCCGTTGCCTCGAGCTGGAGGAGGGCAGCTTCTGCGGCCGAAGCTGCGCCGCGGGTTCGCCTTACGGCACCGATTGCCCGATCGGCTACCTGTGCGACGCCGCTGCCGGGCAGTGCCTGCCGATCTCGGGGAGCTGCCTGTGCACCGCCGAGTACGCCGGCGCCATTCGCGCCTGCAACGTCGACACCTGCACCGGCTACCAGTACTGCGCCTCCAGCGCCGATGTCTGGGACTGGACGGAGTGCGACATAAGCTGGACGGTCGAGATCTGCGACGGTCTCGACAACGACTGCGATCGACAGGTGGACGAGGGCTTTCTCAATCCGACCACCGGTCGCTACGACGCCGATGCCCACTGCGGCTTCTGCAACAACGACTGCACGGTCTGGTGGTCGCCCGAGGTCCAGCACGCGAGCGGTCGCTGCGATCCGGGGACGCTGCCGCTGCCGACCTGCCGCATGACGTGCCTGACCGAGACCGTGGACGGCGTGCCCTACGAATGGGTCGACGTCAACTCGGCGGCCGAGGACGGCTGCGAGTGCCGCCGCCGCGCCGGCAACACGGCCACCGATCTGCCCGACCTCGGCCCCTTCCCCGAGCCGGGCACGCAGTACGTGGACGAGAACTGCGACGGCGTCGACGGCGTGGTCGGCGACGCGCTGTTCGTCTGGGCCGGGAACAATCAGCCGGGAGACGGCAGCCGGACCAACCCGTTCAAGACCATCGGCGCCGGGCTGACGGCGCTGCCGCGGACGGGCAAGAGCTACCTGCTCGTCGCCGAGGGGGTCTACGTCGAGAATCTGGCGCTGGCCGAGGGGGTGCAGATCTACGGCGGCTACGCCTCGGACTTCCTGCGCCGCGACATCTTTCTGTACCAGACCATTCTGCGCGGAATGCCGCCGCTGCCGCGACAGGTCGACGCCGCGATCAGCGCGGTCAACCTCGGCCGCGGCACGGCGTACACCGTCGTCAGCGGGCTTCATATCTACGGCCGCGACGTCGATCTGGCCACCCCGGATAACCAGGCCGGCGTGACCTCGTACGCGATCCGGGTACGCGATTGCGGCCCCGGTCTGATCGTACAGAACAACGTCGTGCACGGCGGCCGCGGCGGTCAGGGCGGCCGCGGCAGCACGGGTGCCATGGGTCATGGCCGCCAGACGTCGACAGCGCTCGACGGCGCTCCCGGCCTCGACTCGCAACGGGAGGGCGGTGAATGTCCTGCCGGGATGCGGCGCGCCGGCGGCGCCGGAGGCCGCAACAACCAGTGCGGCACGAGCGCGGCGTCGTCGGGCGGCGCTGCCACCTGCCCGACCTTCAACTGGACCACGACCCCGTACCAGGGCGGCCACGCCGAATACGCCACCCCGACTGGCAACGATGGCGCCGGCGGCTACGACTGGAGCTTCGACGCGTGGAGCGAGAGCGATTGTCACCACGTCACCGAGAGCGGCTGGCCCTCCAATCCGCAGCGCAATGTCGGGATGGACGGTCTCGACGGCGCTGCCGGCTCCGCCGGCGCTGGCGGCAGCGGCTGCCAGGCTTCTTTTGGTTCGTTCGCGGATGGGACCTGGGTGCCGGCCGCCGCGGCGGCGACCGCGGGCGCTGCCGGCGCGATCGGCGTGGCCGGCGGCGGCGGCGGCGCGGGCGGCGGCACCGCGCGCTGGTTCAGCGGTGGCAGCGGCTGCTTCTATCACGAGCAGGGGGCGACCGGCGGCGGCGGCGGCGCGGGCGCCTGCGGCGGCACCGGGGGCTCTCCCGGTGGCAACGGTGGCGCCTCGATCGCCATCCTGGTCGCGGCGGCCGCGGCCACCGCGTTGACGCCGACGGTGGTGCAGAACCGCATCCGGCGCGGCATCGGTGGCAACGGCGGCGCGGGCGGCTTTGGCGGGCCGGGCGGCCAGGGCGGTCGCGGCGGTTTTGGCGGCGGCGCCACGACCTGGGTCGGATCGACCGGCGGCAAGGGCGGCGACGGCGGCAACGGCGGATCGGGCGGCGGCGGCGGCGGCGGCTGCGGCGGGCCTTCTTACGGGGTGCTGACCCACAATCTGCTGGCGCCGGAGTTTGGCGCGGACAACATCTTCGAGTACGACGACGGCAGGCTGACCGGCGGCGTCGCCGGCCCGGGCGGTGGCTCGTCCACGCCGAGCGCGCTCGGCGCCGCTGGCGCGGCCGGGGCCTCGGCCAACCGCCTGCTGCTACGCGCCTGCGGTGCCGGCGCTAGCTGCGCGGCCGGAACGCGGTGCGATGCCAACAACGTCTGCGTCCCGTAGCCCCTTTTTTCCGAGCCAGTGACCCTTGGAAATCCTTGACGAGGGACGAGGACAAAAAGGGTCGCCGGTCAAGGCGGGGCCCTACAATATGGTCGATTCACGATTTCGTATCAGTCGCCGAATTTCTCGGGCGCGGTGCCGTCGAGACAGACGCAGCCGCGGCCGGCGTTCTTGGCGCTGTACAGGCTGGCGTCGGCGGCCGCGAACATGCTGACCGGATCGGTCGTCGCACCCTGCCACAGGGCGGCGCCGATGCTGACCGGGATCTCGGCGCTGCGGGCGGCCCGACCGATCCGCCGCGCTGCGGCCAGCACCTGCTCGCGGTCGAGGTCGCTGGAGAACACCGCGAACTCGTCGCCGCCGATGCGGCCGGCCAGATCGTTGAGCCGCAGCTCGCGCTGCAACAGCTCGCCCAGCCGGCGCAGGGCGTCGTCGCCCGAGGCGTGGCCGTGGGTGTCGTTGATGGACTTGAAGCGGTCGACGTCGATCAGCAGTAACGCGCAGGGGCGGCCGGCGCGCACGCAGCGCGCGGCCTCCTCGTGAAAGCGCAGCTCGAACTCGCGGCGGTTGAACAGCCCGGTCAGGCCGTCGAAGCGCGCCAGCCGCTCGACGCTCTTGAGGAGCTCGAGGTTCTCCCAGACCAGCGCGGTCTGGTCGATGAAGAAGCTCAGGTAGGTGAGCTGCCGCTCGGCGATCGGCGCCCGGTTGAAGCGGTTGTCAGCGAAAACCATGCCCAGCGTCTTGCCGTGCGGCTTGAGCACGGCCAGCGCGAACTCGGGGGAGACCGCCAGCGGCCGCAGCGATCGGTTGCTGCACAGGGACCGGCTGAAGAGCAGGGGGCCGGCCGCCGCGCCGGCCTGGGCGATCTCGTCGTCGGGTTTGTCCTCGGCCGTCAGCCGCAGGCTCTGCACCGTCCGCTGAAAGCGGGTGTCGAAGCTGCCGGGCGCGTAGTCGCTGAGCAGGTCGTCGACACCGCGCTTGTTGAACTCGAACTCCTCCCAGATCTTGTGCGCCTCGCTGCCGTCGCCGGGCCCGATCGCCTTGCTGCCGACAAAACAGCGCTGCGCCGCGTCGTAGGTGAACAGCGCGGCGCGGTTGAAGCCGAGCGAGTAGCCGGCGGTGATCCCCGACAGCATGACGTAGAGCGCGCGGTCGACGTCGGTGGTCTGCAACATGCGGCTGGTGATCTTCTGCAGGGTCGCCAGCGTCGCCGACTGAAAGGCGAAATCCTCGACCAGCTCGGGAAACTCGTCGGACGCGAACAGCGTCTGCAGCAGGCGCCGCACCACGTCAGCCAGGTCGGCTTGCAGCGCGTCGCCGGCGAGCACGCAGGCCCGGTCACTGCGGGTGACGAGGACCCGGGTGGCGCGGGCGCTGTCGTCGACCGCGATCGGACCCAGGTCGAGGTTGGCGGCGACCAGCCCGAGCTTGACGAGCTGGCGCGCCACCAGCGGCACCGCATCGGCATCGGCGGTCAGTGTGGCCTCGAGCACCAGCCGCTGCGGCAGGTGCGAGAAGATCGCCAGGATGTGCGACGGAATCCACGCCAGCTTGATGGCGCGCGTGTGGTCCGGGCCGAGATGGTCTAGCGGATTGACGGTCAGGCCTTGACGATGCAGTCGACCGGGCAGACCGGGACGCACTGCGGCTCGCCCTCGTCCTTGCACTCGGTGCACTTGGTCGCATCGATGACGTAAATGGGATCACCCTCGCTGATTGCCTCGCGCGGGCACTCGGGTTCGCAGGCGCCGCAGTTGGTGCACTCTTCGGTGATCTTCATCGCCATGGTCTCATCCTCCTGAAAGCCGGGGGGCTGGTTTTCTCGGTTAATTGATCCGCGTTGCCCAGGTCGCGTCAAGCCATACTTGTCGACAGATTGCAGTGCGAGCACGGCCCGGTCCTGGCCGCGGATCGGCCGATCGATCTGGCCGCTCGAGCCGCTCGAACCAGTTGTCAGCGGAGCGACGACTTCTGCCGCGAGCGGC
>JAFGSX010000186.1 GCA_016934455.1 Deltaproteobacteria bacterium
GCTCGAGGCCGACGTTGAGGGTCTCGATCTGCTGAAACGAGAGCGCGTTTTCCCACGCCACCGCGGCCTGCGTGCAGAAGGCGGCCAGCAGGTCCTGCTGCTCGAGGGTGAAGGGCAGAGATACCAGCCGGCGGTCCAGATAGATGTATCCCAGGCTGCGCTGCCGGGTGCGGATGGGGGAGCACAGCACCGAGCGGATGTCGGTCGCCATGACGCTCTTGCGCTCGCGAAAGCGCTCGTCCTCGAGGGCGTTGTCGGTCAGCACCGGCTCGCCGCCGCGCTCGACCTCGCGGATCACGCCAAAGGAGATCTCGTTGGAGCCCTCGACCACGTCCTCGCGGGCGAGGCCCTTGACCGCCACGCACTCCAGCGCGCCGTCGTCGCGGTGCCGGAGCAGGGCGCCGCGCTCGGCCCGCATCACCCGCACCACCGACTCCAGGATCTTCTCCAGCAGCAGGTCGACCTCGAGGATCGACGACAGGTAGCGGCTGACCTCGATGATGGCCTCGAGCCCGCTCTCCTCGGTCAGGTTCATGTTCTCGAGGCTGCCCTCGAGGCGGACCGCGATCGACTTGCGCACCGCCGTGTTGGCGGCGGGCGCGGCAGGGCCGCCGCTGGGCGCCGCGCTGAGGGCACCGACCCGGCCCGGCAGCCCCAGGTCGAGCAGGACCGCGCGCGCCTCGCCGACCCGCTGCTCGTTCCAGCGCCGCTCCGCGGCGCGGAGCTGCAGCGCCTGCCGCGACAGCAGGCGGGCGCGGGCAAAGGGAGCTCCGATGCCCTGGAGATCGGCGCTGGCGGCGGAAAAATCCGCCTCGGGATCGCCCCGCTCCAGCAGCCTCAGCTCGCCGCGGAACTGGCGCGCCCAGGCCCGGTAGTAGGGGTGGTTCTGGGCGTAACCAGCGAGCCTGGACACCGCGGCGTCGGCCGCGGCGCGCAGCTCCGCGTGCTGCGCCGGCTTGGTGTTGCTCCAGACCCGGGCGATCGCGAGCCAGGCGCGCAGTTGCAGGTAGCGGGTGTTGGCCTCGGTGAAGCGCGCCGATCGGGGCAAGGCCGTCGCCAGCAGGTCGAGGGGTTCGGCCGCGCCGACCAGCGCCCCCATCTCGAGCAGGACCTCGGCCTGCAGCAGCCGCGCCCACCAGCCGGTCCAGGCGCCCTCGTCGGCCTCGGGCAGGCGCCGCAGCAGGGTCCGCGCCTCGGAGACGTGGCCCTGCGCGAGCTGCAGCATGGCGTTGGCGGCGTCCAACCAGATCTCTCCGCCCGCGCCGCCGTCGATCTGCGGCATCCGCTGCTCCGCCTCGGCCGGCCGCCCGGCGATGACCAGGGACTCGACGCCGAGGGCGAGCGCGATGCCGGCGCTGGTCGGCGACCCGGCCTGGCGCATGAGCTCGGACGCCCGGCACGCCTGCTCGCTGGCCGCGACCCAGTCGCCGGCGCGGCGGTCGACCTCCTGCGCGGCCAGGGCGGCGAGAGAGAGCGCCACATCCGGCTCCTCGCCTGCCTCGAGCTGGCGCACGCCGACGTCGACGCGGCCGCGCCCCATCTTCACCAGCCCGTAGGACGCCAGCCGGTAGCCCGAGAGCACCTGCCGCAGAGACGGCGAGGGGGTGACCGGCTGCTGCGGCGCGGGGCCGAGCGGTATCAGCTCTCCGCTCATGCGATCTCCGCTCCGGCGGCCGCGACCCGCTCGGACCACGGCCGGTTGCGAATGGAATCGAACTGCTCGGCGGCCTTGGCCAGCGCCTGGCGCGGGTCGCCGTCGCGGCTGGCGCTGCGCAGCCGGGCCAGGGCGAACCAGCTCATGCCAAGCTGGATCGGGTTTTCCATCTCGGTGGCGGTCGCGATGGAGCGCTCGAGATGGTCGCGCGCGGCCGTCGGGTCGACCAGATCGGCGAGCAGGCGCCGGGCCACGGTCTCGTCGTAGATCGAGCCCTGCTCGTCCGAGGTCGCCATCTGCAGCGCCTCGTCGAGACAAGCGCGCGCCTCGTCGCTGCGGCCGAGCTTGCTCAGGGCCTGGCCTCGGGCGCAGAGCGCGGTGGTCAACCGGCCGAGCTTGCGCTCGCGCGCCAGCGCCACTCCCTGCTCGAGGATCTTGTCCGCCTCTTCCGCCGAGCCGGTCTGCAGCGCGTCGAGCCCCTGGTAGACCTTGGCGTACGTCAACAGCCAGGCGTCTCGGGTCGCCTTGCCCATGCCCTCGATCTTGCCGGTGGTGGCCCGGGCCAGCTCGATCTCCTCCCGCTCGAGGTAGTAGATCGGCAGCCACAGCAGAAAGCGGCTGGCCAGGGCGTGCGGGTGGCCGAGGCGGCGCGTTATCTCCTCCAGCGCCGCGAAGCGCGCGGCAAAGCTCTCCGGATCGCCGCGCAGGGCGGCGCGCACCATGTGCGGCAGCAGGGCGAAACCGCGCTCCATGGGCAGGTCAAAGCGCGCGGCGATGGCGGCGGCGCGGTTGGCAATGTCAGCGTCCAGCACCCGTCCTTCGAGCGCCTCGCTGAGCGCGTAGAGGTAAGTACTGAGGAACCAGAAGATGCGCAGCGGCGGCGGCAGCCGGTCGCCCGCGGCCTCGAACACCCTCATGGCACGGCGGGCGGTCTCGCGCTGGGCGCGGAACTTTCCCATGTGAAACAGGGCCAGCACCTCGGGCACGGCGGCCACGGCGTGCAGCGGTGAATGGGCGTCGGGTAGCAGAGCCACCAGCTCGCGCGCCGCGCCGATTGCCGGCTCGGGCATGCCGAGGATGGCAAAGGCCATCCCCTGCATCCCCTTGATCGTCAACAGGCGGTCGAAGATCAGCTCCGGCTTCTTGCTGTGGGGATCGAAGGGCGGCGGCGGGCCGGGCGGGCGCACGAGCTTGCGCAGCGGCGCGGGCAGCGCGGCGGCCCGGGCCCGGCGCTTGCGGATCGACTCCGCCACCTTCTGCGGTTGGAGGTGCTGGCTCCAGATCTCGAGCAGGCGGCTGGCGGCCCGCAGGCAAGAGGGCGGGTGGGCGCCGATGCCGGCCGGCGCCATCAGATCGTAGAAGGTGACGAGCAGGGGCTCCCTGTCGGCGCGCGCCGAGGCCTCGAGCAGATCGGCGCCCTCGCCGAGCAGCATGCTCGCCTCGAAAAGCTGCTTTTTGGCCATCGACTCCCGCGCCGCCGCCAAAAAGCAGTCGATGGCCCGATCGAGGTCGCGGCCGCGCTTGAAGTGATAGGCGAGCTGGCCTGGCCCGGCCTTCTCGCCGCTGCCCTGCGCGCCGCGGCTCAACAGCTCGCCGATGGCCTGGTGCGTGTCCCGC
The DNA here is from genome assembly GCA_016934455.1 of Deltaproteobacteria bacterium. Lineage (GTDB taxonomy): Bacteria > Myxococcota > JACRCW01 > JAFGSX01 > JAFGSX01 > JAFGSX01. The sequence goes on from JAFGSX010000186.1 coordinate 3,272, forward strand.
CGCTTGTCCTCGTCGGTGCTGCCGTAGACGGCGTCGCGCACCGTGGCGTGGTTGAAGAAAAACTGGCCGCCGGCGCGCTGCACGTACTGGCGCTCGACAAGCTGTTCGAACAGGCCGAACAGC
>JAFGSX010000187.1 GCA_016934455.1 Deltaproteobacteria bacterium
CCAGCACGCAGCGCGGGTGCGGTGCCCCCGGTTCGCGCCGCAAGCGCGACCAGCCCGGGATGATGCCAAAGGCGGGCCGCTTGAGCTCGGCGGCCCCGCGCTTGTAGCGGCCGAGCTGCGCGAAAAAGCGGCCGTACAGATCTAGCAGACTCACCGATCGGCGAGCGGTGCGCCGCGCGTAATAGAAGAGGTAGACCGCGGCCTCGCCCGGCCGGCCCGGGAACATCTCCCAGACGTGCTGGCGGCCGTCATCCACGTCGTCGATGGTGACCAGGATCTCGCCTACCGCCGGATCGACCTGGTCGGAAGCATCGCCCTGCTCCAGACCGGTCAACACGCCGCCCACGGTCGGGCAGACCAGATCGCCGCGCCGGTGTGGGCTGGCAACGCCGCGCGCATCGACCAGCACGCGCGCCGTCACCTCCCGCGTCGAGCCGCGCGCGGTCGCCCGGCGCGCGCTGCGCGACCGCGGCGCGTCCGCGACCTCGATCGCGACCGCGCTGTCACCGTAGCGTTCGCCGACCACCGCCTGTCGCTCGTGCAGTTCGACGCCGGCCGCCAGGCAGCGCTCGCGCAGCGCCTCCAGCAAGCCAGCGGCGTCGATCGCGCAGTCGAGTGCCCCGCGCACGGGGTAAGTGCCTGCGCGGTACCAGCGACAGATGCCGTGCGCATAACGCGCCGCCACCAGGGCATCGAGCTGCTGCGGGTTGAACAGCCCGGCGCGCGCCAGCGCCTGCAACTCCGGGAAGCTGATGTTCCACTCGCGCTGCGAGATGCCGATCTGGCGCTGCTCGAACAGCGCCGTGCGCAGCCCGCTGCGGCCGATCCGCGCCGCCAGCAACAGACCGGCGATGCCCCCACCTGCGATGACGACGTCGAAGTCGGTGCGCTCGACCGACGTCAGATCGCGCGCGGCTGGCCCCCGGCCCGGCTCGTGCGAATCGCGCCGATCCGCGATCGGCGACCGCTCGAGCTGCGCGGCGTCCAGGGCGCGCAGGCGTTCGAACAACTCGCCGCCGCCGCGCTCGGCCAGCAAGCCGCGAATGCGCGAGGTCTTCAGGCAACCTCCGTGGACGCCGGCGCCGCAGCGCAGGCGTCGACCAGGAACTGCGCGGCCGGGTGCGTCGGCGCGTTGCTCTCCCGGCGCGGCCAGGCGACGGCCGGCAGAGCCGCGATCAGCAGCCACAGCTTGCGACTGCGACCCGTGTAGGCGCGGTGGTCGACCGAGTTGTGGCCGTTTAACGCGATCAGGCGGCCGATGTCGGCGTAGATCAGGCGCGCGGCACGGATCGCCGGCCGGCAGCGCCAGGGCAGCCGGCTGATGCCGACGTCCGCGCTGCGATACCAGCCGTCTGCGGCCGCCAGCGTCCGCGCCACGACACCGCCCAGCGCGGGCGAGAAGGTCGGCTGTCCCAGCAATCCGTCGGCGCTGACCCCGGCCTCGGCCAGCCAGTCGAGCGGAAGGTAGATGCGGCCCGCGCGCGCGTCCTCGCCCACGTCGCGGCAGATGTTGGTGGTCTGCAGCGCGAGCCCCAGGTCGCAGGCGCGCGCCAGCGTGTGCCGATCGCGCCGCCGCATCACCAGGCACATCATGACGCCGATGGTCGACGCCACGCGCGCGCAGTAGGCAGCCATGTCGTCGAGGTCGCGGTAGCGGCGCGCCTCGGCGTCCCAGGCAAATCCCTCGAGCAGCGCCTGCGGCGCGGCGCGGGGGATGCCGAAGCGGTGCACCACCTCGCATAAGGCGCGGTCCGAAGCCAGATCGCCGGGCGCGCCACCGTAGATCGCGTCCAGTCGCCTCCTCAGGCCTGCGACCGCGCTCTGCCCGCCAGGGCCGAGATCGACCACGTCGTCGGCGTCGCGGGCGAAGGCGTAGAGCGCGGTGGCGGCCAGCCGCACCTCCTCGGGCAGCAGGTGGGAGGCTGCGGCGAAGCTCTTGGATCCCTGCGTCAGCAGATCGCGGCACGCCACCAGGTCGGCGTCGCTGGTCAGCGCGAGCTGAGTTGTCTGAGCCATGTCACAGGTCCCTGGCCGCGGGCAGCACCCTGTCGAGCACCTTGGCCGAAGACAGCACGCCCGGCAGTCCGGCGCCAGGGTGCGTACCCGCTCCGACCAGAAAGAGACGCGCCACGTCTTCGCTCTTGTTGTGCGGTCTGAAATAGGCGCTCTGCAGCAGGATCGGCTGCGGGCCAAAGGCCGCGCCCTGCAGCGACAGCAGCTCGTCCATGAACTGCTGCGGAGTAAAGCAGGACGAGAAGGCCAGGTTGCTCTCGAGGTCGGGCAGCACGGTCGAGGCGAGCGTCTGCTCGATGCGCCGGCGATAGGGCTCCGCCGTCCGGCTCCAGTCGATGCCCGCGCCCAGGTGCGGCACCGGCGACAGCACGTAAAACGCATCGTGGCCCGCCGGCGCCAGCGACGGATCGGTGGCGGTCGGCCGGTGCAGGTAGAGGCTGAAGTCGTCGGCCAGCACCTGGCGGTCGAAGATGTCGTCTAGCAGTCCGCGGTAGCGCGACCCCATCAGGATGGTGTGGTGCTTGACGTCGGGGTAAGTGCGGCGCGTGCCGAAGTACCAGACAAACAGACTCATCGAGTGCCGCATCCGCTCGACCCGCCGGTCGGTCCAGCGCCGGCGCGCGCTGGCCGCCACCAGGTGGCGGTAGGTCCAGGCCGCGTCCGCGTTGGAGACCACGACGTCGGCTGCGATCCGCTCGCCGCTGGCCAGCCGCACGCCCTGCGCGCGGCCGCCGGTCACCTCGATCTCCGCGACGTCAGCACAAAACCGGATCTCGCCGCCGAGCTGCCGGATGATCGCGACCAGGCCGTCGACTAGCGCGCCAATTCCGCCCTTCGGATAGCTGACGCCCCACTTCTTCTCTACGTGGCTGATCAGCGCGTAGATGGCGGTGGTGGTAAACGGGTTGCCGCCCACCAGCAGCGTGTGAAAGCTGAGCACCTGGCGCAGCTTCTCGTCGCGCACGAAGCGCGACACCAGGCCGTACACGGTGCGGTAGCTCTCCAGCCGCACCATCGACGGCGCGATCCGCAGCATCGACCCGAGCGAGGCGAAGGGCACGTCGGACAGCCCCTCGAAGCCGACCTTGAAGATCCGCTCGCTCATCGCCATGTAGCGGCGAAAGCCATCGACATCGGCAGGCGAAGCACGCCTCACCTCGGCGGTCATCGCCTCGTCGTCGTCCAGAAAGTCGATCCACTGGCCGTCGTGGAAGCGGATGGCGTAGCACGGCGTCACCTGCCGCAGCTCGACCTCGTCGCCGAAGCGGCGGCCGGCCAGCGCCCACAGCTCCTCGAGCAGGAACGGCGCGGTCACCACGGTCGGCCCGCAGTCGAAACTGAAACCGTCGCGCCGCAGCACGTAGGCGCGGCCACCCGGGCCATCGCGCCGCTCGAGCACGCTGACGCGGTAGCCGCGCGCCAGCAAGCGCACGGCCGCAGCCAGTCCGCCGAAGCCGCTCCCGATGACGACCGCGTGCGGGGCGCCATTCATGTCGAGTCCTCGCCGGAGCGGCGGCTCGCGCCGCGCCATTCGCTAGATGACCTGCACGCGCGACCTCGCCGCGACGCCCTCGTTGGCGACCAGCCGCAGCGAGGGTAGCTGCCGCAGCAGCGCCGACGGGCACAGGCGCGTGGCGGCAGCCGTTATCAGCTCGATCACCCGGTCGCGACCGCCGCACGCGGGCACGGCGTCGAGAGCGCACTGCAGCGCCCGATCGAGCGCGCGCACCGCCGTCACCACCCCCTCGCGCTCGACCAGGCTGGGGGCAGCGCGCACACAGTCCTTTCCGACCGGCTTTCCCAGTTGTTTCGGATCGCCGAGCGCGTCGGCCAAATCGTCGGCGTACTGGTACGCCTCGCCCAGCAGCGCGCCCACCGGCCGCCACTGCATGCCGCTGCCACCGCCTGCGATCGCACCCACCATCGCTGCCGCCTCGAACAGGGCGCCGGTCTTCGACCCGTGGTAGCGCCGCAGATCGGGCTCCGGCTCGCTCTCCCAGGCCTGACCGGCGACCAGGCCAGAGGGCGCACCCGCGGCGGCCGCCAGCGCCCGCAGCACGTCGATGCGCGCGCGCTCGTCACGGCAGCCGACATCGATGACAGCTTCGAAGGCCAGCACGATCAGCGCGTCGCCGGCCAGCACCGCGATCGGTTGGCCGTAGGCACTATGGATGGACGGCCGTCCGCGCCGCATCTCGGAGTCGTCGAAGCAGGGCAGATCGTCGTGCACCAGCGAGGCGCAGTGCAGTAGCTCGACCGCCGCGGCCGCACCGTCGGCCAGCATCGGGTCGCGGTCGCCGCAGGCGCCGGCGATCGTCAAGCAGAGCCGCGGCCTGAGGCGGCCGCCTGCGGGAAACACGGCGTCGTGGATCGCCTGCGCCAGCAGCCCCGGACAGGCCGCACCGCCGGCCCGGGTGATCAGCGCGCGCAGAGACTGTTCGATGCGATCGGGATCCATGCCGTTTTTTTTTCTCCGCACCGCTACATAGCGCACCGGCCGCGGTCGGCAACGAGCGCCCGCGCGCCAATGGATCACGGAGTCTGCCGCGCCGGCACGCAATCGCTGGCGACCAGGGTGGCGCGCGTCTCGTCGAGAAACGTGACGTCCACCTCGGCCCCGTGGTGCCGGACGATGCGCGCCGGCCACCACTGCGAGCTGCCGCTGTAGGTGCAGAAGGCCAGGTCTCCGGGAGCAAAGGCGGCCCGCTGGCGCGGCATCGGGGCCACGAAGACCGCCGGGATGTCGTCGTCCTCGCTGCCGTCGGTCCAGGCGATGCTGACCAGGTTGCCGTGCACCGCCTTGACCGTGCCGCTCCACCAGTTGTCGTCGCTCCAGCGCGCGATCACGATGTCTCCCTCGCTGATCTGCTGCCCGGCGGTGATCGGCACCGCGTGGGCGAACTTGCGCTCGAGCGCGAGCTGCTCGATCGCGCGCGCGCCGTTCTTGGCCACCCACGGCTCGAGCGCTCCCGGGATGGCCAGCACCTCGTCTCGACAGAAGGTGCGGCTGGCGCCGTCCGCGATGACAATCACGTTGATGGCGTCGGCATCGGCGAACTCGACGTGGCACAGCTCCCAGCTCTCGCCGGTCTGGCACAGCAGCCAGTGTCCCTTTGCCGCCAGTTGCGGGTGGGCGTCGCGGCGCACGATCCACTGGCGGGCGATGTATGACTGCTCCGGCGGCGGCGTGTCCCAGGCCACCGTGACCAGCTTCTGGTTGACGTCGAGGACGGTCGCCTCCCAGAATCCCTCGTGCCAGCGCGCCACCACGCGATCGCCCGGTTCCAGCCCCTCGCCCCCGCGAAAACGAGGCTGGGTGTCGACCTGCAGTGTGATGCACGCCGCCAGACCCGCCAGGATCAGACCCACCACCCACTTGCCAGGACGCATGACCCACCTCGCGCGTGCGCCGCGTCTCCGAATCAACCGCGGCCGATCGTTATTTGCAAGCGCGGGGGACGCGGCGGCGCCGGGGAGCCTAGGCGGCCGGCTGCGCGGCGCGCGGGATGTCGCGCGACAGCAAGAAGCTGTCGCGCAGGCACGGCCCATAGCCGCAGGCGCGGCACGGCCCGGCCGGCGCGCTGGTCTGATCGCCGGCGATCGTGCCGTCGACCAGGCGGACGATGCGGTCGCAGCGGTCGGCCAGCCGCGGGTCGTGCGTCACGATGACAAAGGCGGTCTGCTCGCGCTGGTTGATCTGACGCAGCAGATCGAACACCTGGTCGGCGCTCTCGCTGTCTAGGTTGCCGGTCGGCTCGTCGGCCAGCACCAGCTTGGGCCGCAGGGACAGCGCGCGGGCGATGGCGACCCGCTGCTGCTGGCCACCCGACAGGTCGGTGGCGCGATTGCGCGCCTTGTCGGCCAGCCCGACGCTCGCCAGCAGCTCGTCAGCGCGCTGCTGCATCGCCGCATCGACCCGGCCGCGGTCGAGCAACAGCGGCAGGTAGACGTTCTCGCGCGCGCTGAAGGCCGGGATCAGGTGGTGAAACTGGAATACGAAACCGAGGGTGCGCCCGCGGAACGCGGTGAGCTGCCGGTCGTCGAGCTGACCGGTGTCCTGACCGGCGACCACGATGCGGCCGCCGGTCGGCCGGTCGAGCAGACCCATCAGGTTGAGCAGCGTGCTCTTGCCCGATCCCGACGGGCCGGTCAGGGCCATGAACTCGCCCGGCCGGATCTCGAGATCGATGCCCCTGAGCACGCGGGTGACCACGGTCGTGCCGTAGTCGCGGGTCACCCCGTCGATGTGCATGACCGGCTCAGCCATAGCGAATAACCTCCGCC
>JAFGSX010000188.1 GCA_016934455.1 Deltaproteobacteria bacterium
AGGAGTCTGGACCGTGTCTCAGTTCCAGTGTGGCTGATCATCCTCTCAGACCAGCTACCCGTCGTTGCCTTGGTAGGCCATTACCCTACCAACAAGCTGATGGGACGTGGGCTCATCCTTCGGTGAAAATCCGAAAACCCTCTTTCCTCCGCGACCCCAAGGACCCGCGGAACGTATCCGGTATTAGCACCCCTTTCGGGATGTTATCCCGAGCCGAAGGGTAGATTACCCGCGCGTTACTCACCCGTGCGCCGCTCTACTAGCCACCCGAAGGTGACGTTCGCGCTCGACTTGCATGTGTTAAGCCCGCCGCCAGCGTTCGTTCTGAGCCAGGATCAAACTCTCCAATTAAATCTGGCTCAAACGCTTTTGCGATGCCCGGCTAAGGGGCAGGGCAAAAGGTTCGAATGCAAGGAAACTCTCCTCGTCGCTACCTTGCGTGGTGATCGCTCACCTCGTTCTCGACGAGGACGGAGACCCTTTTCTTTCAGGGCGATCGATCGACTTTTGTCGTCGATGCGCTCTCGAGCTCACTATTCAGTTTTCAAAGAGCCGCGCGATCTCTCTCGACCGCAAAGCCCGCTTTTTACGTCGTCGAGGCCGATCGCGTCAACAGAAAAACCACACGCCGTCGGCCCTCTCCGACGCCCACCCCGCCTTTGCTCCGTCGAGGCAGCCCCGCCGGTGCATTGGAGCGGCGCATACTACTCGCGCGCCGGCGCTTGTCAACGACTTTTTTGGGCGCTCTCGTTGCTGGATAACAACAAGAGATTATTGCTTTTTTTTGGCCATACCATCAACCGCAGACAGTTGCCGCGGATGCGTGTGCGCTTTTTCTCGATCGCGCGCCTGCTCGATCAGGCCGATCAGCTCCCCGGTGGCGCGCTCGAGATCGTCGTTGACCACGACGTGGTCGAAGCTCCTGTGCGCGCGCGCCTGCTCGGCGCGGGCGTTGCTCAGCCGCTTCTGGATCGCGGCCTCGTCGTCGGTGCCGCGGCCGCGCAGCCGCTGCTCGAGCACCTCCCACGACGGGGCGTCGATCCAGATCAGGCAGCTCTCGGGAAAGCGCCGCTTGAGCTGCTCGCCGCCCTGCACGTCGATGTCGAACAGCAGGTCGATGCCCTGGCCGAGCCGCGACTCGGTCGCCGCGAAACCCGATCCGTAATAGCGGTCGTGCACGCGCGCCCACTCGATGAAGGCACCGCTCTCGACCATCTGCCGGAAGGTCGGCTCGTCGACGAAGTGGTACTCGACGCCGTCGCGCTCGACGCCACGCGGCGGCCGCGTGGTGTACGATATCGACAGCGCCAGCCCGGGCACCCGTTCGAGCAGCCTCAGGCTGAGCGTGGTCTTGCCGGCGCCGGAGCCGGCCGCGAGCACGAACGGAATGCCGCGCCGCCCGCTCACGGCGCGTCCGCTCCGTCGGCGTCGGCCGCCTGGCCCAGATAGCGCTGGGCAATGGTCTCGGCCTGCACCCCCGACAGGATCACGTGGTCGGTGTCGGTGACGATGATCGATCGCGTGCGCCTGCCCTGGGTGGCGTCGACGAGCTTGCCGCGCTCCCGCGCCTCCTCGCGCAGCCGCTTCATCGGCGCCGACAGCGGCGACAGGATCGCGACCACGCGCGGGCCTGCCAGGTAGTTGCCGTAACCGACGTTGACCAGACCGGGCACCTGCGTCGACTTCATCTCGCTACTCCAGGTTCTGCACCTGCTCCCGCACCCGCTCGAGCTCGGTCTTCATCTCGACCACCAGCCCGGTGACGGCGACGTCGGCCGACTTGGAGCCCAGGGTGTTGATCTCGCGCAGCAGCTCCTGGCACAAGAAGTCGGCCTTGCGGCCGATCGCGCCCTCCTGGGCGATCAGCGACCGCATCGCTGCCAGGTGGGCGCGCAGCCGCACCAGCTCCTCGGTCACGTCGTTGCGCTCGGCGATCAGCGCCACCTCGGTCAGCAGCCGCGCCTCGTCCACGGCCGCGGTGTGGCCGGCGCTGGCCAGCAGCTCCCTGATCCGAGCCTCGAGCCGGACCCGCGCCCGCTCGGCCGCGGCCGGCGCCAGCTCGCCCGCGCGATCGGCGATCCCGCCCATCGCGTCGAGCCGTGCCGCGATGTCGGCCACCAGCCGCCGTCCCTCTCCGGCGCGCATCTCGATCAGATCGTCGAGGGCGGCGGCCAGCGCCGCCTCGAGCGCAGGGCCGGCGCTGCTCGCCACGTCCGACGGATCGTCGCCCACGATCACACCCTTGAAGCCGGCCAGCGCCATCAGGTCGATCGAGCCGGTCAGGTGCAGGGCGTCGCCGAGCTGGCGCAGGGCATCGAGGTGGCGACGCGCCAGGTCGAGATCGGGGTGCACCGCGGTCAGCGACAGCGAGCGCCGGTCCTCGCGCACCACGGCGTCGACGCGGCCGCGCTGCAGCCGGGCCTGGATCTGGGCCAGCAACTGCGGCTCCAGAAACAGCAGAGGCTGCGGCAGGTGGCTGCGCACCTCGAGATAGCGGTGGTTGACGCTGCGCAGCTCGGCCACCAGCACCACGCCGCTGGCCTCGCCCACGCCGCGGCCAAAACCGGTCATGCTGGTCGCCATGGCTGCTCCCTGTCATCGCCCGCGCCAGGCCGCTCGCCCGCGGCCGTGCGGACAATCCACTCGCTTGTAGCAGAGGCGTTGACGACGGGCAACGCGCGCTCGCGGCGCGGAATGAGATGGGTTTGTGGGGACCCGGGCCCGGTGGCGATCACACGCTCGGGCCCAGAGCTGAAACTAGCACTGCAGTCCTTTCCTCGGCGTGGTGATGACGTGGACCTGCTGCTTGTAGGGGGACGGCTGGAAATCCCTGATCGTCTGGCGCTCGGCAGGCCGCGGCGGCTCCGTCGTGAACTGATCGCGATTGCGCTGCTCCATCATCTTCTGCGCGGCATCGCGCACGCCCTGGGCGATCTTGTCGACGGCGCTCTTGACCCGATCGAACAACGAGGGTGCTTTTGGCTCGCTGGCACCGGTGTTGGTTGCCGGACCCGCCCCGCCCCCACCAACCGCGCTGACTGCCATGGTAGCGCCTCCCTTTTGTTGCTCCTACTTGCCCGGAGCGTGAACAGCCATCATTTTGCCATCTGATTATCGCCGGGATCCAGCGCGCGTGCACCGTCCACCGGACCGATGGGCTATGCACACACATTGTCGCATCGGGTCGGACATGGCCCGCGGTTGTCGCACCGCCGGCAAGTCAGCGATCACTCACGGTTTTTCTCCGGCCCCGGCCGCCTGCAGGGCGCGCCTGACAACTGAGATCACCTGGCCTGGCGGCAGCTCCTGCATGCAGCGGTGGTGCTTTTCTGGGCATTGATCGTGACCGTGCTCCGAGCAGGGCTGGCAGGCGAGCCCGAGCGCGACCACCTGGGTGCCCTTCGGCCAGTCGTGCTGCCCGGGATCGGTCGGCCCGAACAGCGCCACCGCCGGCGTCTCGACCGCCAACCCGAGATGGAGCAGACCGGTGTCCCCGGCGACGAGCACTCCGCTGCGACGCATGAGCTCGGCCGCCTGATCGAGTGTCGTGCCGATGCCGTCGACGATCTGGCTGCCGGCCGCGGCAGCGCGCCGGATCTGATCGAACCGAGCGCGCTCGCCCTCGCCGCCCAGCACGACCGGCGTGGCGCCGTCCTCCACCAGGGCATCGGCGAGCCGGGCCCAGTGCGCCAAGGGCCAGCGCTTGGTCGGCCATACCGATCCCGGTGCCAGCGCGACCAGCCCGCCAGCGCCGATCGGATGCTCGGACAGCAGGTCCGAGATCGACTTCTTGGCGTCGACGCTGGTCCGATAGCGCGGCCGCCTCTCGGAGGCCGGAACCCCCAGCGGCTCGAGCAGCTCGAGCAGCCTGCCGGTGAAGGTCGTGCCGGCACCGCCGAAGGGAACGGTGTGGGTGAAGGCGGCGCGGGTGAGCGCTCCGCTGAGCGGTATCCCGAGGCGCGGGCCTGCGTAGCCGACCCGGATCGAGATCTTGCTGCGCCACGCGACCAGCGCGCTGCGCGCCGACCGGTGGGGCACGATCAGGGCGTCGAAGCCCTCCGCGGTGAGCTGCCGCGCCAGCTTCTCGATGCCGCGCCAGCCGGAGTCCAGGCTTCGCTTGTCGAACTTGAGCACCTGGTGAAAGCCGAGCCCGGGTGCGAGCTGCGACGGCCCGCTGCGCGCGATCAGCGCCACCGCGACGCCGGGTACCGCGCGCCGGATCGAGCGCGCCAGCACCGACGTCATGACCACGTCGCCCACGTAGGCGGTCTCGAGTACGGCCACCCGCCGCAACGCCGTGTGCGGCACCGCCGGCGGCGTCCTGGAAAGAGCCGCGTCGGTCATGACGCGAGCGGTTGGGCCTCGTCGATGAGCATGACCGGGATCTCGTCCTCGATGCGGTAGAGCAGATGGCAGTGGTCGCAGACCAGGCCGGTCTGATCGCCGTTGTAGTGCACCGGCCCCTTGCACTTGGGGCAGGCCAGGATACTCAGAAGCTCCTCGCTGATGGGCATGGCGCCAACTCCCGCGGCGACTGCGCGCGCTTCTACTCTTAGCCCAGTTTCACGTCGGAGCGATACTCGAAAAAGCGCTGCCCGTCCAACGCGCCCGCGGTGGCGAGGCAGGAGCGCCAGATGAAAGATCAGCCGGTGGCGGACGATCCCGCGTCCAGCAGCGGCCGCAGAGCGCGCACCAGGGCGCGGACCTGGTCGGGATTGCGCGGCGGCGGCACGGCCAGCTCGCGCAGCCGCTGGACAAGCGCCGCCTTCTCGGCGGGGGTCGGCCGCCTGTTCCCTTGCAGGGCCACCACCAGCGAGGCGTAGGCGCGCTCCTCGTCGGCGTAGTGTTCTTCGACAATCCGCGCGATCTGCGCGCGCACCGCGGCGGGATCGGTGCCGGGCGCGACCGAGACAGAATGGTGCTTGTCGTAAGGCAGAAAAGAGCCCTTGATCATATTCTGCACGAAGAGTTGAGTATTGCCGCGAAGTCTTTCGCGGATGCCGCCCTGCCCGAGCCAGACATCCAGCCCGTTGACCCCCGGGCGATTCCAGTCGCCTATCCCTAACCCAAAGTTCATCCCTGCTGTCGACGACAGGACGACGGCCTTGGGTTCGTGAGGAAGCGCGGCGAGGTGATCGACCACCTCCTTGGGGGCGAGCACGTAGTCGAGCGCGTTGGACAGGTGCACCGACGTCACCTTGGTGCCGCGCGCGTCGAGAAAGGCGCGCAGGCGCAACGGCGCGTCCGGATCCGAGAGATCCATCACCGGGGCGACCAGCCCGCCACCGCGGGCCAGGGTGGCTATCTGGCGCACGCGAGCGCCGACCTCGGCGTCGTCGCGCGCCGTGCCCACCCCGAGATCGAGCTTGAAGCTCTTGGGCGCCAGCCAGACATGGCGCTGGTTCATGCCGCTTTCGTTGTAGAGCCCGGCCGCCATGGCCGGTGTGCGCGCCAGGATCGGCTCGGGCATGCCCAGCGCGCGAAGCTCGTCGACCAGGGTCGCATTGCCGCGCTGGGCTCCGAGCAGGCGCTGCTGCAGCTCCTGACCCAGCCGCTCGTCGCTCCAGCCCTCGGCCCTGGCGCGGTCGTCGAGCAGCATGGCCGTGGCGCCAAGCACGATGGAAAAATCGCGCACCTCGGGGTTGATGTCGGCGACGACGGCCACCTCGGCGCGGGTGGCGACCGCGGTCTGCAAGGCGCCGCCCGACACTCCGACCATGGCGCCGCCGGTCGCGGGCAGCGCGTCGATGGCGCCCGGCAGGTTGCGCTCGTTGGTGAAGGCATCGAAATGGTGGGCGTAGGTGCAGTCGGCCGGCGCGTAGTAGGCGGTGTCGAGGGTCTGGCCGCCGGACAGCAGCGCCGACAGGGCGATGGTCGTGGCCAGCGCCTCCTTCGAGTCGTGCGGCTGCCGGGTGGCCAGGCTCTGCACGCCGGCGGCGACGATCGCATCCAAGGTCGAACCGCAGCGCTCGAGCGTCTCCGCCTCGGCGCCGTCGGCCGCCGCCGCTCCCAGACGCCAGGCCAGCGCCGCGCACAGCTCGGCCACCGCCAGCGGGCCTGCCGCGTCCAGGGCGCGCGAGACCGCAGCCCGGGCGTCGACCGGCTTGCCGACGCGCAGGTCGGCAAACAGCGAGCTGGCCAGCTCCTCGGTCTCGACCCGGGTCGGGAGCAATAGCTCGGTCGACAGAGCCCGCACCAGTCCGGTACGCGCCGACGCGACGGACATGCCCTGCGCGGCCAGCTCCGCTGCCAGCCGGATGCCACCCGCCACACCCGCTTTTGGCGCCTCGGGTGCGGTCAGCGGAGTCTTGGCTGGCGTCGAGGTCTGGCCGACGGCAGCCGTCTGCTGCTCGACCTTGGACGGGACGACCTTGGGCGTATCGACCGTCACGCGCGGTCGGTTCACCAGCTCGGTACGACGTCTAACTGGCATCGAGCCCCCTGATCCGGACGCCGAGCGGGCTGGCGCCCGGTTTGAGCATGTCGAGCAACGCCGCGAGCAGATCCTGATCACCGGAGCAGCGAACGCCGCCGAGGTTCCAACCCGCGACCAGCCTCGCCACGTCGTCCGCGCGAATCCAGAGGGAACAGTCGGCCGCACGTTCGTCGTCGGCGCGCACCGCCGATCCCTTTGCCGCCAGCTCGACCACGAAGCGCTCTTCCTCGAGACCGACCACGCTGAAGCGGACGCGGCCGCTCCGGGTACACGGCCGGCGCTCGACCGCATCAGAAATGATGGAGCGCAACAGCGCTGCAGGTGAGGTGGTCATGTCACTGTCCCTCGTACCTACTCGTACCTATATAGATATCCTACGTAGTTTGGAGATGATCGGCAGCCCCATCCAGCGGCTGGCTTGTCGGCCCGCCAGCGGCGAGTGCTCTCAGCCCGCTCGGAGGTAGTTGCGGTACTCGAAAAAGCGGTGGCCGGTGACGGCCTCGGCCAGGTCGAGAAGATCCTCGCGCAGGTGGCCGCGCCGCAGCCAGCGCCGCCGAGGCTCGAACGGCCAGTCGGCGCTGGCGATCCAGGGGGCCATCGCGGCCGGATGGGTGCCGGCGAACGGCCGCACTTTCTCGTCCACCTCGTAGCGGTAGGCCGCGCCATCGACATGGTCGGTCAGCGCGCGCTCGACCTCGGCGTCGCCGCGGTAGAGCCGCTCGAAGCGCCGCGTCTTCTCGAGCATCTTTGTCGGCGGTCGCACCCAACCATAGTGAAAGACGCGCGCCCCGCTGTCGACGACGCGCAGCTTGCGCGGGCGGTCGGCGGCGGCCGCCTCGACGCGCCGAAAGCCCTGCGCGTCGCGCCAGCTAGACACCCCGCGCCCGTTCTTGAAGGCGCGCACCTCGTGCCGGTACCAGCGGCGCGAGATACCCACGGTGTGAAAGCTGCCGTAAAAGTGCAGGTAGCGAAACAGCAATCCGTCGACGTCCGGCCGGCGGTCGGCAACCGCCATCGCCGCGCGGATCGCTGCCGCGTCGTCCTCGTGCAACACCTCGTCGGCCTGCAGGTAGATGCACCAGTCGCCGCGGCACCGCGCCAGCGCCAGGTCGGTCTGCTGGGCCAGGATGCGGCCGCCCTGCCGCAGCGACTCGTCCCAGCGGCTCTCGAAGATGACCAGCCGGCCGTCGTCGAGCGCGCGCACGCGGTCGAGCGTCTCGTCGCTCGAGACGCCGACGTTGACCACCAGCTCGTCGCACAGCGGCAGCAGCGAGCGCAGCGCGGCCTCGAAGGGATAGCCGAGGCGCACCCCGTCGCGCACGAAGGTGAAGCCCGAGGTCCTCATGACACCGGGATCGCGTCGAGAAAACGGTCGAGCGCCGCGAGCAGCGCCGGTCGCGGGTCGGCCTCGCCGCTGACATCGACCAGCGCGTGCGGCGACTCGCGGTAGCCCCAGCGCTCTGCCGGCATGTCCTTGAAGATGCCGAGCGTGGGCGCCCCGACCGCCACCGACAGGTGCATCGGCCCGCTGTTGTGTGTCACCGTGCACTGGGCCGCCGCCATCAGCGCGCCGAGCGCCGGAATGTCGGTCGGCGGAGCCAGCCGCGACTTGACGCCGATCTGCTCGCACAGCGCGATCGCTGCCGGCTGCTCGCCCGGCCCCCACACCACCACCGGCTGCCGGCCGCGCTCGACCAGCCGCTTGCCGA
>JAFGSX010000189.1 GCA_016934455.1 Deltaproteobacteria bacterium
ACTGCTAGCTGGTGCCATTTCGGTCCAGGTCTGGCCGTCCCATTCCCAGGTATCTTGCAGACGGGTGCCGCTGTAATTGCCGCCGAACAGCACGGTGCGGCCACGTGAGCTGTCAAAGGCCATGGCGTGATACGCTCGCGTCGGTGGGCTGCTGGCCGGTGTCACATTGGCCCAGTTCTGGCCGTCCCATTCCCACGTATCCTGCAGGTAGCCGCTCGAACCGGTGCCCCCGAATAGCACCGCGCGGCCGCGCGTGCTGTCGTAGGCTGCGGCGTGATCCTCTCGCGCCGGGGGACTGCTAGCTGGTGCCATTTCGGTCCAGGTCTGGCCGTCCCACACCCAGGTGTCTTGCAACTCAAGCCAGAAGATATCGTTCCAGCCACCAAACAGCACGGTCCTTTCCCGCGCAGCGTCGTAGACAAGGGTATGGTTCTCGCGTGTCGGGGGCAGGAATCTGCTGACCGGTTTCACATCGGTCCAGCTCAAGCCGTCCCACTCCCAGGTCTCTGATTCCAACGAATCTCCAATCAACACGACGCGGGCACGCGCGCTGTCGTAGGACATTGTCTGGTATTGCAGTGGAGGCGGGTTGCTGGCCGGAGTCACGTCGGTCCAGGTCTGGCCATCCCACTCCCAGGTGTCCCGCATGGAAGAAAACCCGATGGCGCCCCCAAACAGCACGACCCGGTCGCGTGCGCTGTCATAGACCATGGCATGTTCTCGACGTGCGGGGGGATTGCCAGCCGACGTCAATTCAGTCCAGTTTTGACCATCCCATAGCCACGTGTCCTGCAGGATTTCGCTGTCGGCTTCGCCTCCAAACAACACAGCGAGCCCAAGTGTGCTCACAAACGCCATGGCCGCGCTCCACCGGGCAGGAGGACTGATTGCCGGCATCGCCTCAATCCAACCTTCGCCGTCCCATTCCCAGGTATCCTGCAACAGACCGCTTTCGGCATAACCCCCAAATAGGACGCTGCGCCGGCGTGCACTGTCGTAAATCATGGCATGGTAGGCGCGCGCCGGGGGACTGCTAGCCGGCGAAACATTGGTCCATCTCTGCCCATCCCACTCCCAGGTGTCCTGTAGGATCGCGCTCTGGCTATAGCCTCCGAATAGGACAGTGCGGTCGCGTGCGCTGTCGTACACCAAGGTGTGCCCATATCGAGCGGGGGGGCTGTTCACCGGCGATACCTCGGTCCAACTCTGGCCATCCCATTGCCAGGTGTCTTGCAGAGGTCCGCTCCAAGAGACGCCACCAAAAAGCACGATGCGTCCGCGTGCGCTGTCGTAGGTCGACGCAGCATTGCCACGACGTGGCAGGTCAACCGCAGAGACAGCTCTGGCCTGCCAGGCCGGGAGCGCCTGAGCGAAGGCCGCTACCCCGTCCGCTCCCCAGGACTCGGAGCCGGAAAGCGCCGGCGCCCTGGCATCATCCGCCAGCACGCGCGAAGCCCGTTCGCTCACATTGAGGCGATGCGGGTTAATTCCGTAACCCGGTGGCGCAGGTGTGGCCACCCACTCTGCGTTCTCTAGCTTCACGAGCGTCGACGAGTTGCAGGCTCCGTCGATACCATTTGCGAACACGGCTGGCACATCGAGATTGGCCAGGCGCAACCGCGGCCAGGTGCCGTCCGAATTGGGCACGGCCGATCCCAGCAGCGATCCACGCGTGGCATCAGCCCACACCTGCAATAGAATCGGTGCACCGTCGTCGAGAACGAACGTGGTTGCCGGCAGCGTACTCTGCGCCGACAGCGGCTCTGCCGGCGCCAGCGCATAATACGGGCCCGCGGGAACGGTGGTGCCGGCCACATTCTCGGGTGTGGCATTGCCCCAGGGCGATCTCACATAGCGCACCGCAGATTGATCCACCGACAGCACCGGCGCCACGGTGTCGACGTCCAATAGCGGCATCACGTCGAGGTCGAGGGTGGCGTTGTTGCCAACTTGATCCACCACCACAGCCTGCAACGTGTGTACTCCCTGCTGCTGAGCCTCACCTGCGAGTGTCTTTTCAAAAGCAAAAGAAGTTGCAGCACCCAAACGGTGTTCGAAGACGATGACTTCGGGGGAGTTGGTCCTGACAGTCGGTGTGGCGCCAACCGGTTCATCGAGCACAAACAACACGCGCGCCTTGGCACCATCGGTCCAGCGGTTCACATGGGTCGACGGACAACCAGGTGGTGGCGATAGCATCAACTCGGCAGTGTCGGCAACCAGCGCTGGTGGCGTGAAGTCGAGCCGCACCGGCGCGCTCGCCGCGCTCTCGTTACCGGCCCTGTCCACCGTGCGTACCGCGATGATGTTGAGACCCTCGGGCTCGGACTCGTCGACCGTGTAACGGCAAGTGTAGTTGGGAGAATCTGCGCGGTAGCTACCGCAGGACATCGGGCGGTCGCCGATCCATACCTCCAACAGGCCACCTTCCAGCGTCTCGCTGACGTCGAAGCTTACAATCACCTCACTGTGACTGCCCTGGGCGCTGAAGACCCCCGCATTGATCAATAGGTTGCTCACGACAGGTCGCACGTTGTCCACGTCGAAAATGGCAATGAGGTTGCTGGTGTCGACCACGGTCACATTACCGGCCGTGTCGCGCAGTGCCACCTCGACGACCTCGTAGATGCCAGCCTCGACTGCACTGGTCACCTGGAGCGCCCATATATGGCCTAGCCCGGACGGACCGAGATAGCGAAAACCAGGGTCTCCGCGAGGCGGCAGCCATTGCACCGAGGGTGAAACCGCCAGTGGCTCGCTTGCTGAAACCGTCAAGATTGCGGAGATATTTAGCCTTGCCGCTGGCGGTGTGAACACGACATCGATGAGTTCCGGCGGTACTGCGTCGACGTCGAGAAAGCCCGGCCGCAGCAGCGCCGTATTGCTTACCCGATCCGTCAACCGCACCTGGATTTCGGCTACACCGACCAGACCTGTTCCCGACAGCGCCAGCTCGTACTCGTACCGATCCGTCGCCGTTCCAGTGCGGTTCATGGGCAACCCGGCCAGCGTCACCACCGGGTCCGTACCGAGCGGCTCTGTGGTCGAGAAGCTGACCACCAGGGTGTCCGTCGCCAGCGCCGACCGATGGCTCTGCGCAAAGTCCGCCAGCGCCGGCGGTGTGGCGTCGTATTCGACTTCACCCACCGCCACCGTCGGCGTTGTGTTGCCCGCCAGGTCAACCAGGTCGTGCAGCTCCAGCTGGTAGTGGCCGTCGGTACCAGATACCACCGTATGTTCGAAGCGCAGCCGCCGGCTGGTGCTGCCAACATCGTCGTAGAAATGCATCGTCGCACTGCTTGCCGTTGCTGCCAGCAAACCCCAGCTCGCCAGCTCCTCGCCCAGATTCAACTCTACCAGCACCCGCTGGCCGGCTGCTGCCAGCTCTGGTACCACCCTCGATGACGTGATGGTGGGTGCCGTGAAGTCGAGCACCAGCTTGGCAGCCTGCGGCTCTTCGAAAACATTGCCCGCCGCATCGGCACCCGTTGCCTGCGCCAGATACAGCCCCGGTATCTCCTGACCGGTGGGTGTGAAAATGTAGCTGTGGCCCAGCGTGCCGCTCGCTGCCAAGTGCTCGAAGGAATGGCTGTCTCCGGTATCGTTGACGAGCACGACCGCGGGCGGGGCGGGTAGCAACTCGCTCAGCTCGATATGCAGCTCGACCGTGGTGCCCACCGCCGCGTTCAACGGCGCCAGCGTCGACGACACGATGCGCGGTGGTGTGAAGTCGAGTACCAAGCTGCCGGCGCTCAGGTTGTCGACGGCATTGCCCGCGCGGTCCAGCAGGTCGACGGTGAGCAGTCGTGCGCCTTCCTGCTCGTTGCCACTGGCGGTGTAGAGATAGGTGTAGCTCAGATTAATTCGATCGGATGCGGACTCGTCGATGCTCCAGCCAGCCGGGCGGCCGTTGCCGATGTCCAACTCGACCGCAGGGTCCTGCGCGAGCGCCTCGGTCACCTCGAATGTCAGCGCAAACACCTGGCCTACGCTGCCGATCGAAGGCACCGGCGTTGGCCCGTCTGCGAGGCCTGGCGCCACGTTGTCGCGCTGCGTCGCCGGCACGCAGTATCCGAGGTTGGAATTGCAGAGCCAGTCCGGAGGACATTCCGAGTCCCCGCTGCAGACGATCTTGGGCAGCCGATCCGTATCGCTGGGAACTGCGGTGTCGAACAGACAACTGGCGCAGATTGCGACAGCCGGCAGCAGCGCAGAGATAAGAGTGCGAGATATCATCGTCGTGTCATCCCGTGATGGTATTTTGTTATTGCTGGCAAGGTATCTCGATCGCGTCGACATCACATTTCCGATATCAGCCAGATATCCGTGAGCGTCATTTTCCTTGCGGCCAGGGCTCCTCAGGCCACGCTGCAAGGGCCCAGGCATCCGTTAGCGCCACATGTTGCTGTCGAACATAGCTGTCAGCATACCATGTGCTTTTCTTGAATTTGTCAAAACACGAACTGGTCGTTTTTTCGGCGGTTATGGACCTTCAAGAAACCTGGAAGACTGACGTTTCTTCTCACCGCTCGATGCCGGCAACGAGGACACGGGGGCTGAACCGCATAACCAGACTTCACAGGGCGCCGCTACAGCCCCAGGAACTCGATCGCCCCGCCGCTGACAAAAATGATCAGCCCCGCCATGGCGTGGCTGTAGCGCTCGAGCGCGCCCAGGCGCAGCCGTCCGAGCCCGAGCACGCCGCCCAGCACCAGCGCGCTCATGGTCAGCAGGGTGGCCAGCCCGAACAGGACCACGACCGCGATCATGGCCGGATAATCGCCCTTGGCCGCCGGAAACATGACCAGCGGGATCAGCGGCTCGCACGGGCCGAGGACGAAGATGATGAACAGCGTCCAGGCGCCGGTCGAGCTCGCGATCGGCCGCGTCTGGTGGTGCGCGCGCGCTCCCGGTTTGAACGCGCGCACCAGCCCCCAGCTCCCGTAGGCGAGCCCAAAACCGATCAGCAGCCAGGCCGCGACATGGCCGCGGAGGTCCTCGGCCGGCGCAAGCTGCGAGATGCCGACGCCGGCCGCGACGCCGACCAGCCCGATCAGGACCGAGCCGAGGACGTGACCGAGCCCGCACAGCAGCGTGACGGCCAGCGTGCGGCGCATTGACCAGCGACCCGCGCGCGCCAGCGCGATGAAGGGCAGATAGTGGTCGGGGCCGGTGGCGGTGTGCAGGGCGCCGATCCCGAGAGCCCCCAGCGCGAGCAAAAAGAAGTCGTCAACCATCTAGCGGGCAGCCGATCTCGTGACTCCGAGCGCGCCATTCTGGCGCGTCGACGGTCGGAGCGCAACCGGCGCCGGCGACGCTCCCGCTCAGCGCTCGATGTCGTGCACGATGATGACGTTGGCCCGCTCGTCGACAAAGGCCGTACCGCGCGGGCTGAGCGTGGCCTGCACCTGCGGCAGCAGGTCGGCGGCGCGGGCATAGCTGACCGGGATGAGCCAGGTCTTGAGCGGCGCGCTGAGATCGGCGAGCTCGGCCTGCCGCGCCCGGGCCTCGCGCTCGGCCAGCAGCCGCTCGACCGGCGCCACGCGCAGCACGTTGCCGTAGCGCTCGCTGCCCAGTCCCTTGAGCCTGAGCACGACCAGCAGCGCCTGGTCCCAAACGACCCGGCGCAGGTGCAGGGTCACCCTGCCCTTGACGTCGTCGCCGACCACCAGGTTGAGGCCGCCGGTCTCGGCGATCAGGCGCAGCACGTTGCCGATCTCGGCATCCTTGACGTCGATGGTGACGGTGCGGCCGCGCGCTGCCGCCGGCGCCGCGGCCAGGGCTTGACCGCCCGTCAGCAGCAGGCTGCACAGGAGAGCCGCTCTCGCCACCGCGGTTGCCATACCAAGATTTTACCGGGTTGTCGTTGGCGCCGCACCAGACGTGCGCTACGTTGTGCGCCATGAATCGCCTGGCGCCGATGCTAGTGTTCGTTGCCGTCGTCACCCTGGTATTCGGGAGCTGGCACTGGTACCTGTGGCTACGCCTGGTGCGCGACGCGCATCTGCCCGTCGCCGCTGCCCGGCTGGCGCTGGCGCTGCTGGTCGGCGGCGGCCTGCTGGTTCCGCTGGGCATGGCGCTCACGGTCGCGTTTCCGGTACCCGGAGGCAGGGGTCTCGCCTACGCCGCGTACCTGTGGCTCGGCTTTGCGTTCTATCTTCTGATGACGACGGGCGGCATCGACCTGCTGCGCTGGGCCGGCGTGCTCGCGCTGCGCCTGGCAGCGCTGGCCGATCGCCCGGCGCCGGACCTGCGGGCGCTGCTGACCGGCGTAGCGGCTGGCCGCGCGCTCGCGGCGACCGCGCTGTTGCTCTCGCTGGTCGCCTCGGTCACCGCCTATCTGAACGCACGGGGGCCGGTGGCGGTCAAGGAGGTGCGGGTGGCGATCCCTGGCCTGCCGGCCGACCTGGATGGATTGACGCTGGTGCAGCTCACGGACCTGCACATCGGCGCTCCGATCACCCGCGAGTTTGTGCAGGATGTGGTCGACCGCACCAATGCTCTC
>JAFGSX010000190.1 GCA_016934455.1 Deltaproteobacteria bacterium
CCACCACGCGGCCGGCCAGGGTGTAGAACCGGTCCATCGCCTTGAGCTTCTCGGCGTCGTCGCGCTCGTGCCGCGCCAGCACCTCGCGGCAGGTCATCTCCGGCTTGAAGTCGTTGGCGTACGGCTCGTACCCGGCGGCGCGCATCTCGGCCAGCTTGCGCACGCGCCGTTCGCGGATGTTTTGCTCTTGCCCCATGGCGCTGTCCGTCGATGTTCGCCCCGTCCGGGCTAGAGTCGATGGAAAACGCGGCCCAGTCAAGCCGCTGCAGCCGTCGAGCCTTCTGTCGCGGGCACCGGATCCCGCCACTTACAATTTGCGTTTGGTTGCAAAATGGTTTTCTGGCAGCATCCCCGGCGGGGAAAATCAAAACACCAGGAGGGCAGCATGCGCTCGCGAGAACAGCGTCTTACTAAGTCCACTCCATGGAGATTGATCGCCCTCGGGTGTTGGCTCGGCGCCGTGCCGGTGATCGATGGCTGCGAATGCGAGCCGGAGCCCGGCACCGACGCTGCGGTGGCCGATTCCGCCACCGCTCCCGACGCCGGCGGCACCGATACCCGCCGCCCCGACAGCGCGCGGCCCGACACCCATCTTCCAGACACTAACGTCGCCGATTCCCATGTCGCCGATTCCCATGTCGCCGATACCCATGTCGCCGATACCCATGTCGCCGATACCCACGTCGCCGATACCCACGTCGCCGATACCCATGTCGCCGATACCCACGTCGCCGATACCCATGTTGCCGATACCCATGTCGGAGACAGCGCGCAGCCCGATGCCAGCCAGCCCGACAGCGCGGTGGCCGACAGCGCGCCGCAGCCCGACGCCAGCCAGCCCGACAGCGCGGTGGCCGACAGCGCGCCGCAGCCCGACGCCTGGACGCCGACCCCGGTGTTCTGGCTCACGACCCTGATCGTCAATGACCAGGAATCGGCGCTGCTGCCGACCTCGACCTACGGCGGCGTGGCGCGCGCCACGACCGTGATGAAGGATCTTCAGGCGGCCGCCGCAGCCTACCAGCCGGTGCTGGAAACCGGCGAGGTCGCCACCGTCGGCACGCTGACCCTGGGCGGCGGCGACTATACCCTGGGTGGCTCGCAGTTCCAGGCCAGCCTCGACCACGGGGTGCCGTACTACGACGCGCTCGCCATGGAGGAGATGAACTTCGACGCCCTCGGTCTCGGCAACCACGACTTCGACTACGGCCCGTCCATCCTGGCCAACTTTATCGACAGCTTCACCGCGCCGCCGCCGTTTTTGGCCGCCAACCTCGACTTCACCAACGAGGCGGCGCTGGCCGCTCTGGTCGCTGCCAGCGGCATCGTCAAGCACACCGTCCTCACCACCGGGGGCGAGCAGGTGGGCGTGATCGCGACGGTGACCGAGGACCTGCCGGTGCTGACCACTCTCGGCGAGGTGACGGTCGGCGCCATTCTCGACGCGATCAATTCCGAGGTGACCGAGCTCGAGGGCGCGGGTGTCAACAAGATCATTCTCATCAGCCACAACCAGGCGCTGCTCCGCGACTTGGAGCTGGTGCCGCAGCTCTCCGGGATCGACATCGTGTTCTCGGCCGGTGGCCACGAGTTGCTCGCAAATGACGCGACCGTGCTGTTCCCGGGCGACGTGAGCGACCCGAGCCGCCACTTCCCGATGTGGGTCGACGACGCCGACAGCGTGCCGGTGCCGATCATCACCACCAACGGCAGCTACAAGTACATCGGCCGGCTGGTGGCCAAGTTCGACGCGTCCGGCCGCCTGCTCGACATCGACGACGCGCTGAGCGATCCGGTGCGGGTGGTGGCGGGCAGCGATCCGGACGTGGCCACGCCCGACGCCGTGGTCGACGCCAACGCGGTGGTCCCGGTGCAGACATACACCGCTGGACTAGCGTCCAACATCATCGCCTTCACGGAGGTCGCGCTCGACGGCGTCCGCAACAACGTGCGCACCCTCGAGACCAACGAGGGCAATCTGATCGCGGACGCCATGTGGTGGGTTGCCGACAGCTACTCCACGCAGCACGGCGGCCCGTACCCCGACGTGGCCTTCGTCAACGGCGGCGGCATCCGCAACAACAACGTCATCGGTCCGGGCGACATCAGCGAGGGCGACACCTACGCCATGCTGCCATATACCAACTTCGTGGCCATCGTGCCCGGCGTGACGCGCGAGGACTTCAAGGAGATCCTCGAGAACGCGGTCTCGCGCGTGGAATACTTCGACGGTCGGTTCGCCCAGATCAGCGGCTTCTGGTTCGCCTTCGATCCGAACGGCACACCGCGTCACATCGACGCCAGCGACACGCTGGTGCACGGCGATCGCGTGCTCTGGGCCGAGCTGGACGACGGCACCCCGCTGGTGCAGGGCGGCGCGGTGGTGACCGGCGCCCCGCTCAACCTGGCGACCATCAATTTCATCTCCGGCGGCGGCGACGGTTACCCGGCCTTCGACACCGTCGTCCCGGTGCCATGGACCTATCGCCAGGCGCTGGCCGACTACCTGACGATCGCGCTCGCCGGGACCGTCACCGGCGGCTACTACCCCGAGGGCGGCGAGGGCCGCATCTTCCGCTCCCTCCGCGTGCGCGGGGTCGACTACCCGGTGATCGCGCACGGCGCAATGCTGCAGGTCTCGGCCGCCCCGCTGCTCGATAGCGGCGGCAGCCCGATCGTGACCGAAGTGACCATCGGCGGCGTGGCGCAGCCGTACACCGTGCAGTCGGATGTCATGGTCGCGGTCGGCCCGATCGACGACACCACGCCCGTCGGCGCGCAGGATATGGTGGTGACGACGTCGGCTGGCGCGTTCGCGCCGTACTCGGTGACCGTGATCCATCTGGTTATCAACGAGTTGGATTATGACATGACCAGCACCGACACCGAGGAATTCATCGAGCTGGCGACTGGTGTCAATGCTGCCGTGTCTCTGAAAAACTACGTCATCGTGCTGTGGAACGGCAGTGCCGCCAACGACGCAGCCTACGATGCCTTCGAGCTGACCGGCAGCACTGACGCCGACGGCCTGTACCTGATAGGCCCGACCAGCACGCTGGCGCACACACCGGATCAGTTCTTTCCGGGTCCGTCGATGACCAATCGCATCCAGAACGGCACGGATGCGATCGGCATCTACCGGGGACACGCCGATCAGTTCCCGGGCGGGACCGCGCTGACCAACTACAATTTGATCGATGCGGTGGTTTACGGCACAGCGGCCGACAACGTGCTGACACAGACGCTGCTCGGAACCGGTCTCGAGTCCGTGATCGTAGCCGAGAATCCGATAACCAACTCGTTGTTGCGTTGCCCAGCGGGTAGCGGACGTCTCGACGGCCGCAACTACATCAATGCTGCGCCCTCCCCCGGCGTCGCCAACACCTGCCCGTAGCCTTTTCTGACTAGGCTTTGTCTGGCCTGCGGCTGCTCGCATTGGCCAGCAGCGCGCTCTCGATCACCGGCTGCAGGTCGCCGTCGAGCACGGCGTCGACGTTGCCGGACTCCCAGCCGCTGCGCAGATCCTTGGCCAGCCGGTACGGATGCAGCACGTAGTTGCGGATCTGCGAGCCGAAGCGGATGTCCATCTTGCCCGCCTCGGTGATGTCGCGCTCGGCCTCGCGCAGCTTGATCTCGCGCTCGTAGAGCTTGGCCTTGAGCAGCTTCATCGCCAGCGAGCGGTTCTTGTGCTGGCTGCGCTCCTGCTGGCACAGCACCACGATGCCGGTCGGGATGTGAGTGAAGCGCACCGCCGACTCGGTCTTGTTGACGTGCTGGCCGCCGGCGCCGCCCGAGCGCAGGGTGTCGACCTTGAGATCCTCGTCCCTGATCTCGATGTCGATGTCGTCGTCGACCTCGGGGTAGACGAAGACGCTGGCAAACGAGGTGTGGCGCCTGGCATTGCCGTCGAACGGCGAGATCCGCACCAGCCGGTGCACGCCGGTCTCGACCTTGAGGTAGCCATAGGCGTATTCGCCCAGCACGTGCATGGTGCAGCTCTTGATGCCAGCCTCCTCGCCCGCCTGCTCGTCGATCATCTCGACCTGGAAGCCGCGGCGCTCGGCATAGCGCAGGTACATGCGCAGCAGCATCTGCGCCCAGTCCTGGCTGTCGGTGCCGCCGGCGCCGGCGTTGATGTCGATGTAGGCGCTGTTGGCGTCGTTCTCGCCGCCCAGCACGCGCCTGAACTCCATCTGCTCGACCGCGGTCCGGACCGCGCCGATCTCGGCCGCCAGCTCGGCGATCGCCTTGGGATCGTTGTCGGCCGCCACCAGCTCGAGCAGATCGCCGGCGTCGTTGAGGCTGGTCGTGGTCCGTTCGAAGCCGGTCAGCAGCGCCTCGATGTGGGCGCGCTCGCGCTGCACCTTGGTCGCGCGTTCCTGGTTGTTCCAGAAGCCCGGATCCCCGATCTGCTGGTCCAGCTCGTCCCGCCTTACACGCTTGCCTTCGACGTCAAAGATAGC
This sequence comes from Deltaproteobacteria bacterium, assembly GCA_016934455.1. GTDB lineage: Bacteria > Myxococcota > JACRCW01 > JAFGSX01 > JAFGSX01 > JAFGSX01. The sequence continues at coordinate 4,464 of JAFGSX010000190.1, forward strand.
TCCGCAACCCGTCGAGGCGGCGCTTGAGGTCAGCCACGCTCGTCCGCAGCTCGTGAAGCTGGATCTCGTTCGCTTCCATCGCAGACCTCTCCGCTCTGGGGTCTCTTGGGAACCCTTGATTTTAGTCGTCCCGCGCGCCACCAGCCAAGGCCAAATGCAAACAATGTCGCCAGCGCCGAGAGCTGCGCCACCGCGTCGCCGACGATGGTGTAGAGCGTGCGCGCCTCGTGCAGCGTGACGTCTCGGGCCAGCACCGCGTCCTCGAACAGCGCTGACGGCTGGTGGACGCCGCCGTCCGGCCCGATGAAGGCGCTGATGCCGGCGTTGGCCGCGCGCACGATGCTGCGGCCGTTTTCGACCGCGCGCAGCGAGTAAAACGCCAGGTGCTGGTGCGGCGCCGCCGACCAGCCGTACCAGTGGTCGTTGGTGACGTTGACCAGCAAGTTGGCGCCCAGCCGTACGAAGCCGCGGCTGAACTGGGGGAAGATGCCCTCGTAGCAGATCAGGCCGGCCACCCGCGCACCGTGCACCGGCGTCGGCGGCCCCAGCGTGCCCGGCCTGAACTGGCCGGCGCCAGGCACCAGCCGGCCGAGCAGGATGCCCAGCGGCCAGGGCACGTACTCGCCGAACGGCACCAGCCGCTGCTTGTGGTACCGGCCGACCACGTCGAGCTCGGGGCCGAGCACCACCACGCTGTTGTGCAGAAAAACCTGGTTGCCCGGTGCCGCGCCTTCCCTGAAGTAAAAGACCACACCGGCCGCCGTGTAGACATCGGCCGAGGGATCGCCAAAGCCCCGGCCGGCGAGGGTGGCCGCCGAGCGATCGAAAAACGCCGGGTGAGCCGACTCGGGCCAGACGATCAGCTTGGCTCCGGTGGCGCGCGCCGCAGCCGTCAACTTCTGGTACTTGTCGAGGATGTACGGGGCGTGCAGCTCGGCCTTGTTCTTGATCCCCTGCTCGATGTTGCCCTGGACGATGGCGACCGTCAGAGTGGGCGCGCTGCGCTGCGCGACGTCGAGCGCGTGCAGCCGCCACAGGCCGTAGCCGACGGTGAGCAAGAGCGCGCTCGCCACGACCGCGATCGGCAACCGCGGCCAGGGCCGGCCGGCGCGGCGCGCGACCAGGGCGAGCACCCAGGTGGCGTTGACGGTGACGACGAGAAAAGTCAGGCCGTAGCCGCCGAACAGGCTGGCCAGTTGCAGCACGACGCTGTTCCCGGTCTGGCTGGCGCCGATGTTGCCCCACGGAAAGCCGCCCAGCGGAAAGTAGTTGCGCAGGTACTCGACCGCAGTCCATGCCACCGGCCACACCAGCACCGGGTGCAGCCCGGTCTGGGTCTCGATGCGCCGCGCCAACCAGGGCGCCAGCGCCAGGATCGGCGCCAGGATGGCGACCACGCCGAGCCAGCCGGCCACCCCGACCACCAAGGGCAGACGGCCGAAGACGACGATCGGGATCGCGATCCAGTTGAAGACGACGGCGAACTGCGCCGCCGCATAGAGCAGGCCGTACCAGTAGGCGCGGCGCGGCCCGACGTCGCGCACCGCGATCATCAGCAGCCCGGGCCCGACAAAGGCGAGCAGCGACAGCAGCCAGCGCGGCCCGAACTCGGTCGCCGGCTCGACCGGCAGCGCCAGCGGCTGGGCCAGCGCCGACGCCAGCGCGGCCCCCAGCAGCAGCAGGCCATGGCGCCAGCCCGGATCGATCGCGGCCCGGGCGCGCCGGGACCAGCGCGGCCGCGGCGCGGCGGCCGGCGGCTCCGGATCCTGGCCGCTCGGCGCGGGTGTGCTATTGTCGTCGCCGGGATCGCGGTCGATCATGGACGCAATGAGTAGCAGAACGTTGCCAAAAGCCAAGCCGCGCCGGCGGTCGCCCGCGCTGATCGCCGCATTAACGGCGCTGCTGGCGACCGAGCTGGGCTGCGCCCACACGGTCCAGGTGCAGTCCAAGCCGGCCGGCGCCACCATCTACGTCAACGGCCGCCGCCTCGGCAAGGCACCGATCGTGTTCGAGGAGGAAGCGTCGGACCAGCACCGCGAGACCATCGTCACCGCGCGCCTCAACGGATTCGAGACGACCGAGGTGAGACTGGTGCGCAGCGAGCCCAACCCTTGGGCCGCCTGGATGCTGACCCCGTTTTGCGGCACCCTGGGCTGGGCGGCGGGCGCGGTCTCGCTGGTGGCCGGCGTGGTCACCTGCCTGCCGACCGCGGGTTGCGGCTTGCTGATCGGTCCCGCCGCCGCCGCGATCATGGCGGGCGCCGGCTGTGTCTGGATCGTGGCGACGTCGCCGACGCTGCTGCTGCTCAGGCACATGCGGCGCCTGCCCGACCGGATCGTGGTCGAGCTGCCGCCGACCGGAGCGATCAACCAGAGCGACGACGGCAGCAGTCCCTGGCTGCCGGCTTTCGTCGACTCGCCCGAAGAGGACAACTACTGGCAAAACCCGAAACCGGTCCCCGAAGAGCGCCGGTTGCCGCCGCCGACCCAGTCCGCACCCGCCAGCGCGCCATCCACGATGGGCTACTGAGCGCGCAGCGTCACCGTCGATTCCTGGTCCTGCTCGATCGTGATCGCTGTCTTCTTGCCGTTCTCGACGCGCGCGGTGTTCATCTGATACCAGACATGGGAGTTCGCGCGCAGGTAGCGGCCCGCCTCGAGGTCGAACAGGCCCTCGCTGCTGGCGCGAAGCTGGATGTTGCCGTCGAACGACGCGCCCTGCTCCGCCTGTCCGCGCAGCTCGGCCTGCATCCGCAGCACGGCGCAGCGGCGGCCATCGACCACCTCGTCCCGCACATAGGTCAGCGTCCGGTCCCCGCTCAGCGGGAACCGCTGGGCCGCCGCCTCCAGCTTCATCGGCGAGCTGACGGTCTGGCCCTGCGGCAGCGGTCTGTCGGGCAGCGGCATGAGCAGGCGCGCCATCAGCTCGCTCTCACCGCCCGCCGCCCGCCGGCCCGACGTCAGCTCGCCATTCGCCTTGAGCTCGAACTCGACCTGCATCTCGCGCGGCATCTCGCGCGGCATCTCGCGCGGCGGCGCTGGCCGGGTTGCCGGCTGCGCGCCGCGGTCAACGACCCGTCGGCACGAGCAACCCGCCGGCTTGGCCGGGGCGACCGGGGCCGGCGCGGCCTCGGCCGGTAAACCGGTGCGCGTCGCCCTGAGGTAGAACCGCGCCTGCTTGTCGTCGAGCGGAACGATCTCGACCGTGCCCTCGAGCTTGATCGGCGCCGCCGGCGTCGTCTGCGCCGAGCTGCGCGCCTTGATCTGCTGCCGCAGGTCGTAGCTGATGGGCGCCCCCTGGGCCAGGCGCCAGCGCAGCACCGGGTCGCCCTCGCTCTCGGGCTGGCTCTCCGGCGCCCCGGGTGACCGCCCGATCGCCGCCTGTCTGTCTTGCTGGGGAGCTGCCGCGGCGGCAGCGAACAACAACGACGACGCGAGGAGTCTGAGCATGCTGATCACCCGGGCGCCATCGGCGCTGATCGGATATTCTCTCCATTTTTCGACGCAATGCATCAGTCTTTTGATTTCACAAAGACTTTTTTCGAATAACGCACCGTGTCACTAGCCTTGGACGGCACCGCGTGGTAAAAAGCCTGACGTCTTGACAACCCGGGAGACCAGACCATGGCCGAATTCTACACCGACGTCCGCGACACCAAGTTCGTGCTGTTCGAGCAGCTTCCGATCGACGATGTGCTGGCGTTGCCTCGTTACAAGGAGAAAGAGATCGACCGCGACACGCTCAACGCCGTGGTCGACGAGGCCAACAAGTACGCCAAGAACGTGCTGTGGCCGATGAACGCGGCCGGCGACAGGGAGGGCTGCAGCTACGACAACAAGACCAAGAAAGTGCACGCGCCCAAGGTCTTCCACGAGCACTTTCACGAGTTCGGCACCAACGGCTGGTCGGCGCTGGCCAACAGCAGCGAATGGGGCGGACAGGGCATGCCATACGTGCTGGCGCTGGCTGCCGATGACATCTTCGTCAGCGCCAACCTCTCCTTCTGCCTCAACGCCCTGTTGACGACGGGCTGCTCGCACCTGATCGAGACCTGGGGCACCGACGAGCTCCGCAAGCTCTACTGCGAGAAGATGTACACCCTGCAGTGGGGCGGCACCATGTGCCTGACCGAGGCCGGCGCCGGCAGCGACGTCGGCGCCTCGCGCGCCAAGGCCAAGAAGGAGGGCGACCATTACCTGCTCGAGGGCGAGAAGGTCTTCATCTCGGCCGGCGAGCACGACCTGGCCGACAACATCGTGCACGCCGTGCTGGCGCGCATCGAGGGCGCGCCGGCCGGGACCAAGGGCCTGTCGCTGTTCCTGGTGCCCAAGGTCCGGGTCAAGCCCGACGGCACGCTGGGCGAGCCCAACGACGTCGAGTGCACCGGCATCGAGCACAAGATGGGCATCCACGGCTCGCCGACCTGCACCCTGTCGTTCGGCGGCAACGGCAAGTGCCACGCCTGGTTGCTGGGAGAAGAGGGCAAGGGCATGCGCGCCATGTTCCAGATGATGAACGAGGCGCGCATCCACGTCGGGCTGCAGGGCTCGTCGCTGGCCAGCGGGGCCTACCAGATCGCGCTCCGCTACGCCAAGGAGCGCGTTCAGGGCCGACACATCCTCCAGTACAAGGACGAGAGCGCACCGGCGACGACGATCATCAACCATCCCGACGTCAAACAGATGCTGATGTGGCAAAAGGCGATCGTCGATGCCAGCCGCGCGCTGCTGCTGCGCTCCGCCGTCTGCTACGACCTGTCGCAGCACAATCCCAACGAGCAGCAAAAGAACATGTACACGGGGTTGCTCGAGATCCTGACCCCGATCTGCAAGGCCTATTGCTCGGACCAGGGTTTCTATGCGACCACGCTCGCGCTGCAGACGCTGGGCGGCTACGGCTACATCAGCGAGTTCCCGATCGAGCAGTACGTGCGCGACAGCAAGATCGCATCGATCTACGAGGGCACCAACGGCATCCAGGCCATGGACCTGGTCGGCCGCAAGCTGCCGGCCAAGGGCGGCATGAACCTGATGACGCTGGCGCAGCAGATCAACGCGCTGATCGAGCAGCACGAGAAGCACGAGCTGCTGGCGCCCGAGTTCAAGCTGCTGGCGCAGGGTCGCGACGCGCTGGCCGACGTCTCGATGTACTTCGCCATGACCGCACCGACCGATCCGCTGATCCCGGTGCTCAACGCCACGCCGTACCTCGACCTGTTCGGCCAGGTGGTGTTCGGCTGGCTGCTGCTCGAGCAGGCCGCCATCGCCTACCCGAAGATCGTCGAGATCTGCAAGAAGAAGGGCGTCAAGTACGACGACGACGCGGCCGTGGCCAAGCTGTGCGAGGACGACGAGGAGGCGCGCTTCTACGACGGCAAGGTCAAGGTGGCTCAGTTCTACGCCCGCCGCTCCCTGCCCCTGTGCCAGCCCAAGGCCGACGTCCTCAAGTCGGGCGACAAGAGCGCGCTCACCGCGACGCTGTGACGCACAGGATGCCGTCTCGATCCACCAGCTCGATCGCGCCCTGGTCCTGCAGCAGATCGAGGTAGCCGACGGTCTCCGACGTGGCCAGGAACATGTTGGCGTCGTCGCGCTCGCCGAAGATACGGCATCCCAGCTCGAACACCGGCACGCACTCGCCCGCCCCGATCGCCTCGCGATAGGCACCGCTGCGCTGCGCGATGAACTCGCGGTTGTAGGCGATCAGCGCCATCGGATCGGCCGCCGGGATGCCGTGCCCACCCAGCGCCAGCCGCGGTCGCCAGCGCGCCAGCCTGTCGAGCGATGCGATGTACTCGACCAGGCTGCGGCGGCGCCGGTAACCCTGCTCGGCGTCGAACGACAGCACCGGGTTGGGGGTGATATCGGTCAGCAGGTGGTCGCCGCTGAAGGCGATGCCGCGAACCGGGTCGAGGTAGCACATGTGGTCAAGCGCATGCCCCGGCGTCGCCAGCGTCCGCAGCTCGATGCCGCCGACGGACACCGTCTCGCCGTCGGCCAGCGTCCGGCTGCCCCGGCAGGCGCCGTCGTCAGCGGAGGCTTGATCGAGGGCCTGCTTCTGGTAGCGGCGCCAGGCCTCGAGGCGCATGGCGGGCGCACCCAGGCTCGACAGAAAGCGGTACATCACCTCGTTCAGCGCGGGGTCGTTGGAGCGCTGCTCCACCGTGCGCCGCGGCAGCAGCAGCTCCGCCCCGCGCCGGCACAGCGCGGCCACCCCACCGATGTGGTCGGGATGGTGATGGGTGACCACGACGGTGCGCACCTGGTCGAGCCCGATCCCCAGCGCGGCGAGCTGTTGCTCGAGGGCACGCCGCGAGCTCGCGGACGCACATCCGGTGTCTACGAGCCCCACCTCCGCGCCGCGGATCAGGTAGCAGTTGACGTCCCCGACCGGAAAGGGTGTGGGCAGGGACAGGCGGTAGATCGTCGCCTTCGCATCGCGCAGGATCAGCTCGGGCATGCCCCGACGATACGACGGCCCCTCGCCCGGGCGTGAGTTTTTGTTTTCCCTTGACGCTTGGAGACCGCGCCGACTAACGTGCGTCTCAACTTTAATGCGCGCCCTGACATACCCCGGCGCGCCTTGCGAATTCATCAGCGAAGAGGTCTCGACGATGACACGGATGCTCGGTCTATCGGTACTGGCAGGTATCATTGCACTTGCTGCGTGTCCGCCACCCGATGATAAAAAAGACGCCGGGACGCCCGACAGCGCGGTGGTGTGCGACCGGCCGTATGGCGTTTCGACGTGGTCCGAGTCCTGTTACTACGAGGACGACTGCGTGTGCGGGCTCAACTGCGTGCGCCCCGAGTTTTCGGAATGGGGTGTCTGCATGCAGCTCTGCGACGACAGCGCACAGTGCCCGGCGCAGACCCCGCTCTGCTCTCTGGGCTCGGCCGTGCCGCTCCTGTCCGGGGCCGGGTTCCCGACCTTCACCGACACCACCTGCGTCATGGCGCTGCCGCAGTACGGTGATTGCCTGAGCGCGCTCGGCGCCTGCGACGAGGGCTTGGTGTGCGACGCCTCGGTCGGCGACGACGAGGACGGCCCGAGTGGCGAGGGCAACGGCATCAAGGATTATTACCATTGCCAGGAGGTCTGCGAGGTGGGCGGCACCAATACCTGCAGCAACGGCGAGCAGGATTGCGTCGCCAGCAACGCCGGCGCGGTCGGCTGGGACGGCGTCCCGATCAACGCCCAGTTCCAGCTCTCCGATCCCGGCAACCCGGACTCCAAGGTCGAGTGCGACGTCGAGGCGTGCCTCAGCGGAGGCACCTGCACCTGCAACGCGCAGGCTTACTACCGCTGCTTGGAGTTCGCGTCCGGGACGTCGAGCCAGGGCTACTGCGCCAAGCCGACCGGCATCTGCGGCTCGCTCGCCGAGGTCATGCCCATCGACGAGTTGGCGACCGCCCGCTACATCGACAACAAGTACATCTGCATGTCCGACCAGGGCGTGGGCTGCGACATCACGTCGGGCGGCATGCTCAACGGGCCCGAGGTCACCTGCCTGACCGCGATCTTCGCGAGCGATCCATCGATGGGCATCTGCATGGCCCAGTGCGGCTGGTGGAAATCCGACGGCACTTTCCTCTCGACCGCCTGCCCCGGCGACATGGAGTGCTTGACCGACCCGGCCTTCATGTACACCGTGGTCGTCTCTGGCAACAACTACGTGCGCTGCACCGACGACTCCTCCTGCGCTGCCTACGAGAGTGCCGAGTGCGTCGAGTTCACGGTCGGCCACTATTGCGCCAGGCCGCTCGGCTACTGCGGCCATCCGCTGCCTCCCGAGGACGGCGGCGTGGTCGACTCGGGCAGCGACGCCGGCATGCCGGACACGGCCGCGCCCGACGCCGCGGTCCCGGACACGGC
>JAFGSX010000191.1 GCA_016934455.1 Deltaproteobacteria bacterium
CTGATCCTGGAGCAGGTCAAGCTGCTCAAGGGCCAGGGCCGGGAAGCCCATGACGAGCTGCTGCGCAAGCTCTCGATCGCGCGCCTGCGCTGCGACCGCTACCAACGCGTCGATGTCGAAAGGCTCTACAAGCAGTTGTTGAGCGGCGAGGCTCCACCCGCTTGAACGAGGAGATTGCACACCGGATGCCTCGACGCCGGCGCGCGCACTGTGGGATGCTTGAGCCGATGGGCCAACAGATCACACGCCAGCGACAGCTCCGCCACCGGCGCACCGCGGCGCGCGCGGCGCTGGCGGCCGTCGGCTGGCTGGCGCTGGTCGCCGCCTGCGGCCCGCCGCCGGCTGCCGGCGCTCCGTGGCTGACCGACCTGCAGTACCAGGGTCAGGCGCCGAAGAATCCCCTGGTCCTGCTCTTCGGTTTCAAGTTCGAGGACAGCGAAGGAGATATCGGCGGGGGATTGCTGCGGCCGTTGGTCAACGGGCGAGAAACCGGCGATGAGCCGCTGGCAATGATGGACGTCATGCTGGCCTCGGGCGTCGACCTGCAAGCGACCAGCGGCGCGCTGCGTTTCGAGCTGGAGGTCGACATGGATCTCGACCCCGCCACCCGGCCCAAGGCGGGGTCAACCTTTGACATCGGTATCGAGGTCGTTGACGCGGCCGGCCAGGTCAGCAACCACCCGTCGGTGACGCTGAAGATAGACTACCGATGAACGAGCAGAGACCGATGGCGGAGCGGAACAGCGCCGGACGGCGCCTCGAGCAATACCTGCCAGACGTGGTGCGGCGCACGCTGGTCGCTGGACTCGGAGCCGTGCTGTTGACCGAGGAGGGGTTGCGCAGCGCGCTGTCGGATCTCAAGCTGCCCAAGGAAGCGATCGCCTATCTCGCGGCGCAGGCCGACCGCAGCAAGCGCGAGCTGAGCAACGCGATCGCGCGCGAGCTGCGCAGCTTTCTCGATGGCGTCGATCTCTCCCGCGTGCTGCGGCGCGTCCTGGCCGGCATGACGCTCGAGTTCACCACCCAGGTGAGGTTCGTGCCCAATGACCCGGCCGTCGACCACGAGGACGGTCACGGGAGCGAGGGTGGCGAGAGAACCGGAGCGGGCGCTCGGCGATCGCGACGGCCGGTGCGCCCCGCGGCGGATGCTCGGGAGGGTCGCCGGCGCAAGGGCGTGTTCAGCATTCACCATGACGATGAGAGGTCACCATGAAGCTCAGGTCGAGGCACATCGCAATGGCCGCGCTCGCCCTCTGCGCCTGGCTCGCCGGGTGCGGACCGTCGGGGACGCCGGGCATCTCGGGCGAGGTCGTGCTCGGCGACAACTCCCTGGTCAACAACAGCTATGCGACGCGGGTCTTCATCGGTGCCTATACCGACCAGCAGCTCGATGGAGACTGGCCCCGGCGCTGGGGCGACGCCGGCTTCTCGGCCACCATCGAAAACGTCAACGCCAAGCCCTACCGGTACGAGATCGTGACCGGGACGGCCCAGCGCCTGCATGTCTACGCATTTCTCGACCAGAACGGCAAGATCGCCGGCAACAGCGCGACCGAACCGGACGCGCTGCAGCAGGACACCGCCGTCATCCCCGATCTGATGGGGCTGCACGCCCGCAACCCGGTCACCCCGATCGACGACATCCTGCAGGATATCGACATCGTCCTGAAGTACGAGGCGAACTGAAGGCGATCATGGCAACGGCGCGGGCAGGCTGGAGGCCGCGCCCTCTTCACCTGCGGGCAGCGGCGTCGGCAACTCCCTGTACTTGAGCTCGCGGATCCTCCTCAGGATGTTCGGATCGGTGGTCAGGTTGACCCGCACGCCCTGCACCTGCATGAACTCGCGCAGGGTCTTCTCGTCGATCTTCTCGGCTCGATCGAGCAGCTTCTCGAGGCTGCCGGCGATGGTGGTGCCCTGCTGGGCGATGCGCCGCAGGTCGGCCACCGCCACCCGCAGATCGGCCAGCGCCCGGTCGGCGTTCTCGACCGCCTGCGGCGCGCGTCTGATGGCGGCGGCCATCTCCTCGGTCGGCACCGCGACGGCGAGCTGGTCGATGCGCTCCGCCGCCTGCTCGATGCGCGTCAGCACCTGCGGGCTGCGCTGCCGCAGCTCGGCCAGCAGCACGCGCGCGTCCTCACCCGAGGCCTTGGTCAGGTCGCCCAGCGACTTGATCAAGTGCGCGGTCTCGTCGAGCACGTCCCCCAGCGACTTGGCGGTGGCGTCGACATCCGAGCGACGCACCAGGCCGTCGATCTTCTCGACCGCTGTCTGAAACGTAGGCAGGATGCGGTTGACTCGCCCGATGACCTCCTCGGCGCCGCGGATCACCTGGTCGATCTCGACGGTCGGGATGGTCTGGTCGATGACTGCCCCCGGTCGGAGCGCTTCGCCCGGTCCCTTGCCCGGCACCAGGTCGACGTATTTCTCTCCCAGCAGCGTGCGCGCGCGGACCGCGGCCGTGGCGTCGGGGTAGAGCACCAGGTCGGGCGCCACCGCGATGCGCACGCGGGCGCGGCCGTCGTCGACGCTGATCTCGTCGACCAGACCCACCCGGACGCCGGCGACCGTCACCACGTTGTCGCGCTGCAGGCCGAGCGCCGAGTCGAACACGAGATCGTAGTGGACCGCCTGCGCCGGTTTGCCGCCGCCGATGCGAAACGAGAGGTAGACCAGGCCGGCGATCGCGATCAGCACGAACAGCCCGACCGAGATCTCCTGACGTCTGCTGTAGTCACCGGTCATGGCACCACCGCCCCGGCGCAGCTTACCTTAAAAAACTGCGACCGCGGTGGACGAAATCGTGCGCCCCTGGCGTAACCGATCCACCGTCGCTTCGCTCGCTGTGACTCCCAATCCGGCGCGAGACAAAAAAAGGCTCATTCGCGGCGCCGTCCTGGTCTGGCACAACGATTGCTCTTCCGGTGACCAGCGCGGCAGGGAATCCCCCCCCCCGCAATGGAGGTCGTCATGAAAACCTGCTCATCGCTCTTGTTCGCGGTGCTGGGAATCGGCCTGCTCGCCTGCGACACTCGACCGCCCGAACGCGGCGACGGGTTGGCGCCGGTGCTACCCGCGCTCGATCTCGGTCGCGGGCGATCGGCTGTGTCTTCGCCGCTGTCCTCCGACAACGCCGGCGACGAGGAGGACGGCAGTGCTGCGGCGACCTGCGTCGAATGGGTGACCGAGGAGGAGAGCTACGACCCGGCCAGCGGGGAGTTCGTCTATCGTTATTCCTGTCCGATCGGCGGCGACATCGCCGTGTCCGAGACCCGCGGCGTCGACGACGGCGCCGGCAACGGAGAGTACACGACCACCTACTCCATGCGCGACGGCAGCGTCGTCGTCTGGACCTACAGCTACCTGGTCGAAGCCGACGGCTGCACTCAGCACATTCAGGGCTCGTCGTCGAACGGCGAGACCTTTGCCGCCAGCTATGTCTACCAGGCCAACGGCGAGACCATGGCGCACGAGGTCTGGACCCTGGCCGAGGGCGTCTACACCATCGACGGAACCTATTTTTCCGACGACAGGTTCATCGGCTCGGAGCAGTTTGAGGATCCCGCCACCCCGGCCAGCCCGGACTGGTCGCTGGAGTATGCAGAAAACGCCGACGGCTCTTTCTCGCAGGTCGTCAGCGGGATGTTCGACGGCTGGCAGACCGACTACAGCTATCAGGTCGCCGCCGATGGCAGCGCCGGCTATGATTTCAGATACGACCTGCTGACATCGCCGGCGGTGCCCGACTATGCCGGTCACTTCGACTACAGCGCCGACGGCTCGGGTGTCGGCAGCTACCGCCAGCTCTTCGATGACGGCTCGACCCTCGACGTGGTCGACTCCTTCACCAGCGACGGCCACGTCACCGAGTCATGGCGCTTTGACGATGCGACGACCGAGCTCGAGCTCGACCAGGAGGGCGCGCTGAGCTACCAGCCCGACGGCAGCGGACACGGCACCATCGTGTTCCATCTCGCCGACGGTAGCAGCGAGACCTGTCAGATCACGGTCAATGGCGACGGGACGATTGTGATCGACGACTGCGGTTGAGCGGGGCGGGTCAGATCTTGCTCTCTTTGAACCAGCAGTGCTTGCGCAGCTTGGGGTCGTACATCTTCTTGCGCAGCTTCTCCCGCGCGTTTCGCTTGTTCTTGGTGGTGGTGTAGAAATAGCCGGTCCCCTCTTCGGAGACCAGGCGGATCAATTCGCGAACCGGCCCTGCCATGACGACTCCTATTCAGGGGCTATCGGCCAGCCCCTCGGCCGTCGAGATTCGATCGCGACGGCCTCCAACCGAGCAGCACACTAGATCTTGACACCGTTCTTCTTGGCGCACTTGAGCACGCCGTCCTTGGTGATGGTGCGGATGGCGCGCGTGCTCACCTTGAGCCGCACCCAGCGCCCCTGCTCGGGGATGTAGAACCGCTTGCTCTGGATATTGGCCTCGCGAGCCTTCTTGGTCCGGTTGTTGGCGTGCGAGACGCGGTTGCCGACCATGTGCCGCTTGCCGGTCATCTGGCATTTCGCCATGGCACCACCTCGACCGGGACGCTGCTGTCCCGGCGAAAAAAAGCAGTGATTACTTGTCGCAGAGCGACCTGTCAACGGAAAAGGCCGCGTGCAGGCCAAAGCTCCGCCGCGCTCCGGAAAACGGCGGCAGCGGCGCAAACGGGTCCTTCTTGGGGCCGCAGACGCCCAGCTCGCGCAGCACCGAGCCGAGCGGCTTGCGCGGGATCTGCTGGCCCTTGGGGATCTTGTACGGCGTGCAGGGCCGGCGCGGATCGGGCACGAAGCGGGCCACCAGGTTCTCGACGTATTGGCTGGTGGCCTCGAACTCGGGCGTGTGCTGGATGGCCGCGGTCGGGCAGGGGTCCACGCACAGGCCGCAGTACATGCACTTGCCGAGGTCGATGTCGAAGCGCGTCATCACCCGCCTGCGCTCGTCGGCCACTTTGTCGATGGTGATCGCGATGCAATCGATCGGGCAGGCGCGCTCGCACGCCTGGCAGGCGGTGCAGACATCCATGTCCACCTCGAGGAAGCCGCGGTAGGCCAGGGGCAACTTCTGCCCCTGGTCGATCTGCTCGAGGTCGCGCATGAAGCGGTTGAGCTGGCCGTCGTAGCGGTCCGGGTACTGGACCGTGATCGGCCGCCGCAGCAGCCAGGACATGGTCACAGCCATGCCCTCGCCGACGTTCTTGAGCGCGGTCCAGATGCCGGCGAAATAGCGCCCCACGGCGTGGCGCGGCCCGACGATTCCGGGAGATCCCCGACGCGGCACGCTGGCAGCTCCCGACATGCTCGCCACCTATTTTTCTGGGGCTGTCGGCCAGCCCCTTGCCGGTCAAGAGCGAATCTCGACCGGCTCACCCAGGCAGCTACAGCGCGAACTTGACGAACAGCTCGTCGCGCGCATTGCGGATGGTAAATGCCACCCGCCCGACGTACCAGGCCACGGCCAGCGCGCAGAGCGCGGTCGTGGCCAACCGCACCAGCAGCGCCACCAGCCCTCGGCCGTCGAAGCTGGCCGCGAGCCGGGCGCTGTCGGCCAGCGGCAGAAAGCGCATCAGCACCATCAGCACCAGGATCGCGGCAAACGAGAGCGGCACCAGGTATTTCCAGCACAGCAGCATCATCTGGTCGACGCGAAAGCGCGGCATGGTCCAGCGCACCTGGCTGATGACGACGGCCACCACCCAGCACTTGAACATGATGGAGGCAAAGCTGAACACGACCAGCACCCAGAAGCCGACCGAGGCCAGCGGCAGCGACGCGATCACTGCCGGCGTCGCGGTCGCGTACCAGGGCATGCCGTCGACCAGCCCCAGCGTCGGTACGTTGCCTCCGCCCAAAAAGCCGACCACCGCGATCGCGGACATCACCCAGACGTTTGCCAGCTCGGTCAGGAAGAAGAGCAGAAAGCGCCAGCCCGAGTACTCGGTGTTGTAACCGGCCACCAGCTCGCTCTCGGCCTCGGGCAGGTCGAACGGGACGCGCGAGCCCTCGGCCAGCGACGAGATGAAGTAGATGACAAAGGCGGCCAGCGCGAACGGGCTGTGCATGGCCAGCCAGTCCCACGGCAACCAGCCCTGGCTGCCGATGATGCCCTGCACGCTCATGGTGCCGGTCAGCAGCACGACCGCGAGCAGCGAGGTGGCGTGCGGGATCTCGTAGCTGACGATCTGGGCGGTCGAGCGCAGGCCGCCGAACAGCGCCCACTTCGAGTTGCTGGCCCAGCCCGACATCAGGATGCCGCACACCACCAGCGACGTCACCGAGAGCAGGTAGAGCAGCCCGACGTCGAGGTCGGCGCCGATCCAGGGGCCGCCGAACGGCACCACCGCGACGCCGAGCATGACGCCGACCACGGCGAGCAGCGGCCCGATGCGGAAGAGCGGGCCGTCGGCGCTGCGCGGGACCAGGTCCTCCTTGGTCAGCACCTTGAGCGCATCGGCCACCCACTGGATGACGCCCTGCGGCCCGACCCGGTTGGGCCCGATGCGGCTCTGCATGCGGCCGCCGATGCGGCGTTCGAGCAGGATGTAGACGCCGGCGAAGACCAGCACGTAGATGAACGGCAGGATGATGGCGAGGCCGGCGCCGACGAAGTAGAGAAGCTGGGACCACGCGACCGGGATGCCGAAGCGGTCGATTACCTGGTCGACGATACCCTGCATGAGGCTCCCGGCGCCGTAGCGCGCGCCGATGTCATATCCTGCCGCCCGCGTCCGATCAACAATCCGGGTCGCAACGCGGCACTCCGGCCCGCGCCGCGCTCAGTTGCTCGAGAGCATGAAGATCTCCTGGAGCGCGAGGTTGGCGCTCCCGCCCTCGCTCTCGCGCAGACCGAGGCGCAGGTCGTTGAGACCCCAGCGCACGGCGTCGCGCGGAATGCGCACCGGCACCGCAAACCGGCACCCCTGCGCCGCGAACGGGTAGCGCCGCCCGTTGAACTCGAAGGAGATCGGCAGCGCGCACTGCTCCGCGGTCGGCTCGCGGAGCGGATCGAGAATGCGGCCGTGCACGGTCAACCAGAGATCGCTCTCCAGCAGCCAGAACGGCAACGCCAGCCGGATCTCGAGCTCGTTGCCCCGCCGGCTGGCCAGCAGGCAACGCTGGCCGTCTACGGCGGTCAGCTCGCCCGCGATCAGGTGCTTGCGCACACCGTCGTGCTCGAAGCCGAGGCGGACGCCGTGAGGCCTGTGCTCGGGAGCGAAGCGGTACAGGAGGTAGTCGCCGGCGACCGTGTCGTAGCGCTTCGCCGGCAAGCCGAAAACCAGCCGGTCGTAGGCGACGGCGGGCGCGGCCAGCGGGTTGCCGATCCGCTTCCAGATCGAGCTCGCCCACCCGAATTCCTCCAGCCCGTAGACCTGCCGCATCTCCTGCGCGATGGCGACGCGCAACCGGCCGGCGAAAAGGCGCTGCATCATGTCGACGTTGAGCGCCGCGAACGGCGCGACGACGGCGGCGAGCAGCAGCAATGCCAGGCTCCAGTGGCGGCGTTGCGCGGGGCGCGCCAGCAGGTCGAGCAGGTGGCCGAGCCCGAAGGCGAAGAAGATGCCGGTGCCCAGCAGCCGGCGATGGCCAAACGACCAGCCGGCCCACAGATCGCGGCAGACCGCGGCCACGTACAGCTCGGCGGCCAGCGCCAGCAGCAGCGGCAGCGCCACCCATCGCTCGCGCCGCAGCGCGACCGCGAGGCCGAACCCGGCCAGCCAGTAGATCGGGTGCCACGACGCCAGGCCGTTTTTAGACCAGAACAGGATGTTGAGCAGGTTCTCGACGGTGAACCGACTCCACTGCATGAACCATTCGCCCTGGGGCACGGTGACGAAGCTGCCGTACCAGTACTTCCAGGCGATGAGCTGGGGCGAGAAGGCCAGCAGCGCGCAGGCCGTCGCCGTGACGCCGAGCAGGGCGCAGCGCGCCAGCCGGCGAGACAGAGCAGGCGCAGCGCCGCCCGGGGACAGGGGCGGGCGCACCAGGTAGGCGACGACGTCGGCGACCGCGATCAGCGCCACCAGCACGTACTGCTCCCGCACCAGGGCCACCAGGCCTGCCAGCAGCCCGAGCAGAGCCCACCGTCCCGGCGTCATGCGGCCGCGGCCGCGGTCCCAGAACCAGACGAAGATCGAGACCGCGAGCAGGTCCTGCGCGTGCGAGTAGCTCGGATGGAAGACCATGAAAAAGAACAGCGGGGTGGCGATCAGCATGGCCAGCGTCGCGATCAGGGCGCTCGGCCAGGCCATGCGCCGCCGCAGGAACAGGTAGATCAGCAGCAGACCGAGAGTGCCGTTGACGACGCTGCCGAAGGCCGCGCCGACGAAATAGCGGGTGCTGTAACCCTGTTGCTCCTGACCCGGATTCGAGCGGCCGCGCAGCAAGACCGCGGCGTGCGTCAGCGCCAGCTCGGGCAACCAGAGCAGCGGGGTGCCGATCGGGTGGGGCGATGGTACCTTGTTCGTCTCGGGCGCGACGGTGTGTCCCCACTGGTTGCAGCAGTGCGAGAACTCGTTGGCCAGATCGAGATCGCGGTCGAACAGC
>JAFGSX010000192.1 GCA_016934455.1 Deltaproteobacteria bacterium
GAATGCGGCGTGGCCGAACAGGTGGTCGGGATGCACGTGGCTCGCGATCACGTAGCGGACCGGCAGATCGGTGATTTGCCGGATCGCCGCGAGCAGCCGGGCGCCGGCGCGGGCGCAGCCGCCGCTGTCGATCACCGCGACCGCCTCGTCGCCGAGCACGAACCCGACGTTGGCG
The DNA here is from genome assembly GCA_016934455.1 of Deltaproteobacteria bacterium. Classification (GTDB taxonomy): domain Bacteria; phylum Myxococcota; class JACRCW01; order JAFGSX01; family JAFGSX01; genus JAFGSX01. The sequence goes on from JAFGSX010000192.1 coordinate 176, forward strand.
ATGGCGCCGAGGTTTTCCGGCGTGGCGCGCTGGTGCACGCCCCGGTGCACGAACACGCCGGGGGCCACCTCCGTGACCGGCAGGGGCGTGGCGGCGGCGGAGCGCGAGACGCCGCATGCGCTTGCGGCGAGCAGGCCGCTCGCGCCGAGCGCCAGCGCCTCGCGCCGGCTCAACCGCTGCTCGTGCGCCATGTTCCTGCGTGCGCGGCGCTCATCGCAGACCGATCGCCAGCTCCTTGGCGCCGGGATCGAAGCGCGCGCCGCGCAGGTCGGCGTCGGTGAAGTTTGCGTCGGTGATGTCGGCGCCGGTGAAGTCGGCGCCGGCGAGCTCGCAGCGCGACAGATCGGCGCCGGCGAGGTTGGCCCCGGTGAAGTCGGCGAACTCCGCGGTGCAGCGCGCCATGGCGGCGCCGGCGAGATTGGCCCCGGCGAGGTTCGCCTTGGTCAGATGGGCGCGCATCAGGCCCATGGGCTGGTTCTTCATGTCGGCGGCGAGGTTGGCGCCGGCGAGGTTCGCGCCCGCGAGGTCGCTGCGTTCGAACTTGGCCACGATCTCGGCGCCGGACAAATCCGCGCCGCGCAGATCGCCGCCCGAGAACACGGTCTGAAAGGCGCTGGCGCCGGTCAGCCTGGCGCCCTTCAGGTTGGCACCGCGCAGAATCACCAGATCGAGGTTGGCCTCGCTCAGATCGGCGCCTTCCAGGTTGGCGCCCTTGAGCACCGTGCCGCGCAGGTCCGCGCCCGCGAAATCGACGCCGGCGAGATCCAGGTCGGAAAGATCCAGATCGACGAGATCGGGCGCGGCACCGCCCGCCGCTTCGATCCGCCCGCGTACCTCGTCGGCGCTCAGTTCCGCCGCGAGCGCCCCGACGAGCGGCGGCACGATCAGCGCCACAGTCGCTGCGATTAGGCGACCGCACCTCCGGATGCGGGCCTCGGCTGCCCAAGGGGATGCTTCTGTCATGGCTGCCTCCCGTGGCATCGGTCGTTCAGGCGAAGCCTACACGAGTTCGCCGACTGCAGACAGCCGCCGCCGCGGCGCCGGTTGACCAAGCTCCCCCGGCGCTCCATCCTGCTTGTGCGCCGGGCGCCCGCCAGGCATGCCGTCCCGGCAGGGCGCTGCGGACAATCGCCGCGGGAAAGGCACGATGCAGGGATCGCGCACCACCAAGCTGATCATCGGCGCCCTGGTCGTGCTGCTGGTGATCGTCGGCTGGGCCATGTACGCGTCGATCACCTCCCGGTTCGAGGAGCAGGAGGCGCGCTTCACCGACGAGCGGGCGCAGCTGACCGCCCAGATCGAGGAGCTGAGCGGCGAGCGCGAGGCGCTGGCGGGGCGCGTCGCCGAGCTGGAGGGGACCCTCGAGCAAGAGCGCGCCGCGGCGGGCGACCTCGCCAGTTTGCGCGAGCGTATCGATGCCACCAGGGCGGCGCTCAGCGAGCGCCTGGAGACGCTCGGCGCCCGCGAGCGCGAGCTGGCCGAGGTCGAGGTCGCGCTGGAGCGGGCCAGGCAGGAGATGGCGGCGTTCGAGGAACAGCAGGAGCAGGCGCGCGAGCGCCTGCAGGCCAGGCTCACGGCGCTCGGGGAGCGCGAGCGCGACCTCGCCCAGGCCGAGCGTACGCTCAGCCAGACCGCGGCCCGGCGCGAGGCGCTGGCGACCACCCTGGAGGAGCTGACCCGGAGCGTGGCCGAGAAGCGGACCGAGCTCGGCGCCGTCGACGTGGCGCTCGCCGAGCTGGAGCGCGAGCGCTCGCAGCGCGCGCAGGAGCTGGCCACGGTGGAGGCCGAGCTCCAGGCGGCGCGCACCGCACTCGATCAGCTGCAGGCGCAGCTGGACAAGGCGTTGCTGGCGCAGAGCGTGGCCGAGCTGCAGGAGCGCGAGGCGGCGCTGCAGCAGCAGCTGAGCGCGATCGAGGCCGAGATCGCGCGCATGGAGCCGCTGCTCGAGCGCAGCGTCGACGTCAGCCGCGAGATCGCGGGCCTGGACGAGCAGCTGCGCGCGCTCGCCGAGCAGCGCGCCAACCTCGCCGACGAGCTCGCCGACCTGGTCGGCCGGATCGGACAGTCGCCGGGCGGCGAGGACCGCGGTGCCACGGCGACGCCGGAGCCGGACGACGACGTCGCCGATGCGGCAGGCGAATAGCGCAGCGCCGCCCCGGAGCACGGCGGGTCCGATCTCAACTCCGGCGCGCCGCTTCGGGTGGCGGAGCGCCCGCGCGATGTGTTAGGTTGCGCCGTCGCGTCCGCTATTTGGGCGTACACAACGAATCTCGGGAGGCCACCATGAATCCGATGTCTCTGCCCCGTGCCACCCTGTTCACCGTCGGCGCGCTGGTGGTCGCCCTGATCGGCTGGGGGGCGCTCATCTACACCACGGTGTCCTACAACGATGCCGAGGAGCGGTGGAGCGCGGAGCGGAGCGCCCTCGAGACGCAGGTCGCGGAGCTGACCGGCACCGGCGAGGAGCTGCAGGCCCGGGTCGGCGAGCTCGAGGCGACGCTGGAGGAGGAGCGCCAGGCGGCGGGCGATCTTGCCGCGCTGCGCGCGGAGATCGACCAGGCGAACGCGAAGCTGAGCGAGCGCATGGCCGTGCTCGGCGAGCGCGAGCAGCAGATCGCCGCCGCGGAGACCGAGCTCGACGATCTCGAGGAGGAGCTGAACGCGGCCCAGGCGGGCGTCGAGCGGGCCAAGTCGCTGGTCAACCGGCGCATGGCGCTGCTCGGCGAGCGCGAGCGCGATCTCGCCGCGTTGCGCGGGCAGGAAGCCCGGCTGCAGAGCGAGGCCGAGCAGGCGCAGGCCCGTCTCGACGCCGCACGCGAACGGCTCAACCGGCGCATGGCGGTGCTCGGCGAGCGCGAGCGGGACCTGGAGGGCCTGCGCCGCGAGGAAGCGAAGCTCGCCGAGCAGCTGGCCGCGCGCGAAAGCCGGCTCGCCGAGGTGCGCGACCGGCTGAACGAGCGCATGGGCGTGCTGCGCGAGCGCGAGCGCGATCTCGCCGATCGCCGCATGCAGCTCGCCAGACTTACGGACGAGGCGGCGCAAGTGGAGGGCAGGATCAGCGCAGCCGCTGCCAGGCTGAATGAGCGGATGGGCGTGCTCGGCGAGCGCGATCGCGATCTGGCTGC
>JAFGSX010000193.1 GCA_016934455.1 Deltaproteobacteria bacterium
CGACATCGAAACCGTCGCCCGGAGCACGACCGACAATGCCCGACGTCTCTTCGGCCTCGCCTGAGCGCGGCGCCATGTTCGGCCGCACCATCGACCTGCTCGGCGCCGCCGGTTTCGAGCGGTTGCAGAAGGCCGCGGTCGCGGTGTTCGGGCTGGGGGGCGTCGGCAGCCACGCCGCGGTGGCGCTGGCGCGCGCCGGGGTCGGCCGGCTGCGGCTGGTGGACTTCGATCCGGTCACCTGGTCGAGCCTCAACCGCAACGCCTTCGCCCTGCCTGGCGACGTCGGAGCACCCAAGGTCGAGGTGGCACGGCGCCACCTGCAGGCGCTAAATCCCGATCTCGTCGTCGAGACGCACCCGTCGTTCTTTCACCGAGACAGCGCCGACCTGCTGCTGGCCGGATCTCTCGACTGCGTGGTCGACGCCATCGACGGCCTGAGCCCCAAGGTCGCCCTGCTCGAGCTGTGCTGCAGGCGCGGATTGCCGGTGGTGAGCAGCATGGGCGCCTCGAGCCGGGTCGATCCGGCCCAGGTCCGCATCGGCGACATCGACGACACCAGCGTCTGTCCGCTGGCACGGCGGGTGCGCAAGGCGCTGCGCCGGCTCGGCATCCGCTCCGGCATCCCCGTGGTCTACTCGACCGAGCCGCCGCGGCCGCCGCTGCCCCCGGACGAGGACGAACCGGCGCTGCTGCGCGGCCGTCCCCGGCGGCGGCAACCGAGCCTGAGCACGCTGCCGGGCATCTTCGGCTATGCGCTGGCCTCGATCGCGATCGCCCGCCTGGCCGGCCTCGATCTGGCCGCCGCACCGCGTGCCGCGCAGCCGCGTTGATCACTCGAGATAGGAGGAGGTATGGCCCTCCGCGCCGGCGTCCGGCGCCGAGCGCGGAGCGCGTCGACCCCTGACGGCGCTGTCCGCGCCCGTGAACTTGCGGCCCAGCAATATCATCGCGACGCCGAGCAGCACGAAGATGCCCACGACGAGGACCGGGTGAATCGCGATCGACTGGATGCGGCGACTGAGCCCGGCGCCGACCAGGGCCAGGGGATAGCAGCCGAGCGCGGAGCCGGTCGCGACCGCGCTGAAGGTCGCCCACGGGGGCAGCGCGAGCAGGCGCGCTAGCACGGTGCCGACCACGGCGCCGGTGCCCTGAAAAGGCATCGCGATGAAGACCACCACGCCGACCCAGGCCATGCTCCGCATCCAGCGGTTGGCGCGCAGCACGTTCCAGCTCGTCTCCTGCGCCTGGCGCAGCCACTTGCCGATGACCGGCAGCCCGAACAGCAGGTGGAAGTTGGCCACCATCACCAGCGTGGTCGCCAGATCGCCGTAGACGACCAGCGTCGCCAGCACCCAGACGTTGACCGGCGCGCTGTCGACCATGCCGGCCAGGATCACGAACTTGCCGGCGCCGATGAAGCTGCCGACCGTGGTCCCGGTGACAAAGGCCACCGCGGCGCCTCCGACGAGCAGGTAGGTGACCAGCACGATCAGGCTGAACCCGGCAAACGGCGAGATCGTCATCAGCAGCCGCACGCTGAGCGGCCAGCGCAGGCTGGGATCGAGGCGCATCAGCCGACGCGCGATGCGGTCGATGCGACGGGCTCGGCGGTGCGATGCTGCTGCTGCTGCGCTGGCCACGGTGCTCCGGCCTGCCCCCAGGTAGAACAGATACCGACCGGGCCTGCCGCGTGCAACCGGCGCACCGACCCGGCGAGCGTGACCGTCAGACGCCTGCCAGCGCCTGGTCGAGCGCCTTGATCAGATCGGCCTGGTCCTCGATGCCGACCGAGATGCGCACCAGCCCGTCGGTAATGCCTCCCTTGAGCCTCTTGTCGGGCGGCACGCTGGCATGGGTCATCGAAGCCGGGTGCTGGATCAGCGAATCGACGCAGCCCAGCGACACCGCCAGCGTGAAGATGCGGATGGCGTCCATCAGCTTCTTGCCGGCGTCGAAGCCGCCCTTGAGCTCGAACGACACGATGCCGCCGAACTGCGCCATCTGACGCTTGGCCAGCTCGTGCTGCGGGTGGCTGGGGAGACCGGGGTAGAAGACCCGCGCCACCTTCGCGTGTTCGCTGAGAAAGCGGGCGATCGCCAGCGCGTTGGCGCAGTGGCGGTCAATGCGCGCCGGCAGCGTCTTGACCCCGACGTTGACCAGCCAGGCGTCGAACGGGCTGGGCGAGCTGCCGATGTCCTTGATCACCTTGTACAGCTCGTCCTTGATCCGGTCGCAGTGGGTGGTGACGACGCCGCCGACCACCGTGCCGTGGCCGCCGATGTACTTGGTGGTCGAGTGCAGCACGATGTCCGCGCCCAGCTCGAGCGGCCGCTGCAGATAGGGCGTGGCAAAGGTGTTGTCGACGATGACGTAGCAGTCCGGATTTACGCCCTTGACGATCTTGCACAGCGCCGCGACGTCGGTGATCTCGAGCGTCGGGTTGGTCGGCGTCTCGAACATGATCGCCTTGGCCTTGGGGTTGGCTTGGATCGCCGCCGCCACCGCCTTGAGGTCCGGCGTGTGCACCTCGACCGTGCGCACGCCGTAGCGGCTGAGCAGTTGGGAACAGAGGTGCTCGGTGGCGCCGTAGACCACGTTGCCCAGCAGGATGGTGTCGCCGGCGCTGGCGCAGGCCATGATCGAGGCGCTGATGGCGGCCATTCCGGACGAGAAGGCCAGGGTCGAGACCCGGCCCTCGGGGTGGGTGAGCTTCCACTGGGCGCCCTCGAGCGCGTTGATCTTGGCCTCGAGCGCCAGCACGGTGGGGTTGCCCATGCGGGTGTAGACGTAGCCGGGGACCTCGCCCTTGAAGATGCGGGCGCCCTCGTCGGCACTTTGAAAAATAAAGGTCGACGACTGGTAGATCGGCGTCGTGTGGGCCGGTGTGTGCGGCTGGCTGACGTGTTCGCCGGCGTGCAGCGCTCGTGTGGCAAATCCGCAATCCAGGTAGAACTGCGCAACGAAGTCGGAGCTTTTTGAGTCTTCCATGGCCTCCTCGTGACCCCCCTCTCGGATTTGCTCTGCGGCTACAGCGCGGCGCCGACCTTGAGCAGAGCCTGCTCGATGACGTCGGCCGCGCGGTCGGCTTCGTCGGCGGTCATGATCAGCGGCGGCTGGACGCGGACCACCTGGCCGAACTGACCGCCGGTGCCGACCAGCACGCCGTGCTCGCGACAAAACGCCTTGACCTGCTTGGCCTCGTCGACCGCAGGCGTCTTGTTTGCGTCCTTGACCAGCTCGAGCCCGATCATCATCCCCTTGCCGCGCACCTCGCCGAGCAGCCTGCATTTTTCTTTGGTCGCCGCAAAGCGCGCCATGAGCTGGGCACCGCGCTCGGCCGAGCGCTCGGGCAATTTTTCCTCTCGCATGACGCCGATGTTGGCGATGGAGGCGGCGCAGCTTACCGGGTTGCCGCCAAAGGTCGACAGATGGTCCCCCGGGGTGAAGGCGCCGGCCACGTCGGCGCGCGCGATGAAGGCACCGAGCGGGAAGCCGTCGGCGATGCCCTTGGCCGTCGCCATGATCTCGGGCTCGACGCCGTAGTGCTCGATTGCGAACAGCTTGCCGGTGCGGCCCCAGCCGCACTGCACCTCGTCGGTGACGAATACACCGCCGTCCTTGCGCACCAGGTCGACCGCTATCTTGTAGTACTCGGGAGGCGGCACGATGATGCCGCCCTCGCCCATCACCGGCTCGGCCACGAAAGCGGCCACGCTGCCGCAGGTCTGGTACTTGAGCACATGGTCCAAGAACTCGGCGCATGCAACGCCGCAGCCCGGGTAGGTGGTCTTGAACGGGCAGCGGTAGCAGTAGGGCGCGGGGGCAAAGGCGATGCCCGGCGCGTACGGCCCGCCGCCCTTCTTACGGCCGCGGTTGCCGGTGATCGAGAGCGTGCCCCAGGTGCGGCCGTGAAAACTCTGGGTTAGGCAGATCAGCTCGTGTCGCTTGGTGAACTGCTTGGCCAGCCGCAGCGCGCCCTCGATCGCCTCGGCGCCGCTGTTGCAGAAAAAGCTCTTCTGCAGCTTGCCCGGCGTGATCTCGGCCAGCAGCTTGGCCAGCTCGCCGGCGCGCGGGTTGTAGTAGACGTAGGTGCAGCAGTGCACCCAGCGGTCGATCTGCTCCTTGGCGGCGGCCACCACGCGCGGGTGGTTGTGGCCGGCGTTGACCACGGCGATGCCGCTGAAGCAGTCGAGGTACTGCTTGCCGTCGTCGGCGGTGACGTTGCAGCCGGCGGCCTTGGCCACCGTGATCGGCTCGAAGCCGGCCACCATGCTCGTGATCAGATAGTCGTCGTACAACTGCTTGGTATCCATCGCTCCCTCACCGGCAAACGCCCTTCTTGAAAGATCGGCCAGTCTAGGCTCCGCTGCTGGCATGTCAAGCCTGGCCTGGGCGCCGCCAATTCTGGCATAATGAAGCGCCTGTTCAGGAGCGACCCATGAGAAATGCACTGGTCCTGCTAGCGACGAGTTGCGCCCTGTTCTCGGTCGCCGGCTGCCCCGGCCGCCCCATCGGCCCCGGAAACACCGACGCCGGCGTCACCTGGTACGACAGCGGAGCGGGTGTCGACGGCGACATCGCCGCCGACCGCGCGGCCGGTGCCGACCGCATGACCGGCGTCGACCGGGGTTGCCCGGCGGGGCAGATCGAAGACGGCAATGGCCAGTGCCGCACCATCTGCAGCGGCGAACAGCAGTGCGAGGAGGACGAGCGCTGCAACCTGGCCCTCGGCCTGTGCGAGCCGCTGCCCGCCGGCACCTGCGATCCCAGCCAGTGCCAGGAGGGTTTTGTCTGCCCGGAGCCAGGCACCTACGACGCCGGCGTCGGAGACGGCGGCAGCGTCGCCTGCGTGCCGAGCGATGGCTACTGCCGCGACGACAGCGACTGCAATTTTACCCAGCGCTGCGACCAGTACCGCTGCGTCTCGCGCGCCGGCGACGTGGTGATGACCTGCACCGTCGACGCCGACTGCGGGTTGATGATGACCTGCCAGTGGGGGGTCTGCGTCGGCTGCATCGACGACCTGCAGTGCCAGTTGGTCGATCCCGAGGCGAGCTGCGTGATGGGGACCTGCATCCGGGGACCGGCCGCGACCGCCGCCGAGTGCTTTGGCGCCGAGTGCCCCGACGGCACGCGCTGCAACCCGCAGACCGGCCAGTGCGAGCCGTCGTGCACCAGCGACGACGACTGCGGGCCAGGCCAGATCTGCGCGCCCGTGCTCAACCGCTGCACGACCGATCCCGGCTGCACCGACAACAGCGACTGCGGCGGTAACCTCACCTGCGCCGGCGCCGGTCTGCTGCAGAGCGGGCTGTGCGTCGGCTGCGGCGACAGCGAGCCGTGCCCGAGCGGCCTGCGCTGCGTGTTGTCGGTCTGCTTCCCCGACGGCGCCGCGTCTCCGTGTGACGACGTCACCTGTCCGCAGGACGAGCTGTGCGATCCGCAGAACGGCGCGTGCTATCCCGCCAACGGCACCTGCGTCGACGACAGCGACTGCCGGCCCGGCCATAGCTGCAGCTTCTTGCACCTGTGCACCGGTTGCTCGCTCGACGGAGACTGCCGGCCCGACCAGCGCTGTATCCTCGCGACGTGCGTGCCGATCTGATCGGGGCGGCCTTGCAGCCGCCGGTTTCTTCTACGGGGGCGTCGGCCGGGGTGTTGCGACGAGAGCGGAGGCAAGCCCGAGGCGGGGCGCCGCGGTCGCTTAGAATTCGTCGGAACCGATGTCGCAGGTCGCGCCCTTGGGTCGAGTCTCGCCGTCGATGTCGTGAGGCACGACGCGATTGACGTCGCAGATATCGATCGCGTCGCTGCCTGCCGTCAACCGCCGCAGTTCCTTGTTCATGCCCGGGTCGGTCAGCGCTGCAACGCCCGCGAAGTTGCCCTGGACGATCAGGATCCCGGGGATGCTGTCGAGATCGGCGGCCGGGAACAGGGTCGTGCCAGCGTCGTCGTCGAGGCGAACGTAGTCCGGCGCATCGGGAGATGCGAGGACATCACCTTGCAGATAGACCATGTTGTACGACCAGGCGAGGACCGCGCTGCCCGTGCCGGTTGCGGTCTCGAACAGAGCAAAGCGCTGATTCACGTCGTCGTAAGGATCGTCGCGATCCAGAAAGACGAGATTGTTGGCCAAGAAGATGCCGGTGTCGCCCCCCTTGACCGCGCGCTCGATGCGGATACCCCATTTGACGATGGAGCCGTGGATCGGCGCGCACATTCCTGGCATGGGGATCAGGTCGGGATCGATGGTGTTGTGGCGCGCGTCCAGACCGTAGCCGCCGCGCACCCAGAGACCGATGAGGTTGCTGCCGCAGATGGTCGAGAAGATATTGTTGCGGATGCTCGGCCCGGCCGGCGCGTTGAGCTGTGCCGCAGCGCAGGTCGTTCGCAGGGACGAGCCGACTCCGGAGTTTGGCGCCGGCGTGCCGCAGATCGCGCTGTTGCGATCAAGGATCAGGCCCACGCTCGCGCGGCCGGCCGTCGTGATGCCGGTGGCGGGCTGGCCGTCTTCGAAGGCTTGCGCCGGCGGCTTCTCGGCCGGAGACGTGCACGCGGTGTAATCCCCGAGATCGCCGCTCATGATGAGATTGTGCTCGACCGTGAGGCCGCTGGTCGACAGGGTCCACAGGCCCGGGACCGAAGGCGGTACGGCGTCGCCGGCCGCATTCCAATATATGAACGCCCGGCCGCCGTGGATGCCGCGGGCATACAAATTCGTGCTCCAGCCGTTGTTCCTGACCGAGCTGCCGCCGCTCGTACCGACGAGCAGGATGCCGGCACCGATGCGCGTCGAGGTGCAGCCACCGTAGTCAAGCTGGCCGCCGCCGGTGACATAGGAGTTGTTGGCGATGGTGACCAGCGACGAGCCGCCGCCGCTCGTCGTGCCGTCGAGAGCCAGGTTGCCGTCGGCAATGCCGAGGGCGATCCGGGCGCCCCCCTGGTAGCCGTCGCCCACCTGCGCGTTGTTGGTGATCGACAGCCGATTCACCCCGTTCATTTGAATGGCCACCGACCTGCCACTGACATTGCCGCCGATCGCGATCTGCCGGTTGCCGTCCACCAGGCCGGAGGTCGCGGCCACGCCGCTGCCCTCGAGGTCGATGGCGATGGCGTCCGCAAAGCCGCAACCGCCGCCGGGTTGACAAACGGTGATCACCTGATTGCCCACCACCGACACCGGCGTACCGGGCTCGTACCTGATGGCGACGCCGGTTCCGGTGCCCGCGCCACGACCTGCGGCGACGGTGTTTCCCGGGCCGATCATGGGCACACCGCTGCCGCCGGACTTGCTGATCCAGACGCCGGTGACATCGGTGGCAGCAGGGCTCGAACTTCCCACCACCGTGCTCTGCCGCAGGACGGGCTGGGTCGGCGATGCGCCCGGGCTCGTGGAGGTGATCAGGATGCGCAGCCCGACCGCCGGAGTCCCGGCCCGGCCAGTGATGACCACATCGTCAAGCGCCGGCGAGGCCATGGCAACGGTCATGGCGGCCGCGGCGCCGCCGCCGTGGGTGTAGGTGGCAGCCTGCGCAAACGCCATGCGCCGCACCGCGCCGGTGTAGCCGGCCGCGAATCTCGCGCCCTCGGCATTGTCGATGACGCTCGAGGACTCGACGAGGGCGCGGGCGCCGGTCGGCGCGCCCGCTGCCGTGAATCCACCCAGGAGGTCGGCCTGGTACTGGATCGCGGGGTTGAAGGTCGGCGTCGGGATCACCAGGTCCTCGCTGTAGGTGCCCTCGACGACGCAGACGTTGGTATCGGCGCTGTTGACGGCCTCGGCAAGACCCTTGGCGATCGTCCGATAGGGTTGGGCGAGCGTGCCGGAGCCGGTCGTGTCGTTGCCGGTCAAGGCGACCCACAGGCAAGGCTCGGTCACGACCGTCAGGGTGACGCTGTCCGGGTCGATGCCGTCAGTGCCTGCAACCGCAAAGCTGTATGTGGTGCCGGCCACGAGCGGGCCCGCGAAGGTGACCGTGTAGGTCGTACAGCCACCGGCGGCGGGAACGGTCGGACCCGCGGCGCAGGTCGGGCTGCAGGAGAGTCTGGACAGGCTGGCGCCGCCCCAGGTGTGGCTGAGCGCCTGGCGGTCCGGGTCGCACACCGACGAGGTGAACGAGGGCGTTATCCCGGGCGGCAGGGTGACGCTGTAGGCGCTCGCTGCCACGAGCGGCACACCGACGATCGTCACGGTCGACGCGGTGTTGATGATCGCAACGCGCACGGTGTCCGATGCCGATTGCGCGCCCAGCGTCGCCGTGCCCTGGACCTCAAAGGTGCAGCCGACGAGACTCGCGTTCAGCGCCATGCCCAGGGTGCGCTGCGAACTGGTGTTGGTGTCGGTCCCGCCGCTCACTGACAGGTCGGTCGTGGTACAACCTCCGGTCGCGGACACCACGGTCCAGACGTAGGTCTTGGGCTGGTCGGGAGTTGAGCTGCCAAAGACAGTCGCAGTCGTGCCGACCGGCAGGTTGATGACGTCTCTGGTGATGCTGAAGGTAACCGCCGGCGCGACCAGAAGCGTGACGTAGGCCGCGCCTTGCGCCTGGCCGTCGTCGGCGACGAGCACGATGAGCACGTCCCCCTGGCAGTCGGGCGTGCTCGCCGCTGTGGGCACGGTGATGGTCAACACGTCCGGCGTCGGGTTTGCCGCGGCGAAGTCGACGGCGCAGCTCACCGTCGGGCTGGCGAGCGACCACACGTCCCATGTCAGGGTCACACTGTCGCCGTCCGGATCGATGGCCGCGCCGTTGAAGGTCAGGCTCGCACCGGCGTCGGCGCTGACCACCTGCTCGATCTCGCCATCGATGGTCGCCACCGGTGGCCGATTGCCCAGGGCATCGCCGGTGAACCGATCGCCCGGCACCGCATCGCCGACACCGGTATCGGGAACGGCTGTGTCTGGCAGCGCCGAGTCGCCGACCGCGCCGTCGACAGTTGCAGCGTCGTTGCCGCCGCCCGTATCCGCACCGCCGCCCGTATCCGCACCGCCGCCCGTATCCGCACCGCCGCCGATGTCCGTGCCGCCGCCGGTATCGGCAGCGGCGGTGTCTGGTAAAACACTGTCGGCCTGCACCGTGTCGGCCGCCGCGACGTCCAAAACGGCGGTGTCGCTCGTCGTGTCATTGGCCTGCCGGTCGGTGGCTCGGGCGTCGATAGCGATCGCGTCCGATTGGCCGGCGTCAGCGGTGACCCGCGCGTCGAACTTGGCCGCGTCCATTCCCGCGACATGGTCGACGCCGCAGTTGCACCCCGCGAGAGAGCACATTGCAGCGACCAGGGAGAATGCGGTCTTAAGCGCCTTGGACATTTTCATGATGACCCCCAGTGCGATGAGTCGTGTACGAACGACGCATTGATAATACGCAAAATACCGGTCGCCAAACAAACGCAGAAACCGCGCCGCTCGACGGCGCGGAGAGCGGCGACCCTGACCGCGCTGCTTGGGTGGGGGTTATACTGCGAACCTCTCGATGGCCTTGGTCATCAGCTCGATCTCGTTGCCGAGATCGCCCAGCGCGCCCACCACCGCCTGGGTGTCGGAGAGGACCTGCTCCGAGGTCTTGCGGATGGTCGCCATCTCGGTGGCGATCTGGTTGGCGCGCTCGCGCTGGCCCCCGCTCTCGCGGCGGATGCTCTCGGCCATGGTGTGGGTGGCCGCGATCTGTTCGGCCACCTGCGCGCTGCCCGCGGCCTCCTGCTTCAGGCCAGCGCGCACGTTCTCGAGCGCGGTCGCGATCTTGCCCACCAGCACCGCGCTGTACTCGACCTGCCTGTTCTGCTCGCCGGTCGACTCGTGGATGAGCTGACCCATCTGCGCGATCTCGTGCGTGCGGTTGTTGATCACGGTGCTGCCCTTGGCCTGCTCCTGGGTGGCGCGGGCGATCTCGGCCATGCGCAGGTGGCTCTGGTGGATCAGGTCCAGGATGTCGCGGATGGCGGTGCCGACGCGCGCCGACAGCGCCTGCCCCTCGCGCACGCTGGCGACGCCGCTCGTGACGGAGTCGGTGGTGCGCCGGTGCTCCTTGTCGATGTTCTCGATCAGCGCCGAGATCTCCTGGATCGAGGCCTGGGTGCGCTTGGACAGCGCCTTGATCTCGTCGGCGACGACGGCAAAACCCTTGCCGTGCTCGCCCGCCTGCGCCGCCATGATCGAGGCGTTAAGCGACAGCAGGTTGGTCTGGTCCGAGATCTCGGTGATCACCTTGGTGATGTCGATGATCGAGTTGAGCCGCTCGCCCAGGTTGCCGACCGCCTGCGCGATGGCGCTGAACGACTGCGCGATCTTCTCCATGCCGTCGACGTTGAGCACCACGGTCTGCTGGCTGTCGTTGGCGGTGTCGCTGATCTTCTGCGCCAGCTCGAGGTTCTCGGCCGACTTGGCGCTGATGAACTTGACCGCGCTCTCCAGCTCCGAGACCGACGACGCCACCTCGTCGGTGGCTTTGGCCAGGTTACCGACGTGCGACACGATCTGGGTCGCCGAGTCGCCCATCTTCTTCATCGCCCCGTCGGTGAAGCTGACAAAATCTGCAAACTCGTCGACCTGGGGCATCAGCGCGCCGAGGTTCTGGCTCAACTGCAGGGCAGACGCCGAGCTGGTGTTGGCGCCCTGGGTCAGTTGCTCGAGGTTGCGGTCGATGGCGCCGATAGACTGGTTGACACCGTCGACCGAGGAGAGGATCGCGGTGGTCGCCTGCGACTGCAGGTGGGTCTGACCGAGCACGCGCTGAGCCGCGCCGCTGATCGTCGCCTGCGCCGTGGCCACCTGGCGCGAGGTGTCGTGGATGCCCTTGATGACGTCGAGCAGCGCCCGCGCCATCGAGCGAAAGACGCGCGCCAGCAGACCCAGCTCGCCCGACACCTCCGGGAAAGCGACCGCGCTCAACCTGCCGCTGGCCACCTGCAGCGCGCCTGCGACCAGCGCATTGACCGGCCGCGACACCAGCAGACGGGCGAAACCCATGATCACGAGCAGCCCGAGCAGGAGGATGCCGGCGCACGCGCCGCAGGTGTACCAGGTGTCGCGCCGCACCTGCGAGCGCCGCTCGTCGAGCGAGAAGGCGATGCGCACGGCGGCGATCGGAACCGACTTGGCCGCGTTGAGCACCGGCTCCTGCAGCGCCACCACGTCGTCGGTCAGGCGCACCTCCGCACCCTGGAAGCTCAGCTTGGAAAACGCAGCCGCCACCGCTTCGGCGTGTTGGTCCTCGGTAAAGCCGAAGAGCTGCTTCTGCGGCAACAGGTGCAGGCTGGCATGGGCCAGCTCCCGGTTCTTCTTGAGCAGCTCGAAGGTGCCGTTGATGACCGCGCGATCGAGCAGTTGCTCGTTGAAGGCGCCGGTCAGCGGATCGACCGCCAGGTCGATGGCCGGCTGCACGCTGTGGACCACGATCGGCAAGATGCTCTCGGCCTTGGCCCGCAGGTCCGCCTTGCCGCGCTCGAGCATCTGGCTCGGGTAGACCAGGGAGAACATGAGCAGCAGCAGGGCCAGGATGGCGACCAGAAAGAACGAGAGGCGCACGCTCAACCGCTCGTGCATGCGAATCTGGGACATCTCGACAGTCTGTGGCGTCTGTTCGGCCATCGGCTGGTCGCGACTATACCAGGTCATGGCTCGATAAATAGCACCAGATTGCGGATGTTGCCCTCGTCCTCCCAGTACCAGTCGGTCGTGCGCACGGTCCAGGGGCCGCTCGGATTGCGGCCGGCCAGATCGGTCATCGTCTGGTTCCGGTCATCGACGGCGAGCCCCTGGCCGGCCAGGTCGAACACACCTCGGATCTTGCCGGTGTGGTTGTCGAGGATCACCTCGCTGCCGTCCGGGTGCGTCAACACCAGCTTGAGATCGGACGGGTAGGTGTGCCCGATGTCGACCATGATGTTGACGCGCGAGGCGCTGGATAGACCAGCGACCTGGACCGAGCAGCTCGACGGCGACCCCTCGACCAGCTCGTAACGCGAATCTGGAATGGCAAAGCACGCCTCGTCGGGGCTCGCACCCTCTTGCGTGGCGGCAAAGGCAAACGGCTGCCCCGGCACCGTGAAGAGCTGCAGCAGCAGATTGTAATTGTGGGTCGAACCTCCATTCTGGTTGCGGTTGGCGTGCGTGACCGAGAGATACCAGGTGCCGCTGCGCGGCAACACCCGCAGCAGCGACGAGTCCTTGGTCGCTCTGTTGGCATTGTCGTTGCTGGCCAGCACCACACCGTTGGCATCCACGATCTCGATCACGGTGTCGATGGAGGATGCGATCTCCGAGGCATAAGTGCGCGCCGAGAGCAACTGTCCGGCGCTGGCGCTGAACGAGAAGAAATCGATGTCGTTGCTCGGATCGTAGGTACCGCAGACGACGAATTCGCTGGTCAGCGAATTGCCCAGCGCATTGGCATTGGCTCGGTCGTTGTTGGCGCCCTGTTCGGTAAAATCGCAGACCGGGATGAGTTGCAGGTAGGCCTCCTGGTCCACGAAAGAAATGGCGGCATAGGTCTTGCCGCCGACCGAGAAAGGAGCCTCGACCACGCGCTGGAACGAGACCGTGGCCCTGCCGATCTCCAACCGCGAGAGCTGCGCAGCCGGGATCACGAGCACCCCGCTGGCGTCGTCAGCCACGTAGGACAGCAGGCGGTGGCCGGACAGGATGCGGACGTGCATGCTGGTGCCGCTGGCCGGGCCCGGCGTCCAGTGAAAGGTCTTGTCCTCCTCTTGATAAACCACCAGCGACTGGCTGACCACGTCGGGAGACACCGTGAAATCGGGTGGCAGTCGCAGGCCGCGGTTTACCCTGAACTGTCCGATGTCGACGCCGCCCGGCGCGAGAATGTCGTAGCTCTCACCCCAGCGCCAGGTATTGGTCTGGTATGGACCGCCATAATAGAGGGCGAATCCCGGATATTCCTGATCTTCCCATCCGATCGCCATCTGCGCGCCCGATGCATGGTTGAGTTGCACGACCGCACCCGCATCGTAACTGGCAAAGTCGGCCGGCTCCCACGGCGCGAGCAGATCGTGCATCTCCCAGACCCCAGGGGTCGCAGGCAGCGGCGGCCAGGTGGCGCCGGTCCAGGTGTTGACCGCCCATTGGTAACTGCGCGGCCAGTCGGCCCTCTCGCCGAAGACCGCGGCACCCCAGATCTCATCGTTGTGCAGGTAGATGGCCTCATCCTTGTACCGCATCGCCAGCACCAGGCCAGCGTAGTCGACGGTGTCGTCGCAGGCGTCGCCGATACCGTCGCCGTCGAGATCGATTTGGTCGGCATTGGCCGTCGCCGGGCAGTTGTCGCAGACGTCGCCGATGCCGTCTTCGTCGCCGTCGGCCTGGTCGCTGTTGGGTGTCTCGGGGCAGTTGTCGCAGACGTTGCCCGCCGCATCGCCGTCGCCGTTGGCCTGGTCGCTGTTGACGGTCCGCGGACAGTTGTCGCTGCCGGTGCACGAGCCCGCGCTCTGCCCCGGATCGCAGATACCGTCGCCGTCGTCGTCCGGGTCGCACGCGTCGCCCGCGCTGTCGCCATCCAGATTGGCCTGGTCGGTGTTGGCCAGGCCCAGGCAATTGTCGATTCCGTCGTCGACACCGTCCTGGTCGGCATCGATATCCTGATCACAGGCGTCGCCCACGCCGTCCAGGTCGGTATCGGTCTGATCGGTGTTGTCGACGCGCGGGCAGTTGTCGCTACCGGTGCAGATACCGTCGCTGCGGCCGGGATCGCAGATGGTGTCGCCGTCCACGTCGGCATCGCAGAGATCGCCGAAATCGTCCGTGTCAAGGTTCTCCTGGCCCGGATTGGCGGCCAGCGGGCAGTTGTCGCTGCCGGTGCAGGTCGGATCGCTGCGCCCGGGGTCGCAGACGGCATCGCCGTCGGCATCGGCATCGCAGAGATCGCCGATATCGTCGTCGTCCACGTCTTCTTGCCCCGGATTGTTCACGAGCGGGCAGTTGTCTGCCTCGTTGGCCCTCCCATCGCCATCCACGTCGTCGTCGCAGACATCGCCGATCCCGTCGCGATCGGCGTCCGCCTGCTCGCCGTTGACCGCCAGCGGGCAGTTGTCGCTGCCGCTGCAGCCGGCACCGCTCTCGCCCGGTTCGCACACGCCGTCTCCGTCGTCGTCGGGGTCGCAGGCGTCGCCCAGGTTGTCGCAGGTGGCGCCCGACAGGATGCAGTCGACGTTGGTCTGGTCGGGATTGGAGACGCCCGGACAATTGTCCTGGCTGTCCTCGATGTCGTCCGCGTCGCGGTCGCAGGCGTCGCCCGGACCGGCTTCGCGCCCGACCGTCAGGTTGGCGTCCTCCTGGCCGGGGTTGGCGATCGCCGGGCAATTGTCGCAGACGTCGTTGACGCCGTCGCCGTCCTGGTCGGTTTGATCCGGGTCGCTCAGGTCCGGGCAGCCGTCGCAGGCGTCGCCGACACCGTCCCCGTCGGTGTCCAGTTGCTCGGGATTGGGCGAGGACGGGCAATTGTCGTCGCCGTCCACCACCCCGTCGTTGTCGAGGTCGGAGATCGATGGGTTGGTGGTGCACGTCCCCGGACACCCGGCGGCGAACACCAGGCCCAACAGAAGAGAGACCGCACATGTCTTCATGGTACCCCCGCGCAGATCGTCACCCGCTGGTCATTCGGACTCGGTGTCGTCGCCGCGATTGTCGCACTCCAGGTCGTCCGGAAAATCGATGGCGCCGTCGCTGTCGTCGTCGAGGCCGTTGCCGCACTCGGGCGCCTCGCTGTCGTCGTTGCGGCCGGAGCAGTTGAGATCTTCGAGGTCGACCCGGCCGTCGCTGTCGTTGTCAAAACCGTCGGCGCACTCGGGCAGCGGCACGTTGCTCTCGTCGTCGTCGGCCGCGCTGTCGCACCCCGGATCGTCTATCGAATCGCGCAGGCCGTTGCGGTTGTAGTCGAAGTCGATGCGGCCGTCGCCGTCGTTGTCGGCGCCGTCGCTGCAGGCGCGCGCCACCAGCGGATCCTCCTCGGCCGGATCGAGAGGAGATTCGCAACCCGGGTCATTGGGATAGTCGACGAGGAGGTCGCCGTCGTTGTCTAAGCCGTCGTTGCAGGCGCGCAGCTCGCCGGCGCCCGCCGGCTCCGGCTGCAGCGCCGACCCGAGGTCGAGCTCGGTGCTGCAGCGCGCGATCGACAGCACTGCCAGCCCCCCCAGGGCGCATACCAACAGGAATCTAGTACTCATAACCCACCTTGAGCAGAGCCGAGATACCGTCCTGCGGCATCGCGGTCGGGATGGTTTCCGTCGAGGTCACCGGGTCGCGGTAGTCGACGTCGAGCGCGTTGCTGACCGCCAGCGTCGCGAACAGTCCGGCGAACAACCGGCGCAGCGTGAGGCCGGCGTCGACCAGGACATAGCCGGCCTCGGGCCGCTTTTCGTCCAGCGTCCAGTTGAGGCGCTGCGACATCAGCCGCGCCCGCGCCGACGCGACCAGCTTGTCCTCCCACAGCGGCGCGGAGGCACCCAGGGTCGCCACCAGCGGCGGGGAGTTCGGCAGCGGCTGGGACGAGGTGGCGTCGGCCTGCTGGCCTTGCCAGGCACCAAACGAGCCGAACAGGGCGATCCCGGCGCCCGGCCGCGCGGTGACGCCGACCACGCCGCCGTAGATGATCGCGGATTGGCGGTTGACGAAGATCAGGCGCGGACCGCTGCCCTCGTAGCAGGCGTCGACCGCCTGCTGCGCCAGCAGATCGCGCATGCTGGTGTAAAAGGCCGAGGCCGAAAAGGAGACCGCAGGGCTGGCCGCCCACAGCCCGACCAGCTCGACCGTGCGCAGCCGTTCGGGCTTGAGCCGCGGGTTGCCGCAGACCGAGGCGCCGTCGTCGTAGAACGCCTCGAGCGGGCTCGGATTGCGGAACGCCTCGCCGTACATCACCTTGAAGACCAGCTCCGGCAGCGGGGAGTAGACCAACGCCATGCGCGGGGACAGCCCCTGGAGAGCAGCGACGGCGTCGTCGAGTTTGCTGAACAGCGAGTTATAGTCGTAGCGCAGGCCCAGCACCATGTGAAAGGACGACAGCAGGCGCAGGTCGTTCTGGGCATAAAAGGCCAGATTCCAGTACGCCACGGGCTTGATCTGGCCCTGCGCATCGAGCAGGCCGCCGCGCACGGTCTCCTCGATCCGCTCGCCGGTCGCGGTGTTCAGCTCGTAGGTCGGCTGGGTCAAGGTGTGGGTCTGCAGCTCGCTGCCGATCACGAGTGAATCGCGCGTGCCGAAGCGCAGCGTGGCCTGCAGCTCGCCGCCCCAGGCATCGTCGTTGCCCTCCGAAACCGTGTACGGGTCGTCGCTGAACCAGCGGCCCGGCTCCCAGTCGGTGGGATCGCGGTGCCGGAACTCGCGGTGCCTGAACTGGTCGAAGTAGACGCGGGCGACCGCCGTCTGCTCGAACAGCTCGAGCCGGTAGCTCGCCTCGGCGTAGTTATGGCTATCGCGCGAGGCATTGTAGGGATCATCGAAGATCGAGTCGTCGGGCGCCTCGGGCAGGCCTTTGAGGCGATCGGCCAGGTGGAGCTGGACGCTGGCGCCGCCCCAGCTCGCCTGGCCGCCCACGCCGTAACCGCGCTCGTAGTCGGTTGCCGTGGCGACGCCGGCGGTGGCGGTCGGCTTTGGCCGGTTGAGGCGCGGCCGCGTCATGTCAGTGAACTCGACGGTCGGACCGGGCGCGTTGACCTCGATGCCGTGCAGCGCGACCTCGATGCCATTGTCAAAGCGGTGGCGGACCACCTGCGCACTGCGGAAGCGGTTGAGCGTGCTGGCGCTGCCGTCGACGATGACTTGGGTCGGCGCTT
The DNA here is from genome assembly GCA_016934455.1 of Deltaproteobacteria bacterium. Lineage (GTDB taxonomy): Bacteria > Myxococcota > JACRCW01 > JAFGSX01 > JAFGSX01 > JAFGSX01. The sequence goes on from JAFGSX010000193.1 coordinate 16,783, forward strand.
TGATCCCCTGGGCCTCGCTGCGGCGCGAGATGATGTTGACCATCGCCAGGAAGGCGTTGCTGCCGTAGATGCTGGAGGACGGGCCGAGGATCACCTCGATCCGCTCCACCGCCTCGGCCGGGATCGCCAGCAGCTCTTCGAGATAGCCGGACGCCGACCACGGATTGTTCATGGTGTGGCCGTCGATCAGCACCAGCACCCGGCTGTTGACGTCGCGCGGCAGCGAGACGCCGCGCACGCCCAGGTACCTGTAGTCGCGGCCGGAGGAGAGATAGAGGCCCGGCACGCTGGTCAGCGCCTCGGCCACGGTCTGCCAGCCGTAGCGCTCGAAGTCCTCGCGCGCGATCATGGTCACCGCAGCGGGCGCCTCGCTCAGCTTCTGCCCGGTCTTGCTGGCCGTCGTCACCTCGACCTCGAGCATGGATTCGAGCGAGAGCTGCTCAAAATCGGCAGGCCCGGTCTGGCCGAGGTCAACCGCCGGCATGTTCGCGGGCGCCGAGTCGGGCAATGGCTCCGACGCCACCGCGGGCGCCGTCGCCGGCTGCGATCCGGACTCGGCCGCCGGCTCGACGTCGCTGGCGATCGACTCCGGTGCGCCCGGCGGTTTCGCGGCGGCGGCTGCCTCTCCCTCGCCGACGGGAAGGGTCTGCGCCAGCACCGCCGCTGGCAACCCGGCGCCGAGCATGGCCAGCGCGACTCGCAGCGCACCGCTGCGCACCCCCGCATTTGCGGCCACGGCGGCCGGTCTCTCTCTCGACACAGGCATGAGCGTATCCACCCCGATCCTGTTCGCTGCGGAGGCATTGTGGGGGAGCCACCCCGAAAAGTCGAGCCGCCAGATTGCCAAGGGGGAGTGCCGCTGATATGAATCTGGTGGCTACGTGTGCGATCCAGAAGAAAGTGATTTTTTTCTGGCACACGACGTCAAAAGGGACGATGTCGCAACGACTTACAGCTTGTGCGGTGTGCGCGGTCGCCGGCGTCGCGTTGCTCGCAGCGGCACCAGCCGTCGCCCAAAGCGATCCGCTCGAGCTGCGCATCATGATCTTTTTCAAAATCATGACCTACGATGGCAACCTGCCCGCCGACGACGCGCTGCGCGTCGGCATCGTCTACCCGGCCGCCAAAAAAACGGACGACGAGCTGGCCGCGGTCGAGCGCGCCTTTGACAAGTTCGCCAGCATGACGGTCAAGGGGCGCAAGATCGAGGTGGTGCGGCTGGGGTACCGCAGCGCCGGCGAGCTCGAATCGCTGGCCAAGTCGAAGAAGCTGTACGCTCTGTTTCTGATGAACGCGGTGCCGGCCAGCGATGTCGGCGCGCTGAAAAAGATCTCCGCGGTCCAGCAGCTTTTCACGTTTGCCGTCGAGCCCGAGCTGGTCAAGGCCGGCATCGGCGCCGGCGTGGCGGTGGTCGATCGCAAGCCGCAGATCGTGGTCAACCTGACCGCGATGGACGCCGCCGGCCGCAAGATCGATACCGCGCTGCTCAAGCTCTGCCAGATCGTCCGCTGATTGCGCTGCTAACCGCAGTTGATCCTGCGTGGCGGGGGGCCGGCGGAGGACTTTTTTCGTTGCGCAGCGACGACAAAAAGGCTTCCGCCGATCAGCGGGGACCCGCCAAAAATAGGCTCACGCAAAGTGAGCAGCGCAATCAGATTGATTCGGTATGAGTTGGATCGCGGTGGTAGTCGCGATCTCCGACCTGGCTTCCGGTCACGCGCTCAACCGACTGTGGCGCCGGCCGTACGAGAAGTAGATCAACGCGCCGACCACGAGCCAGACGCCGAATCGGATCCAGGTGACCAGCGGCAGCCCGGCCATCAGGTACAGGCACGACCCGATGCCCAGGATCGGGACCAGCGGCACCAGCGGCGTCTTGAAGGCGCGCGGCCGGTCGGGATCGCGATGCCGCAGCACGACGACGCCGGCGCACACCAGCACAAAGGCGAACAGCGTCCCGATGTTGGTCAGGTCGACCATCTCGTCGATGGTGGTGAACATCGAGCACACCCCCACCAGCAGGCCGGTGAGGATGGTCGAGATGTGCGGCGTGCGGAATCTGGGATGAACCCGGGCGAAAAACTTGGGCAACAGACCGTCGCGCGCCATCGAGAAGAAGATGCGCGGCTGGCC
>JAFGSX010000194.1 GCA_016934455.1 Deltaproteobacteria bacterium
ACCGCCGCGCGGCTGGTAGTGATCGTCAACCCGCTGGATGCTCACGGCGCCGCCTACCAGATCGAGGGCAAGGAGGTGCGACATCTGGTGGTGGGGCCGGCGCTCGAGAACCTGGACGAGGCGGTCGATCCGATCGTGGTGAACGCGATGGCGGCCGTGCTGAGGCCCGAGGTGGCGCGCGCGCTCAAAAAGTTCGACAGCGCGTCGGTCAAGCGGGCGCTCGGCGGCAAGATCGGGGCCGGCGGCGCGGCCGAGGCGGTGAGCGCGTTGCTGGCCCGGAGCTTCGCAGCGCGGGCGGCCGGCCGGCCGCTCAGGTGGCCCGAGGGCGTCAAGGGAGGCGAGACTGGCTCCCTGGGCAAGCTGGCCGACGGCGCGGTCTCCTGGTATGCCGACCAGAAGGCACCGCTGCCCAAGTTGGCCGATCAGGTGGTGGCACGCGCGCTCGGTCTGAGCGCCAAGAGGGGTTCGTGAGCGAGACACTCGGGCTGCTGCTGGTGCGCTCTGGCTTGCTGACGCGCGAGGCGCTGTATCAGGCGCTCGAGGTGCAGCGGCAGACCGGGCGCTTCCTCGGCAGTTGCCTGCTGGCCCTCGGCCTGGTCACTCCGGACGAGCTCCGGCTCGCGCTGTCACAGCAGTTTCGGATTCCCATCGTCAACGGCCGCGACGTCCTGGCCGCGAGCCCCGATCTCGCCCGGGACTTGCCGGCCTCCGTCGTCGAGCGCTACCGGGTCGCCCCCTTCCGGCGCGACGGCGACGCCGTGGCCATCGCGCTCTACGACCCGCGCACCGCCGACGTGGCATCCGAGATCTCGTTCTTCGTCGGCCGGCCGGTCGCTCCCCACCTGTGCGACGAGGCGGTGGTCGAGCGCGTGATCGCGACCCTCTATCCGCAGTTGGCGCGGCCGATGATGCGGCTGCCCGGCTCCGCCGGCCCGGCAGCGGCGCCGATCGAAAGTACGTTGCCGGCGCCCGCTGCAGAAATCGGCCAGCCCGGCGCCGCGCCTCCCACGCTGATCGTGCAGCCGCCGACCGAGACCATGCAGGCGAACGAGATCGTCCATCCCCTGAACACCCGCGTGGCCCCGGATCGCCGTCGCCCCGGAGAGATCATCCGTCCGCTCGGCGAGATATCGAACCGCGACTTCGCCAGGGCTCTCGGGCTGGAGGAGGTGGCGCGCGAGGCGGTCCCGATCCCGCTGACGACACGCGCCAGACCGCGGACCTCGGTGCGGGAGATCTCGGGCGCCCGACTGCTGACCGTGGTCGAGGCAGCGGAAGCGGTCTTCACCGCGCACACCGTAGCCGATGTCGCCGAGATCGGTGTGCGCTTCTTGCGCGGCTACTTCGACCGCGCCGTCGTCTTCGACGTGCGCGAGGTTCCGGCCACCCCGCTCGCTCGATCCGGGTTCGCCGGAACAGCGGCCGCGATCGATCTCGAACAGTTTCCGCAGTTGGCCGCAGCGCTCGCCAGCAGCCAGTCGTTTCACGGCGCAGCGCCGGACGATGAGGAATGGCAACGGCTCTACGGCCTGCTCGGATCGGCCGTTCCGCAGGCCGTGTTCGTGGCCGGCATCCGCGACCGGATCGCGCCGCGGCTGCTCTTTTATTCGGACCTGGCACAGTCCTCGCCGATGGCGGACGTGCACGAGATCGCGCTCCTGATCCGCGAGATCACGACTGCCCTCTCGATGATTGAACGGGCAGAAAAATAGAGGTATTTTCCCCCCGACAGAAGCTGATGCGTCAGCCGATGAATATTGGAATGGGTCGGGCGTCGTAACCGACGCCAAGTATATGTATGCGGGGAGCACAGAGGCCTGGAACGCGTGCGGCGGATGGAGTTGGCGCAAGCGCTTGACAGGCGAGATCGGGTACGACGTTGATATGCGGCTGTAGGGTCAACTGCGCTGTTGCTTGAAACAAGCATCGGCATCGCGCTCGGAAGCGCGGAGAGGAGGCGACCATGCGGTTGAGGAGGGCTGATTGGCGCCCCTGGGCCTTTGGGCTCTTGGTGGTGGCGGCAGCAGCGCAGGCAGGCGACGAGATCGTCGAGCAGAATGTCCTGCAGGGCAAGGGCAAGGTCAACTGGACAGAGAAGACGATCACCGCCCGCGGCTCGGGCGCTCCCAACAAAAAGGCGGCCAGCCCAGCCGCGGCGCGGCTCGGCGCCGAGCGGGCCGCCAAGCTGGACGCCTATCGCAACATCCTGGAGACGCTCAAAGGGGTGCAGGTGTCGTCCAAGAAGACCGGCAAGGACGCGCTCGCGCCGGCCGAGATCTCCTCCCAGGTCGAAGGTATTCTCAGGGGCGCCCAGGTGATCGACACGGTCTACTACTCAGATCTGTCGGTCGACGTCGTGCTCCGCATGCCGCTCGACGGTGCGCTGACCGACGCCCTGGTGCCCAAACCGGCCAAGCGCAGCCAGGTGCCGTCCAAGGGCCCGCTCAAGAACACCGGTCTGGTGATCAATGCCAAGGGGCTGCACTTGGTGCCGGCGATCGCTCCGCGCGTGCTCGATGAAAAGAAAAACGAGGTCTACGGCGTCGAGTTCGTCAGCGAGAAATCGATGTCCGAGACCGGTATCGCCGGCTACGTCAAGGATCTCGACGCGGCAAAGAAAAACGATCGGGTCAAGGACAATCCGATGGTCATCAAGGCGATCGACACCGACAAGAGCAACAAGACGGACATCGTCATCTCTAACGCTGACGCCGACAGACTGCGCGATCCCGCCACCAACCACCAGTATTTGGCCGACGGGAAAGTGCTGATCGTCGTCGACTGAGCCGTCAACCGGAGGAGGAGAATTGCCATGAAACGCACGATGACACGCGCGCTCGGCTGCGGCGTGCTGGCGGCAATGGCGGCGCTGGCGGCGAGCACGGCGTTGGCCAAGAGCGTGACCGTTAAAGGCGAGTTCGCGATCGAGGGCGGCGACGAGGCGGCGGCGCGCAAGGCCGCGCTCAAGGACGCCTTCCGCAAGGCGGTGGAGCAGGTCGCGGGGATCAAGGTGCAGTCGACGACCGTGGCGTCGGAGTGGGCGATCGTCAAGGACGAGATCATCGCCCGCACCGAGGGCATGGTGACCAGTCACAAGGTGATCTCCGAGGGTGCCAAGGACGGCGTCTACGAGATCACGATCCAGGCCGACGTCGCCGAGAAGCCGGTCGGCGAGGCCATCGAGCAGCTCATAGGGTTGAAGAAATCCTCAAAGATCGCCTTCCTGGTCGCAGAGAAGATGGCGGGCAAGACCGACTTCTCGGTCAGCACGGCCGAGCGCGGCATGACCGAGAACCTGCTGATCAACCTGTTCCAGGAGCGCGGCTTTCCGGTGGTCGACCTGTCCGGCCTGGCCGGTCTCGACCTGTCGGCCGGGACCCGCAAGGGCGAGATAAGCGCGGCCGACGCCGAGAAGATCGCCCAGAAGGCCAACGCCCAGTACGTCATCATGGGCAAGGTCGAGGGGCGCGACGCGGGGCCGGTGATGGGCACCGACTTTCACAGCTACCAGATGAACCTGACGATGCAGATGTTCGCCACCTCGAACCACGCGGTGGTGGCCACCGCGACCGAGGGCGGCGCCGTGCAATCGCTGAGCCCGGTGTTCAACGCCGCCGGCCTCCAGCTCTACAAGACGCGCGTGATCGAGAAGGTGGCCAACAAGCTCATCGAGCGCATCGCCAAGCGCTGGACCGAGGAGGAGCAGACCGGCGCCAAGAGGGTGCAGCTTATCGTCGAGAACGTCCCCAACTTCAAGGCCGTCGACAGCATCGTCAAGGCGCTCAAGAAGCTCAAGGGCGTCTCCGAGGCGACGCGCCAGAGCCTGGTGAAGAAGGTGGCCACCATCGACGTCGACGTCGAGAGCTCGACCGACACCCTGGCAGCGCAGCTCTCGAGCACCAAGCTCGGCGGCTACAAGATCGAGGTGACCGAGGTCGTCGAAGGCCGCATCGTCGTCACCGTTGGCAAGTAACGGCGCCGCCGACGGCGCCCCGAGGTGAGAGCCATGAAGGCGTGGGTGATCAATGCGAGGTGGCGCCGGCTGGCGCTGGTCGTCGCGATGCTGACCTCGGGGTCGCTGCTGCTGGGCGCCGATGCCAAGCAGCGGCCGACCGCGGGCAAGGTGAGCTTTCTCAAGGGCCAGGCCGAGCGGGCCGAGAAGGCCGACGGCCCCTGGTCGAGGATCAAGCGCAACGATCCGGTCTACGTCGGCGATTACCTGCGCACGAAGGACGATTCGCGGCTCGAGTTGACGTACCGCGACAAGTCGACCGTGCGCATCGCCGCCGCGTCGACCATGTTCATCGCCGACGCCAGGGTCGACGCCAGCAAACAGGAGCGGCAGGTGACGACTTCGATCGTCGCCGGCAAGGCCTGGGCCAAGGTGAGCTCTGCGGTCGGCTCGGACAACAAGTTCGAGGTCCGCACCGACAACGCGGTCGCCGGGGTGCGCGGCACCACCTTTCGCGTCAACGCCAACGAGGACAAATCGACCATCATCAAGGTCTACGCCGGCGCGGTGGCGGTCTCCAATGCGCCCTTCTTCGAGAAGAAGGCGGCGGACGGATCGGCAACGCAGGCCGGTCCCATCGATTTTGCCAACCGCAAGCCGGTGTCTGCCCCGTTTCAGGAGGTGACCAAGAAGCAGTGGGAGCAGCTCTGCGGCGAGTGGATGGCGGTCAAGGTCGCCGCCGACGGCACCATGGAGCCGGCCTACAAGTTCGCGCGGGCGGACGACCTGGCAGAGGACAAGGAGTGGGTCGCCTGGAACGAGGGGCGCGACAAGCACGCGACCAAGTGACGTCAGGAACTCAGGCGGTGCTGGCAGGGTGAATTTCGCCGGGACGTCCCCGGCCCGGCGAAAGAGGGGGCGCCCGACGCCCCCTTGGAAAATTAGTTCACCCAGCCTCCGGGCGGCGCCTTGTCGTCGTCTTTTGGATTGACGAACACCGACAGCTTGGGGACGCGCGCCCGCTTCTTGGGGCGCAACCGCTCCCACAGCTTACGCGGTCGCCAGTAGCCGGTGACCAGCAGCGCGCCGGTGGCCATGCCCCCGAAGTGGGCGGCCGACGAGACCGGCGATTGCGACACCGCCAGCAGCAGCTCGATGGCGACGGTGATCGCGATCAGGTGGTAGCCCTTGAGCGGCAGCAGGCCAAAGAAATAGATTGGCATCTGCGGGAACAGGAAACCCCAGGCCACTATCAGCGCCAGCACCGCGGCCGAGGCGCCGACGACCGGCGCATCGCTGCTGATCGCGAGGTTGAAGACCGCGAAGACCAGCCCGCCGCCGAGCGCGCCCCCCAGGTAGAAGAACATGAACTGGCGCGTGCCCCAGCGCCGCTCGAGCATCGGCCCGAAGAAGTAGAGCAGCAGCATGTTGAAGAGCAGGTGGAACACGTCGAACAGGCTGTGCACGAAGGCGTAGCTGACCACGGTCCAGACCTTGAGCTGGGCCAGCGCGGCGACCGATAGCGCCAGGTTCTCGAACAGCGCCACCCCCATGGCCGGTGCCAGCTTGATGGCCAGGCCGAGCAGCACGAACAGCGCGGTGTTGGTGACGAGCAGAACTTTGACCGCAGGGGTCAGACGTGGCAGCGCGATGCCGACGGGTGCCTGGGACATGCGATCGCCTCACAAGATGTCGACGCGCAGCACCTGGTTGCCGATCATCAACTCGTCGCCGTTCTCGAGCGCGCGCTCGCCGCGGATGGCGAGAAACGTCCCGTTGCGGCTGCCGAGGTCCTCGACCACCGTGTATTCGCCCGAGCGCAGGATCCGGCAATGCCGCTGCGAGAGAAAGTCGTCGTCGGGGAAATTGACGTCGCAGCCATTGCGCCCCAGCGTGAGAGTGCGCTGGTGTCGGAGGTAGACCTCGGTGTCGCCGCTGGCGAAGACGCGGGCCAGGTAGATCGCCTCCATGCCGCGCGGGCTGGCGAGCCATCGAGTGTCGGTCTCATCCCCGGCGCTGACGACCACGGGTGCCCAGCTCGCGCGCGACAGCAGGACGAATAGCTGCCGGCCGATGCAGATGCGATCGCGCTCCTGCAGTTGCTCGGGCCGGCGCAGCCGCAGAAAGACCCCGTTGCGGCTGTTGTCGTCGCGCACCAGCAGCCTGGTGTCGCGGTAGAAAAAGGTCGCGTGCCACGGCGAGAGGAACGGATCGTTGCCGAACACCACGTTGCCGTGCACGCGGCCCACCCGGTTGACGTCGCCGCCGAGCGACCAGACCGCGCCGACCGCCCCGCCGCCGCGCACCAGGACCAGACGCGCCCGGCAGGCCGCCCCCGCGGTGTTGTCCTCGTCGTCGCGCCGCCGTTGCTGCGGGATCGCCCGCGTCTGCCGGTGGGGCGCGATCGGCCGCCCGCACTCGCCGCAGAAGCGATTGCCGCCGGCCACGGTGGCGCCGCAGGCACTGCACAGCGACGGGCCGTCGTCGATCAGACGCACCTCGTCGCGGCTGTCGGTACGACCCGTGGGCACCCCCACCGCAACCGCGTCGGGGGACAGGCTCTGCTTGTTCAGCGCCGGGTAGACCGCTGTCGCGTCGTCGTGCCCGACCGCGCCGCGCTGCCGCCCCTGCGCCAGCGCCGGTTCCAGCGCCGCCCTGACCGCAGGCGCCGGCCGCGGCGGCTCTACATGAACCGCCCCGGCCTTGATCGCAGCCAGGTGCGGGGACGACCGATCGATGCTGCGCTCGACCGCCCGCGACGCACAAGCCAGCCTCTGTTCTGGCGAGTCCGGCGCCGGGTGGGGCGCAGCCAGCGGGGGCTCGGAATCCAGCGGCGCGAACTGGGGTGGCAGCGCCTTGGCCTCGGCCGGGGCGACCGCCGGCGGGACGGCGGGGGCGCTGTTCCGCCGCGCCCGCAAGGCGGCGACGACCTCCTCGGGCACCGGCACCGTCGGCTCGAGCACCAGCGTCGTGACCGGCAGCGGCCCGGTCTCCTGCCCGCCCACGACCTCGGCCGCGACGACCGCCATCGCCCGCTCGCGCGCGGTGCGCTCGGGCGCGGTCTCGGCCTCGGATTCGTCGTCGACGAACTCATCGGCGAGCGAACGCGCCAGCTTGACGCCGGCCGGGACGCTGGCCGGCGCCACCGCCGGGGCCGGCCCTGCCGCCGGCGATTGCGGCTGCAGGCTGGTGAACACCGCGCGGATCTGCGCCGTCGCGCTGCGCGGCTCGGGTCCTGGCGCTGGCTCGGCAAACGGCGAAACGCCGCCCCGCTCTGCCCGGCCGAGCGTCTCGTCGAATTCCCCGCCGCCCCGGGTCGACGTCTCGGTGCCCGTCTCACCAGCGGCCACCTCGTTCCGAACGGCGCCCCGATCGATCCGGCCGACCTCGGTCGGTATCTCCTCCGGCCCGCCGCTCGCCGGCTGGCCGCAGACCGCACAGCGCGCGGCGAGCGCCGGCAACTTCGCGCCGCAATTGAGGCAGAGCGACTCGCTCGGCGCGCCGAAGGTCGGCAGATCGAGGACGGTCTTGAACGGGAGCAGGGCACCGCACTGCCGGCAATGGGTGGCATTGCCGAACTCCTCGCGGCCGCACCTGGAACAGATCAACACGCGGCGTCCTCGACGCGCAGATTCCCGTCTCCCTTGAACTCTGTTAGATACGTCTCAGGGTGTCAAGCCGGTCGAAAATCGGGCGCCGCGGCGTCAGCGCCGTGGCGCTGTTGGCGGTCTGCCTCGGTGCCGCGGCGTACGCCACGCCGCCCCCCCAGCGCGGCATCGCGCTCGGCCTGTTCGACAGCGACGAAAACTTCGACTACGGCTTTTTTCTCGACGAGATCGCCGCGCAGGGCGCCAGCCACGTCTCGCTGGTGACGGTCTGGTATCAGAAGGACATCGAGGCCGAGGAGCTGCGGCCGCGCCCGGGCTACACGGTGAGCGATGGCGCGCTGGCCCGCACCATCGAGCAGGCGCGCCAGCGCGGTTTACGGGTGCTGCTGTTCCCGATCATAGGCGTCGAGATCCGCAAGGCCAACGAGTGGCGCGGCCGGATCAAGCCCAAGAGCTGGGACGCCTGGCACGCCAGCTACCATCGCTACATCCTGCACATCGCAGCCATCGCCGAGCGCACCGGTGTCGAGACGCTGAGCGTCGGCAGCGAGCTGCTCTCGACCGAGCGCACTCGCGAGCCGTGGGCGCGCCTGATCGCGGACACCCGCAAGGTCTACCGCGGCAAGATCCTGTACAGCGCCAACTGGGACCACTACGAGCCGGTCAGCTTCTGGGATCTGGTGGACGTCATGGGGGTCACCAGCTACTACGAGCTGTCCAAAGAGCGCGAGCCGGCGCTGCCGACCCTGATCGCGAGCTGGGAGCGCTGGAAGCGGCCGCTGGTCAGTTTTGCCAAGCGCATCGGCAAGCCGCTGGTGTTCACCGAGATCGGCTACCCGTCGCTCGATGGCTGCAACATGTACCCGTGGGACGAGACGCGCCGCGAGAGCGTCGACCTCGAGGAGCAGGAGCTCTGCTACCGCGCGTTCGTCGCGGCCTGGGAAGACGAGCCGGCGCTGGAGGGCATCTACTTCTGGAACTGGTACGGTCCCGGCGGCATCCTCGACGGCGACTACTCGCCGCGCGGCAAGCCGGCCGCCCGGATCATCCAGCGCTGGTACCGCCATCGCAGGACGGCAAAGAGGTGAGCATGCAGAGGATCAAGGCCCTGATCGCCGATGTGCCGGATTTTCCCAAACCGGGCATCATCTTCAAGGACATCACTCCGATTCTGCTCGACCCGCAGGCGGCGGCCGCGGTGACCGAGGCCCTGCTCGCGATCGCGCGCGCGCGCCAGGCCACCAAGATCGCGGGCATCGAGTCGCGCGGGTTCATCTTCGGGGCGCCGCTGGCGCAGCGGCTCGGCGCCGGCTTCGTGCCGCTGCGCAAGCCGGGCAAGCTGCCGCGCAAGTCGCGCCGCGCCACTTTTGCCAAGGAATACGGCGAGGACTCGATCGAGATGCACGACGACGCCTGCGGGCCGGGGGACCGGGTGCTCGTCGTCGACGACCTGCTGGCGACCGGCGGCACGGCCGAGGCAGCGGGGAGACTGGTGCGCGAGGCCGGCGCCGAGGTGGCGGGGTTCCTGTTTGTCGTGGAGCTCAAGTTTCTCGATGGCCGCCAGAAGCTGACCGGCGCACCGGTCGATGCGCTGATCGCCTACTAATCCCTCTGCTCGCTTCAGTCGGTCCCGTCCGGCGGTGGGCCAACGGTCGGCGGGCCGGAGACGGGGGCCGGAGACGGGGCCGGAGACGGGGCCGGAGATTGACACAACCTCGCCACATCACTAGCATGTGCCACCTTGCAATGGTCGAGGACGAGGCCCCCGTAGCTCAGGTGGATAGAGCGGCGGTTTCCTAAACCGTAGGCCACAGGTTCGAGTCCTGTCGGGGGCGCCAGCTTCGACCGGCAACGCGGCGCGGGTGCTCGGTGGCAGAGCGCGGCCGGCCGGGCCGTCGCTCGATTCCCACGAGTGCTTGACAATATGACGAATCACGCCTAGTTAAGCGAGGTTGACAGTTGGAAGCGGCGCAGCGCGGGGTGGTGGCGGAGGTCACATGAACAAGTCGGAGCTGATCGATATCATCGCAGAACGCGCCAAGACCACGCGCAAGCGCGCCGAGGCGGTCGTCAACTTGATCTTCGACTCTATGACCGAGGCCCTGGTCAAGGGGGACCGTATAGAAATTCGAGGCTTTGGCAGCTTTACCACGAAGAACTACGGCTCCTATACCGGCCGCAACCCGCGCACCGGCGAGACCATCGACGTGCCGCCCAAGAAATTGCCATTTTTCAAGGTCGGCAAGGAACTGAAGGAGCGCGTCGACCAGAAGCCGGAGACGGCGCAGCCGGCCGTCGCCACGGCGGCCGCAGAGCCGGTTGCGGCGGCCACCCCGGCTACCGACAAGGCCTGATCCCCGCGCCGCGCAGCGTATTGCCGACGACGTCGAAACCGCCCGCCCCCACCGAGATGCACCGCATCGCGCGCCGCGCGGGCGTGGTCGCCTCTTTCACCATGGGGTCGCGCATCCTCGGCGCGATCCGAGACATGGTGGTATTCCACGCCTTTGGCGCCACCGCTGCCACCGACGCCTTCTTCGTCGCCTTCACCATCCCCAACGTCTTTCGCCGGCTGGTCGGCGAGGGCGCGCTCGCGGCGGCCTTTGTCCCGGTCTACCTGGAGACCCGACAGCGCGAGGGACCGCAGGGCGCCCGGAGCCTAGCCGACGCCACCTTCACCGCCACCCTGCTCGCGGTCGGCGCCATCACCGCGCTCGGCGCGCTCTTCGCCGGCGGCCTGGTGCTGCTGTTCGCGGCCGGCTTTGCCAAGGACCCAGCGCAGCTCGCGCTGGCGACTCTGTTGACGCGCGCCATGTTCCCCTACCTGCTGCTGATCAGCGGGGTGGCGCTCTGCATGGGCCTGCTCAACGCCAACGGCCATTTCGCGGCGCCGGCCGCAGCGCCGATGCTGCTCAACCTCGCCATCATCGGGCTCGCCTATTTTTCCGAGTGGTTCTCGCCACCGGTCCTGTCGCTGGCGGTCGGCGTGCTGGTCGGCGGTGTCGCCCAGCTCGCGCTGCAGCTTCCGGCCCTGCTGCGACTCGGGATCACGCCGCGGCCGACGCTGCGCCTCGATCTCCCCGGCACCCGCAAGTTGCTGCGATTGCTGGGCCCGGCGGTGTTCGGCCTGGCAGTCTACCAGATCAACATCATCGTGCTGCGGCAGCTTGCCTCGTTTTTGCCGGCCGGCCACATCTCGTACCTCTACAACGCCGACCGGCTCATGGAGCTGACGCTGGGGGTGTTCGCGATCTCGATCGCGACCGCGGCGTTGCCGTCGCTGAGCCAGCAGGCGGCGGCCGCCGACCGCGGAGCGCTGGTGGGGACTTTTGCCGAGAGCCTGCGCTTGACCAACTTCATCACCGTTCCGGCAGCCGTCGGCCTGGTCGCGCTGGCCACCCCGATCGTGAGCGTGCTCTACCTGCACGGCCGCTTCACGCCGCCGGACGCCGAGGTGACCGCGCGCGCGCTGATCGCCTTTGCGCCCGGGCTGGTGGCGATCGCGATCGTGCGTCTGGTGGCACAGACCTTCTACGCGCTGTCCGACACCCGCACCCCGGCGCTGATCGCCGGAGCCGCCCTGGTCGTCAACGCCGGACTCGGGGTCGCCCTCCTCGGCCGCTTCGATTCGGCCGGCCTGGCCGCGGCGCTGTCCATCGCCACCGGCGCGCAGGCGCTGCTGCTGCTCGGAGCGCTGCGGCGCAAGCTGGGAGCGATAGGCCTGCGACCGCTGGCCCTGGCGACGCTGCGCCACCTGACGGCGGCGGGCGCGATGGGCGCGGCGGTGGCGGCGCTGGCGCGGCTGGGCGACTGGCAGCAGGGGCCAGCGCTGCCGCGCAACGTGCTGCTGCTGGTGGCGGCCGTGGTCGGTGGAGTGGCCCTGTACGGCCTGCTGGTGGTCGCGCTGAAGGGCGACGAGCTGCGGCTGCTGAGGGAGGCCTGGCGCGAGCGCGGCCGATCGAAGATGGCGATGCCCTAGGCCGCGAGAGGCGTGCACTCGGCTTTGCCTGCGCGCCATGGTTTGCTAGCATGGCCACTCGATCGAGGCGTGCATGAGCGACTCCCAGTCGAACGTCACCAAGACCAGGCAGTCGAAGACCGCGGTCATCGACGGCCAGGCGCTCAACGCCGACGAGGTCGAGCAGGTCCACGAGGTCAAGGACATCTTCCTCAAGCTGCAGAAGGCGCTGAAGACGATCTCCCTTTACCGCCACATGCGCGATCGCTACGCAGAGTACATGCAGGCATGCCACGCCGCGCTGCACGACTTCATGGAGCGCAACGGCATGCTGGCGCTGCGCGTGGGCGCGCTCGACTACCGCTTTCACGGCGTCGACGTCTTTCACGACGAGTCGCGCGAGGGCAACCTGTGCTTCCCGTTCTACCAGCACGGTGTCCGGCTGCTGATGTTCAAGCCGGGCATCCCGCTCGACGAGCTGCTCAGGTTCATCCTGCTGATGATCGACGCCAACGTCGACCAGAAGCGGTCCCAGGACGACCTGATCACCCGGCTCTGGAAGGCCGAGCTCCAGCACATCGAGTGGGTGGTGGTCGAGAGCTTCAAGGCGTGCGAGGACGAGGACGAGGAGCAGGTCAAGATCGAGGTCGACAAGGTGGTGCGCTACCTGTACCGCCAGCTTCAATCCAACAGCGAAGACATCGCGCGCTTCGCCCGCGTCTCGCTCGAGGACCTCGACATGAAGCTGGAGAGCGTCGAGAGCATCCGCGGCGCCGTGGTCGAGGGAGTGACCGCCACGCCGGCCGACAAGGAGCGCGTGCAGCTCGCGCTGTCCGATGAGGAGAACGAGCGGCTGCTGCCAAAGATGGTGGTCATCCTGTTCCAGTTGCTCGAGCTGGACACCACGCCCGAGAACTTCGAGGACGTGGCCGAGGGCTTCATCCAGTTGCTCGACGCGATGCTGCTGTCGGGCGACTTTGCCAGCATCGGCGCCATGCGCGAACGCTTCGAGCAGCGCATCCAGAAGGCCCAGAAACCGCAGTTGAAGCAACTGCTGCAGAACGCCGCCGACCGCCTCGTCGACCGCATGGCGGATCCGCAGCGCCTGTCGACCATCTCCCAGATGCTCAACTCGGGCGCGGTCAAGGATCCGGCCGGCCTCAAGGCCTACCTGACCAGCCTGCCCGAGGGGTCGGTGCCGCAGATCTGCGATACTCTCGAGTCGATCGAGATCCCGCCGAACCGGCGCCTGGTCTGCGACGTGCTGGTCGAGCTGGGGCCGAACCTGCCGCAGGTCTTCAGCAACCGCCTGCAGCACCCGTCGTCCAACGTCGTCAAGGACATGCTCTACGTCATCGACAAGATCAATTTTCCAAACAAGTTCCAGATGTTCGCGCACGTCCTGACACACCCCAACGCGATCCTGAGGCTCGAGGCGCTGGCCACCATCGGCCGCAACCCGTCCGAGGAGTGCTTCAAGGTCATCCTGAGCTGCCTGACCGGATCCGACCAGCAGTTGCGCAGCGCGGCGGCGCGGATGATGCCCAACTACGAGCCCAACCGCGCGATCGAGGTGCTGCTGCAGATCATCGGCAGCGAGGAGTTCGAGAAGCGCGAGCGCAACGAGCAGAAGAACTTTCTGCTCGGGCTGGCGCAGATCAACCACCCGCAGTCGTTGGAGTACCTCAACGCGGTCTTCGCGCAAAAGGGAGGCCTGCTCAACCGCAAGAAGGCCGACGAGCGCAAACTGGTCGTGATCGAGGCACTGTCCATGGCGCCGGCGATCCCGATCTTCCAGTTCCTGGCAGCGCAGGCGCAGAACCTCGAGACCAACTCGAAGGAGGTGGCCGAGGCGGCGCGCGTGGCAGCGCTCGAGATGCGCGAGCGGCTGGTCGGCGGCAGGTCGAGAGGATAGGCGGCATGGTCGAGCTCCCTACCAGCGCCGGGATGGCGGCGGCCGTCGACGACACCGATTTCGGGAAATTCGGCGGCGAACGCCTCGACACCTGGGACGTCAAGAAGTGGAGCCGCGCCCAGAAGATCGACAACCTGGGCAAGAACGCGCTGTCGACCCTGTACATGCTGGTGCGCAACGTCAAGCTGCACCCGCCCGACAACGAGATCTTCATCAAGCCGCTCGAGGCGCTGCGCGACATGATCAACACCATCGTCGCCGCCGACGCCTCGTTCAATCTGCAGGCGGTGGAGACGACCTGCTACCTGAACGGCCGGCAGCTTCGGCTCGATTTCACCGCGCTGGACAACATCCGCTACCTGACCGAGGAGTTCAAGAACCGCGGGGTCGGCGGCTTCGCCGTGCAGCGCAACGTGACCGTGCCCGAGCTGCGCGACTTCATCTCGATCTTCTCGGCCGAGAACCGGGACGAGATCGAGGAGGACCGGGTCGGCAACAAGCGCTTTGCCAACATGAAGCTCGGCAAGTTCGTCAGGATCAAAGAGACCCTGGCCAAGATGGAGGAAGACGACATCAACGAGGCGCGCAACGTCGACCGCAAGAAGTACGCGATGCTGGTCTACGGCCGCAGCGTCTACTTCATGAGGATGTTCCTCACCCGCATCCGCGAGAACGGCCTACTGCCGACCATGTCCCGCGCCGGCCGCCTGGTGCAGGACATCGTCGACATCTGCTTCGAGCAGCGCACGCACTTTCTGGGTATGACGACGTCCAAGAGCGCCGAATCCTATCTCGAGTACCACTCGGTCAACACCTGCCTGCTGTCGGTCGTGCTCGGCACCGAGCTCGGCATGAACCGCATCCAGCTCCACGAGCTGGGCATGGCGGCGATCTTCCACGACATCGGCATGGCCGAGATCCCGGCCGACATCCTGACCCGGCGCAAGGGGCTGTCCAAGCAGGAGCGCCGCGTCATCGACCTCTACCCGCTGCACACGGTGAAGACCATGCTGCGCGGCCGTTTCATCGACCGGGCCACCCTCAAGCGCATGGTCGCGGCCTACGAGTCCAAGGTCGACTACTCGCTGCCGATGAAGGACAAGGACGGCAATGTCAAGCTTATGCTGCCCAAGATCGAGCTCAGCGTGTTTGGCAAGATCGTAGCCATCTGCGCCACCTACGACGCGCTGACCAGCGCGCGGCCGTTCCGCGAGGCGTTCGGCCCCGAGGTGGCGATGACGCTGATGGTCGGCGAGATGCGCTACAAGTTCGACCCGCACCTGCTGCGCGTGTTCATGAAGGTGATGGCGATCCAGCCGGTCAAGGTGTTGACCAAGAAGGAGAGCACCGTCAATCTCATGTAGGCGGGGGGGGTGCGACCACACCCGGTCGACAAGAGAGCCGTTCTCTGGCAGTCTTGCCTGCCATGAAATGCTCGAAATGCCAGTTCGAGCTCCCCGAGGGAGCCAAGTTCTGCCCCAAGTGCGGCAACCGGATGAAGCCGTCGCCACCCGCGGCTGCGACCGGGCCGGTGACGGCTCCGGCCGCCGACACCGCGACCACGCAGAAGGATCTGGCGCGCGCCAGCACCGAGCCCGCGGCGGTGCCGAGCGCGCCGCCGGCAGCAGGCGCGGCCGCCACGGGCGGGCCGGGCGCGATGTCTTTTTACCCGGCCGACCTCGACCGCGCTTTGACCATGGCGATCAAGAAGACCAAGACCCGGCCGACCAAGCGCCGGATGGCCGACGTCGCCGCCTATTACGCCGTGGGCGACGAGCTGGGCATCGCCCGCCCCGAGATGGAGGCGGCGTTGCACGCGGTCGCGCTGGAGAAGGTCAAGGGCGTCGGCGCCAGCCCGACTGCCATGTTCTTCCGTTCGCCGCGCATCAACACCATCTACAACGCCCTGCGCATCGTCGAGCCCAAGAGCCGCAAGGAGCGCATCAAGCTCTACGTCCTGGCGGCGGTCGCGATCGCGCTGGTGGTGACGACGGTCGTGCTGGCCGGCGTGGCGTGGCGGCAGTCGGGAATTCGCAAGCAGCGCCAGGCCGAGCTCGATCGACAGCGCCTGGAGGCGATGTCGCTGCCGGCGTCGCTGCCCGAGCAGGTCCTGGGTACCATCGACCGGGCTGCGTTCAACGCCGCCGTTGCCAGCTTCTCGCCCAAGCTTCAGGGGTGCGTCAGCAGCGCGCTCAAGGAACCGTTGGCCGCGGCCACCACCTTTCGCGTCTCGGCGCGGATCGACCTCGAGGGCAAGCTGAGCGAGATCAAGGTCCGCGATCCTCTCGCCAACGAGGTGCTGAGTAGCTGCATCGAAAAAGAGGTCGCCGCCCATCCCTTCCCCAAGGCCGAAAAGGCGCCGGTCGAGATCGAGTTCTCCTCGACCGCCGAACCACCCGCCGCCAAGGGCGCGCCCGCTCCGAGCAGATGAAGACCGAGCCGCGCCACCTCGGCCCCTCCGATTTTGCGCGCGCCCTGGCCGCGGCGCTGCGGCAGGCGCCGCCGCCGCTCGACACCGGCGACGTCGAGCTAGGCGACCAGGACGCCTATTTCGCGGCCGGCCAGCGCGTGGGGATCCCCCGCCAGGCGCTGCAGGCGGCGCTCGAGGCGGTGGCGCGCGACCGGGCCCAGCGCACGCGGACGCCGGCGGCTGACGAACAGGACAGCCCGCGCTTTCGCATCACAAGCCGCCGGGTGCGAGCTCCCGGCGACCTGCAGCCTGCGGCCGAGCGCCGGCGCGCGGCGCTGCTGGCCAGCGGCGGGCTGGCTCTGGCTGCGCTGCTGGTGGTCGCGACCGCGATCGCGCTGCAATCCGGCCCGGATGCCGACCCGGACCCGGTCGCCAGCGCGGCCAGCCAACCGGTCTTCAACCGGGCGACCGGGACCATCGACGTCGAGGCCTTTCGCAGCTCGCTCGAGGAGCTGCGCAACAAGGTGCGGACCTGCGCCAGGTCAGACTTCAATCGGCTGGCGCTGGCGCTGACCATCTCGCTCTCGGCCCGCATCGGACTCGACGGCAAGGCCGCCGATCTCAAGGTCGTCAACGACCCGCTCGACAGCCCGGCGGTGCGGGCGTGCGTCGAGAAGGAGGTCTCCGCCTACGAGTTTCCCAAGCCCCAGGGGGCGCCGGTCGAGGTCGACTTTCAGCTCTCTTTCGACGCCAACCCGAGCGCGCTCAAAAACCGAAAACCGAGCCGATAGAGATCACACGCGCCGCGGCACCCGGACCCCCGCGACCTGGTTCGCCAGCGCGAAGTAGGCGGCCACCGCCGCGCCGTGGCGATCGAGCGGGTCGAGCATGACCGCGCGCACCGCGCTCTTGTCGAGCAGACCCTCGACCAGCGCGTAGTAGATGCGGTCGCCCAGCATGTAGCCGAGCGCGTGCGCGACGCCGTCGAGAAGCTGCGAGGAGCCGCTGAAGATCAGCTCGGTGTCGACGCGCCTCGCCCCGCGCTCGAGCCGCTTGTGCTCGAGCACGCGGCGGGCGCGCGCGACCTCGAAGGCGGTCGCCGGTGCCCGCCGGGCCGGCGTGACGGCCTCGTGCTCCTCGCGCAGCAGCCTGCGGTAGGCGGACTCGTGCAGCGCCTTGCGCTTGTCGTTGACCAGCTTGGAGGCGAAGAAGGCCAGCGCCTCGTTGACCGCTCGATCGTAGAAGGCGTCGATCGGGTGGGTGGGATGCGACTCGCCAGCGAGCAGGTGGCGCAAAAAGTGGGCCGCCTCCTCGCTAGAGTGGTTGACCGACGGCGTGCCCAGGTAGACCAGCCGCAGGCGCGGCACGTAGTAGCTCTCGCTGTTGAGCATCTGCTCGCGCAGCGCGCGCAGCTCGTGGCGGGAGAACACCCCCGATCGCCGCAGACGATCGATGAAGGCGAGGTCGCCGACGGTCTCGATCTGCACGCTGTCGAGCGCGGCCTCGACGTCGAGAGGCAGCTCGAGCAAACGAGATATGATGCGGACGTGCTCGCGAAAGGCGGTGCGCAGGCCGGGCACCTCCTGAAAGGTGTCGTCGGCATCGAGCCAGCGCAAGAACGAATGCTGGCACACGATCGGCGGCACCACGTTGAGCGCGTAGCGGCCGCGCGCCAGCTCCACCACCTCGGCCTCGTGCTGCTGGCCGGCGGCCTCGAGCGCCCGGTACACCCGCTCCGGATTCTGGTGAATGATCAGAGGCGCCGGCGATCTGCGGCAGGCCCGCGCCAGGGCTGCCGGCAGGTGCGCCGGCGCCAGGTGCAGCTCGCCGATGAGGCAGAACACCTGGGCCCGTGGATCGCGATCGATGACTCCGGCCAGCCGCTGCGCGGCGTAGCGATCGCGCGCCGCCAGAGTGGCGCCGTGACGGGCGTCGAGATCGATCGCCAGCATCGGCAGCCCGTGCTGCCGTGCCATGGCGCAGACCTCGCGCAGCGCATCGAAGCGGCTGAACGGCCAGTGGCGCCGGTATTCGATGCGGCGCAGAAAGGTCGCCTCGCCGATGCGGTCGGCCAGAAAGGCGTCGAGCGCGGCCTGGTGGCGGCCGGCGACGAACTCGACCGCCAGCGTGAGCGGCCGCGCCGCCGGCAGCACGGCGCGCAGGATGCGCAACATCGAACGCTGCGCCTGCTCCAGCGTGTGGTAGTCGCCGAGGAAGATCGCGTCGGCGCGCCCGAACTCGGCGCATAGCTGGTCGAAAGACGCCAGCCGCCGCGGCGGCCGCAGCGATCGCTGGTAGCGCCTCTCGTAGCGGCGGAACTCGGCGCTGTCGCCCTCGACGGCGTCGTGGATGCGCCGCTGGTTGCGGCGGTAGATCTCGCGCTGCAGCGCGACCAGCTCGTCTCTAAAATTGCGGGGGGCCGCCAATCCGATCAGCCCTTGAAGAGGATGAACTTGGACAGGTCGACGCCGAGCTGCTTGTTCTTCTCGGTCAGGTACTCGTTGTGCTCCTCGATGCGGCTGGCCAGGTAATCCTGAAAGATGTCGACGAAGACGCAGGTCGAGTCGAAGGCGGTCTTCTCGATCTTCTGGATGGCGGTGTTGAACATGGCCCGGCCATCGCCGTCGACGTCGCGGAACTCGTCCTGCAGCATGTGCCGGATCACCGGCGGGAAGCACAGCAGCGCCCGCATCACGTCCGAGACCTTGAAGGACTGCGAGGCGCGCAGCTTGGCGATGTACTTGAAAAAAGCGCGCAGCGAGTCGTCCTCGCCGGTGACCAACAGATCGGTGTAGGCCTCGAGCAGGTGCTCGATGCTCTGCTTGAGCTCGTTGCGCGGCACGCGCGAGTAGCTGGAGACCTCCTTGGGCACCGCGCTCAACAGCGCGTTGACCAGCAGATCGTGGTTGTGCTCCATGAAGTTGTAGAGCTGGATCATCTCAACGCTCCCAACCGGCGAAGGTCTCTCTCTCTATCTAGCACCATGGCTCGCGCGCGGGAATACATCAGGCCGCCGGTGCCTGAGGGCTGGCAACTGATCGCGCACCTGCGCCAGCCGCTGCAGATCCACCTCGGCGAAGCAGATCCCCTCCCCGTCCGGACAGCGGGCGAGCACCGTGCCCCAGGGGTCGACGATCATGGCGTGGCCATAGGACTGGCGCCGCTCGTTGTGTAAACCCTGCTGCGCCGGTGCCAGGACGTAGCTCTGGAACTCGATGGCCCGGGCGCGCTGCAGCACCTCCCAGTGGTCCTTGCCCGTCTGCAGCGTGAAGGCGGCCGGGATCGCCAGCAGGTTGGCGCCCAGGTCGACCAGCGCCGCGTAGAGGTCGCCGAAGCGCAGATCGTAGCAGATGCTGAGGCCGACCCGCAGCCCGGCCAGGTCGACGACGACGGGCCGGTCGCCGGCCGAGGTGTGGCTCGACTCGGTGAGCTGCCCGGCCGCGCCGAGATCGATGTCGAACAGGTGGATCTTGCGGTAGAGCGCGCTCAGGTTGCCGTGCGCATCGATGGCGAGGCAGGTGTTGTACGGCCGCTCCGGATCGACCGACCGCTCCTGGAAGCCGCCGAGGATGACGGCGATCCGCGCCTCGGCCGCGGCCCGCTGGAGCCGCTGCACGATCGGCCCGTCGAGCGCCTCCTGCATGACCAGCTTGTCGCGCTCGTTGGCGCCCATGAAGGCGAAGTTCTCGGGCAGGCCGACCAGCGCCGCGCCGCGCTGCGCTGCTCTCTGGATCAGTCGTTCGGCGCAGGCGACATTGGCCGCCACGTCGGCTCGCGACGTCATCTGCGCTGCCGCCACCAGGATGCTCATGCCGCCTCCTCCGCGCTGGGCCGGCGCCGGCGACACTACTCGAACCGCGCCCCGACGGCAACGATACCGGCCACAGCGCGCTGGCCATGGCGCGGCCGCTGCACTATGTTCGGCCGGCGCTCGACGGAGGACGGAGATGGACGCGGCGACAAGCCGGCGGCAGCATTTCTGGGCCCACGCGGCCGCGTTCGGCGCGCTCTGGGGAGCGCTCGAGGTGACCTTTGGTTCGTTCTTGCACAGCCTGCGCGTGCCGCTGAGCGGTGCAATGCTGGCCGCGCTCGGCGCGGCGCTGCTGATCGCGGTGCGCCAGATCGAGCCGCGCCGCGGATCGTCGCTGGCCATCGGCCTGGTCGCGGCGGCCTGCAAGTCGATCTCGCCCGGCGGCATCATCGTCGGCCCGATGGTCGCCATCCTGGCCGAGTCGCTGCTGGTCGAGCTGGCCCTGCTGGCCCGGCCGCGCAGCGCGATCGCGGCCGCGCTCGCCGGAGCGCTGGCGGTAAGCTGGACCGTCAGCCAGAAGCTGATCTCGCAGGTGGTGTTCTTCGGCGGCGACGTGATCAAGCTCTACCTCGAGATGCTGGCCAAGATCGCGCGCTCGCTGCGGCTCGACGCCGCCGCGGGCTGGTGGGTGCTGGCCCTGGTGGCCGCGATCCTGGTCGTCATCGGCAGCAGCGCCGGGTTGTGGGGGCGGCGCGTCGGCCGGCTCGCCCAGACCGCACGGATGGCGGACGGAGCCGCCGCATGACCGCGGCCGCGATCGCACGGCGTCGATTTCCGATCGCGCTCGCGCTGACCGCGGCCATCTGTGTCGGCATGCAGTTTCCCGGCCGGCTCGATCTCTCGGCGCTGGCGCTGATGATCTGGCTGACGGCGCTGACCGTCGCCGCCCGTCCCCTGCTGCGCCGACTCTGGTATCCGCGGTTCTACGCCTTCAGCGGCGTGCTGGTGCTGTTGAGCGGGCTGGTCCTGGGCGAACCCGACCTGGCGCTGGGCCCGATCGCGCTGTCGTCGAGCGGCCTGCGCGCCGGTGCGCTGATGCTGGTGCGCGGCATCCAGATCTTCGGGCTGACGGTGTGGGCGGCGTCGCTCTACACGCGCGGCGAGATGCAGGCCGCGGTCACCGCCGAGCGCGCCGGTTGGCGGCTGGCGATCGCGGTGGCGCTGCGGCTGGTGCCGGACCTGGCCGAGAAGCTGCACGCGGCCTGGCGCGACCGCGACCGCAGCGGTCCGCGGCTGGCCAGGCTGGAGACTGCGACCGTCGGGCTGATACGCGCCACCGCCGACATCGCCGAGGGCTTGACCCGGCAACCGTCGACCTCGTCGCCGCGCCGGATCGCGGTCAGCGGGCCGTCGGGCAGCGGCAAGACAACTACCCTGCGCGGGCTGGGGAGGCTGCTGGCATCTCGCGGATTGCCGGCGGGCGGGATCCTGCAACCGGTGGAGCACGACGGCGACCGCAGGCGCGGCTACTGGCTCGAGGACGTGGCGACAGGCGAGCGGCGCGAGTTCGCCCGGCGCCGCACCGATTCCGATCGCGGCTTCGACTTCGAGCCCGACGGCTGGGGCTGGGCGGCTCAGCGCATCCGGGAAGCCCGCCGCGATCGGGCGTTGCTCATCGTCGACGAGCTGGGCAAGGTCGAGGCGGGCGGCGGTGGCCACCTGACGGCCCTGATGGAACCGGCGGCGGGCGGCCGCGATCGGTTGTGGCTGTGCGGTGTGCGCCACGACGCGCTGGCGGAGATCGAGCGCCAGCTCGGCCCGTTCGAGCTGGTGCTGGCACCCGCGCCGGAGAGCGCCGACCTGGACCGCTATGCGCAGCGCATCGCGCTGCTGCTCCGGGGGCCGGAGGTGCCACCATGACAGGCGGTGGGCGTCCGCAGTACCTGCTGGAGCCGATCGGCGTCGTGCGATCGTCGCTGGCCGCGCCGGGCGAGCCCCCGCCGTGGGGCGTGCCGGCGGCGATCGAGGTGGCGCCGCAATTCGCCGATGCGCTCGTCGGGATCGAGAGGTCGTCGCATCTGTACGTGCTGGCGTTTCTCCAGCAAGCCGATCGCAGCGCGCTCAGCGCGCGACCGCGGCGCATGGCTCCCGCGGCGAGCCCGATCGGCGTCTTCGCCTCGCGTTCACCCGCGCGCCCCAACCCCGTGTCGTTGACCGTCTGCCGCCTGCTCCGGCGCGACGGATTGCGGCTCGACGTCGACGCGCTCGACCTGGCGGACGGCACACCCGTGGTCGACCTCAAGCCCTACAATCCGGGTTGGGACAACGTCTCCTGCGCCACGCGCGAGCGCCGCGCAGCGCCGGACGCGCTCGGCGACCGCCAGCTTCTGGCGTGCCTGCAGCGCGCGCTCACCTGCCACCTGGGCGCCGATGCGGCCACCCCGGCCGCGCGCGCCGCGCTGGCAGCGGCCTGCCTGGCGACGCGTCACTTCGGAGTCGACATCCGCGACCCGCGCCTGCGGGCTGCCGTCAACCGGATCGATCTGACCGCGGACGCCCTGCTCGGGCTGCTCGGCGCGACGCTCTCCAGCCAGCGCCTGATCGCGATCGCGCAATCGGCACCGCTGCGCATCGCCGTCGCCTGCGAGCTGGAGGCCCTGCTGTTCTGCGAGCAGGCCACGACCGCGACCGCGCTGATGGCGACCGAGCCCGATCTCGTCTGGCGCGCGCTTCGGTCAGAGCCCCGTGCGCTCCCGGCCGCCGACGGCGAGTCGCTTCTCGATCTGGTGCGCGAGGGCGGCTAGCCGATCCCATGGCCGCGATGGGCTCGACCAGCCTGCTCAGAGAGCTCAGGGCCGTTACCGCTCAACGCGGGGCCGCCTCCGGGCTGCACGCGCGCCGGCGAGCAACCGCCCGATGTCTTGATCCACGCGCTGCAGGGCCGCCGCCACCCGGTTCTCGAGCATCCGGTAGGCGCGCACCGCGGCCTCCCCGGCCGGGGTCAGGCGAGCCCCGCCGCCGCGTGCCCCGCCGGTGACGGTCTGGACCAGCGGCTCGGCGGCGCGCCGGTTGACGCGGTCGATCCAGTTCCAGGCCCCGCGATAGCTGACCCCGACCGCACGCGCCGCAGCGCTGATCGAGCCCGATCGGGCGATCGCCTCGAGCAGCTCGATCCGGCCTCGGCCGAGCTGAGCCGTGTCGTCCCAGTTGATCCACAGGCGCACGCCGCAGCGAGCACGTCGGACGGTATGCACGTCGGTTCCCCCGCGCTGCGCCCAACCCTATCATGAAAGATCGGTGTCCCGCACCGCTGTACACCGGTTAACGATCGCGATGGTTGACGCTGCGCGTTGACAGTGGCATGTGCGTGGCGGAATGGTCGGAGGCGCTGCGGGACAGCGCACGAGGAGCCTGAACCATGGCGGCAAGGAGTCTGGCGTCGTGCGCTCTCGGTGCGGTGCTGCTGGCCGCGACGGCGGGCGGCTGCGGGACTGCGGATCCGGGCGAGCTGGACGATGACTCGCTGCGCGCCGCGCTGCTGCAGTCGACCGACGCGCTCGAGTTGACGGATCTGCCGACCCGGCGCTCCCTCGGCGAGCGACTGCTGACGGCAGCCCGCGAGCAGGTCGAGGCGGACGAGGCGGAGCAGATCTCGTCGAGCTCCGAGGCGGCGCCGATCGACGCGGTGGCGGCCGTGGACGCGGAGCGCGAGGCGCGCGCGCTCGAGCCGATGATCGCGGCCGCGCTGCGCGCCGACGGGTGGACGACCGCGCTGCGCGCCGTCGGTCCGCGCGACCTGTTTGCGGTCGAGCACCTGGTGGCGACGGCCCCGGATCCAGCCGTCCGCATCGATAGCGGCTTTGGCCAGGCGTCAAGCGACGCGCTCGGCGGCCGGAGCGAGGCCGTGGTGGTGGCCGAGCTCTCGGGCCTGATCGGCGCGCTCGGCCGTGCCGCCGATCCGGAGACGGCGTCGTGGATCGTGGTGCGCCGGACCGGGCTCCGCGCCGGCCTGGTTTTTCTCGCCACCGCGGGCGTGGTCGAATTGAATCCGGCGCTGCTCTATTTTTTGAGCCCGTTGGGCCAGGCCAACCCGGCCGTCGGCGCGGCGCCGGCTGCCGTCGGGGCCACTCGCGATCGGCCGCCGGCCAACGACTGGGAGGTCCTGATGCGCTGGCTCGATCGGACCGTTGCTCCGTCGTGGACACGTCTCGGCCATGGCCAGCAGCAGATCGACGATGGCGACGATTACGACCCGATGTCTGAGGGCCCGGCGGGTTGCCCGTGCTGCGGTTGCTCGGCCTTTGGTCTGGGCCTCCGCCACCCGGCTGCCGGCGCTGTCGCGCTGCTCGCGCTGGCCCTTCCCTTCTGCGCGCTGCTCGCGGTCAGGCGCCGCCTGCGCTAGCCGGCCCGAAGACCGTCCGCCGCTCACATGCGCGCGCGCCTCGCCGAGGCCATCGGCCTAGACCCCAACGGCATCGCCTCCATGGCGCTGAGCCAGCCGGCCGCGCTGGTCGCCGGTTTCGCGATCTCGGTCTGGCTGGTGCTGCTGCTCGCGCAGCGCGAGCACTTCGATCGGCGGCCGGTGGCCGAGCTGCTGATCGCCGCCTACGCCGGAGCCCTGACCGGCGGCCGCGCGCTCGACGCGCTGGCCTGGGGTTCCGCCTTCTGGCGCGAGCCGTGGAGAGTGCTCGACCCCTGGTTCGGCGGCGCCTCGACCCTGGGCGGGCTGATCGGCGGCGCGCTGGCGACAGCGATCTGGGCGCGCCGGCTCCGACTCGACGGGATCCGTTTTCTGGACGCCATCGCTCCCGTCGCCGGGATCACCGTGGCCTGCTTCAAGATCGGCTGCCTGCTCGCCGGCTGCTGCTTTGGCGCCCGCAGCCACTCGGTGTTCGCGGTACGGTTCCCGGCCTCGTCGATGGTCTACCAGCACCAGCTCGCGGCCGGTCTCATCGATCAGCATTACCGCCTGAGCCTGCCGGTGCATCCGGTCCAGGCCTACGAGGCGGCGTGGGGGCTGGCCGTCGCGGCGCTGCTGCTGGCGCTGCGGCGGCGGCTGCAGCCGCGAATCGGGGCGCGCGTTGCTCTGGCCGCGGCGCTCCTGCTGGTGGGCCGCCTGGCCATCGAGTTCCTGCGCGCGCCGGTCGGATCGCGGTGGCTCGGCCTCAGCAGCTCGCAGCTTGCCAGCGTGGCCGGGCTCGCCGCGCTGGCCTGGCTCGCGCTCCACCGGACCGGCCGCGCCCGGCTGCTCGCCTGGTTCCGGCCACCGCCCGCGCCGCCGAGATCCCCCAGCGGTTGAACCGCTCACGGTCGTTGTCTCGAGTGACCGCGTTTGCTACACACGCAGTGCCCGGTTGCTGCGTGATGCAGCGCAGAAGGTGAGCATGGCACTGACCTCGCGAGAAATACGCCAGAGCTTTCTCTCGTTCTTCGAGCGCAACGGACACGCGGTGGTGGAGAGCTATCCCCTGGTGCCGGCCAACGATCCGACGCTGCTCTTCACCAATGCCGGCATGGTGCAGTTCAAGGATCTGTTCACCGGGGTCGAGAGACGAAACTACCGGCGCGCCACCAGCGCCCAGAAATGCGTCCGCGCCGGTGGCAAGCACAATGACCTGGAAAACGTCGGCCGCACCGCGCGCCACCATACCTTTTTCGAGATGCTGGGCAATTTTTCCTTCGGGGACTATTTCAAGCGCGAGGCGATCCGCTTTGCCTGGGACTGGGTGACCCGGGATCTGGCGCTCGATCCGGAGCGGCTGCAGGTCACGGTCTTCGGCGGCGGCGACGGGCTGCCTGCGGACGACGAGGCCTTTGCCATCTGGCGGA
>JAFGSX010000195.1 GCA_016934455.1 Deltaproteobacteria bacterium
CGCGGAGCTCGTCGCCGGGCAGGGGCGCAATGGTCACCGGGCCGGAGTGGGCGGCGAACTCGAGCAGTGGCGATCGCGGCGCCGGGGATGGCGCCGCCGGCGGCTGCGCCACACCGTCCGGCAGATGCAGCTCGACCCCCGCCCGCTGCCCCCCGAGCGCGGCGACCTCGATCCGGGCGCTGCGATGGGGACCGCGCCGGCAGGCCAAAAGCGCGGCTGCCACCTGCAGCAATCCGCTGGCGGCGTGGGCGTGGCCGAACCGCGCCTCGAGTGCTGCGCCGTCGAGCTGCAGCGCCGGTTCGGCGCCGGGTCCGAGCACGGCCAGCACGCGATCGCCATCCCGCAGCGCGTCGTCCAGTCGCTTGAGCACCAGCGCCACGGCCGCGTCCCCGGCCGGAGCGCGCACCCCCAGCGCCGACAGCGCCGCCCGGTGCACCGGCTCGCAGCTCAGGTCCACGGCGCCGACCAGCGCCGCGTCGAGCTCGCGCGCGCGCAGCGCCCGCGCCGCGACCTGCAGAGCGCGCACGCCCGACAGCTCCTCGGACGCGATCGTGAAGCTGGGGCCGCCGACGTCGAACTGGTTGCTCAACCGGTTGGCCGGAATGTTTGGCATGGTGCCGACCACGCCCGCCGCGTGCAGGGCGAGCACGACACCGTCGCGCGCCGCCTGCAACCAGTCCGGATCGCGGACCCCCCAGCGCGGCGCCCACCCGGCGAGCCGCCAGCGCACACCGTAGCGCGCGACCTCGGCATCGCAGCCCATGCCGATGAAGATGCCGGTGCGCTCGCGGGGCAGCGCCGTCGCGCCCGCCACGGCGTCGCGCGCCACCTGCAGGATCAATAGCTGCTGCGGCAGCGCCTGGGCCAGGTCCGCCGGAGGAAAGCGCAGGTCGTGGGCGGCGATCCGGATCGCGGTCAACCGCCGCTCGCCGGCAGCGTCAGGCGGGTCGGCGTCGAGCGCGCGGGCAAAGGCGGTGGCATCGCCGCAGTCGCCCGTTGTCACCGCCAGTGCGACGATCGCGATCTCGTCCGTCGCCGCGGCGCCGGCTGGCGCTGCCGCGATGGCCGGCACCGCGTACGCGCGTGGCCCTCGATCCTCCTCGACCAGAAGGTGGGCGTTGTTGCCGCCAAAGCCAAAGGCGCTGACCGCCGCCAGCCGCGGCCCATCGCAGCGCCACGGCTCGGCCTCTCCCAGCAGCCGCAACGGCGTGCCGGCGAGCTCGGCGATGGGCGCCTCGGCGTGCCGCGTCGGCGGGCGCACGCCGGAGCGGAGCGCGCCCAGCACCTTGAGCAGCCCGGCCACTCCGGCGACGGTGATCAGGTGGCCGAGGTTGCTCTTGAGCGATCCGATCGGCAGGTCGCGGCAATCGCCGAAGAGCTGGCGCAGGCTGCGCGCCTCGGCAGCGTCGCCGATCGGAGTCCCCGTGGCGTGGCATTCGATCAGCGACACCTGCTCGGGTTGCAGCCCGGCGATTCGATAGGCGTCGGCCATCGCTCGCACCTGGCCGCGATCACACGGTGCCAGCAGGCCGCGGCCACGGCCGTCGTTGCCGACGCCCAGACCGCGGATCACGCCGTGGATCGGATCGCCGTCGCGTCGGGCGTCGGCGAGGCGCTTGAGCGCGACCAGCGCCGCCCCCTCGGCCGGCACCAGGCCGTCGGCGTCGCGATGGAAGGGCCGGCTCTGGCCGCTGCGGCTGAGCGCTCGCAGCGCGCAGAAGCCGATGTGAAGGAATAGATCGTCGGCGCCGTTGACCGCGCCGGCGAGCATCAGGTCGGCCGTGCCGTCGTGCAGCCGGTCGCAGGCCAGCTTGATGGCGTACAGCGACGACGCGCAGGCAGCGTCGAGGGCAAA
This sequence comes from Deltaproteobacteria bacterium, assembly GCA_016934455.1. Taxonomy (GTDB): domain Bacteria; phylum Myxococcota; class JACRCW01; order JAFGSX01; family JAFGSX01; genus JAFGSX01. The sequence goes on from JAFGSX010000195.1 coordinate 1,856, forward strand.
GGCACCGGCGCCCAGCCCGAGCGCGCGCGCCAGCAGGTGCGCCGGCAGACCCGACATGAATCGATTGCGGGGGTGCACGTGGGGCAAGCCGGCGCCATCGGCCAGCTCCTCGCCCAACCAGACGCGCTCGGCGAACTGAGCCAGCGACCGCGACGGGAACGAGAGATTGCCGATGATGGCGCCGCTGCGCGCCCGCGGCGTGCCGAGCTGGCCGAGCGCTGCGCGCCCGCAGTGGAGCAGCCAGTGAAACAGCGGGTCGAGCGCGCGCACCTCCTCGGGCGGCAGCTCGAAGCCGGTCGCATCGAACCGATCGCCAAAACCGGCGACGTAGCCACCGCGGTCCGACCAGGTGCGATCGAGCGCCCCCTCCTCGTCTGCCAGCGCGTGGCGCGGATCGAGCCGCCAGCGCCCGGCCGGCACGCGCGACAGCAGGTCGCGGCCGTCGAGCACCGCCGCCCACAGCGCCGCCGGGTCGAGCGCTCCGGGCAGCACGCAGGCCTGGCCGACGACGGCGATGGGATCAAACGCCGCCACCTATTGCACGCCGCCCGGAATCAAATGGGTCTCGACGTCGGACAACTCGGCCACCACCTGCCCGTCGTCGTTGGCGAACACGATGTTGGCCAGCGCCGCGCTGCGATCCAGCACCCGGCCCTGTACCACGCAGCGCACCGGGCCGTGCTGACGAGCTATCGGATAGACGCGATAGCTGCCCAGAGAGGTCGGCAGCGAAGGCCCGCCCATCATGTGCTTGTGCCACAACAGCGCGAGCTGCAGCCCGCCGTCGAGCAGCGCCGGATCGGTGAGCCAGCCGCGACCGTCCCAGCCCGCCTCGCGCGTGCCGGCGACCCGGCCGACGATCCCCTGGTCCGACACCCCCTCGACCGATCGGATGACCCGGAATCCGGCGCCGTGAAACAGCACGCTACCGTCGTAGATCTCGCCTTGCCAATCGCCGAGGCCCAGCAGGGGGGCGCCGGCCTGCGCCGCCGGCGGCGGCCGCGCATCGAGATCGGCGATCGCCGAGAAATGCAGCGTGCCGTCCTGACCGCGCAGCTCGAGGCCGAGGGCGACTCCGCCGCCGTTGTCCAGCTCCCGGCAGTGCACGGTCAGGCGATGTCCCGCGCCGA
>JAFGSX010000196.1 GCA_016934455.1 Deltaproteobacteria bacterium
GCGGTCGACCCCAACCCGGTGGACTTCGGCGCGGTGGGCAGGGACTCGGTCAAGCGGCTGGACGTCAGCGTGCGCAACACCGGCGCGCGCGATCTGATCCTCGACCAGGTGCTGCTGACCTCCGACGGCGGCGGCGCCTTTTGCCTGGTGACGACGGCGCCCGAGCACTACGTGGTGCCTCCGACCGACGAGGTCTTTCTGCAGCTCGCGTTCGCGCCGCCCGGGCTGGGCGATTTTTCGGGAGAGGTCAGCATCGTCAGCAATGACCCGGCGACGAGCGATCTGCGGCTGCCGCTGTTGGGAGTGGGTTACAGCGTGCCGGTGGCGGTGCTGACGACCCTGGACGACATGTCGCAGGCGCGGCCGCTCGACACGGCGCGGCTCGACGGCAGCGGCAGCTACAGCCAGACTCCCGGGGTCACCATCGCCAGCTACGAGTGGCACCTGGTGCTGCGGCCGGTCGGCTCGACCACGGTGCTGGTCTCGGCCGGACGGACCGGTGTCGACCTGACGACCGACTCGCCGCGCGCCGACGTGGTGCTCGATCTGGCCGGCCGGTACGAATTTGCCCTGTACGTGATCGATTCGGTCGGCGTGCGCTCGGCGGCGCCGGCCACGCTGCGACTGCGCGCCGTTCCCGACGAGGATCTGCACGTGCAACTGGTGTGGGACCATCCGACGGCAGATTTCGATCTGCACTTCGTGCGCGGCCGCAGCGGCTTGTTCAACCACGACACCGACTGCTACTTCAGCAACCGGTTTCCCGACTGGTACCTCGAGGACCAAGACGCCAATCCGACCCTCGATCTCGACGACCAGGGTGGCTTTGGCCCCGAGAACGTCAACGTCAAGCACCCGCTCGCGGGCATCTACACGGTGTACGTGCATTACTGGAATGCGCGCACGACGGGCAATCCGGCGGCCACGGCGACGGTGCGGCTGTTTGTGCGCGGGCAGCTCGCGGCCGAGCTGACGCAGCCCTTCGAGCGCGACGAGGTGATGTGGAGCGCGGCCGAGCTCGACTGGCCGGCCGAGCTCGACGACCCGGTGCCGGTGACTCCGCTCGGAAACCTGGTCGACTACCGGAGGCCGTTCTGATGGACGCCGGATCGCGGCAGGCGCTCGCGCTCGCGTTCGCGCTGGCGGTGGGGCTGGCGCGCTGCCAGTGCCAGCCCACGCCCTCGGCGCCGGACGGCGGCTCCTGCCGCTCTGCCATCGATTGCGGCGCCGGCCAGATCTGCAGCGACGCCGGAGTCTGCGTAGCGCTGCCGGTATGCCAGGTCGACGCCGATTGCCGCCCCGACGAGCAGTGCCGCGCGGTCGACCATACCTGTCGCCTGCGCCCCGGGTTTGGCCGGGAGTGCACGGCCGACGGTGAATGCTATCCGGGCTTCTTCTGCGCGCTCGGCCGCTGCCGCGACAGCCACCAGGCCCTGGTCTGCGAGCGAGCGGTCGACTGCCCGCTGGGCATGCGCTGCGACCGCACGCACTTTTATTGCATCGAGGAGGTGCCCTGCACGCTGGCCAGCAGCTTCCCGGAGATCACCTGCGATCCCGATCAGGTGTGCGACGAGGAGACCCAGGCCTGTCGCTACAGCGGGCCGCCAGAGTGCACGCCGGAGAACCAGGCCACGACCTGCGGCCCGGACGAGGTGTGCGACGCGGGCGGCCGCTGCGTGCAGTGCGTGAACGACTCCCAGTGCGGGCCCGGTCTGCGCTGCAACGCGCGCGCCGGCCGCTGCGAGTCCGAGGATCTGTGCCGCCGCGATTCGGACTGCACCCCGCCGCTGGTCTGCGATCCGGCGGTGGCGCTGTGCCACGTACCGCTGCCGCCCTGCGACAGCGACCTGCAGTGCGCGGTCTCGGAGTACTGCAACCGGGTGACCGAGACCTGCGAGCCGCGCGCCGGCAAGTGCATCGACGACCGTCTCGAGGAAAACGACAGCCCCGGCGGTGCCACCGCGGTGACGCTGGCCGACGGCGCCGCGCTGCTCGACGCGCTGCAGATCTGCCCCGACGACGATGATTTCTTCGCGGTCGCGCTGGCCGCCGGCGACGGCATCACCGCGACGCTGCACGGCGTGGACGCGGCGGCGCACGCGGCGATCGAGCTGTGGGCGCCCGACGCGATCTCGGTGCTGCGGCGCTCCGAGGCGCTGCCGCGCGGCAACGGCGCGGTCTCCTACACCACCGCCGCCGCTGGCATCCACTACCTGCGCGCGCTCTCGCTGGCCACGCCCACGCCTTATGACCTGGAGATCCGCGTGGCGCCGCGGCCGCCGTGCGAGCGCGATGCTCTCGAGGGCGCGACCGGCAACGACACGGCGTGGACCGCGGCGGCGATCGGCGCCGGCTTCCAGCCGGGGCTCACGCTGTGCGACGGCGACGTCGACTTCTTTAGGATCGCGCTCGAGCCGGGAGCTGCGCTGCGCGCCCGCGCGGTCGGGCAGACGCTGCTGGACCCGCAACTGCGGGTGCTCGACGCCTCCGGCACCGAAACGCTGGCGCTGGCGGCCAGCGGTGGCGTCAGCGAGACCGTCTTTCACCGCAGCGCCGCTGGCGGCGAGCTGCTGCTCGAGGTGTCGGCGGCGCGCGGCCGTCCCGACGGCTATACCCTGACGATCGAGCTGGCGCCGCCCTTTGTCTGTGCGGCGGACGAGCTGGATGCGGCTGCGCGCAACGATCGGCCGGAGCAGGCGACGGTCGCCGCCGGCGACGGCCTGCTCGATCGGGCGCTGACCCTGTGCAGCGGCGACGAGGACTGGTTCCGGGTGGCGCTCGAGGACTGGGAGCGTCTGGTCGCCCGGGCGACCTTTGAGGCAGGCGACGTCGATCTCGATCTCGAGGCCTATGCCGATGGCGGAACGCGTCTGGCGGCGGCCAGCCGGGCCGGAGTGGGGCTCGAGGCATTGAGCCTGCCGGCGCCCGGGGCAGCCATCGAATACTGGGTGCGCGTCGTGGCGGCGGACGGAGCGGCGGCGCCCTACGTCCTGACCCTGGCGCGCGAGCACCGGCTCGAGTGCGCGCCCGACCCGGACGAGCCCAACGACGTCTCGATCGAGGCCAAGCCGGCGCCGGCCAGCGGACAGTTCACGCTGTGCGGCTTTGACGAGGATTACTATGCCGCGGACCTGGCCGTCGGGCAGACACTGCGCGTCAGCATCGAGTTCTCACCGGCCGAAGGCGACCTCGATCTGCAGTTGCTCCACCCCGACGGGGTGACGCCGCTGCTGACCAGCGACGGCGTGGTCGAGCGCGAGCAGTTGCTCTACCGGGCCGACATCGCCGGCATCCATCTGGTGCGCGTCTACTCGATGACCTCGGATCCGCACGCGCGCTATCTGTTCATGCTGGAGGTGAGCAGCGGCCAGTGATCGGCGCTAACTAAACCCTCAGCTCGCTTGAATTGAGCCAATTTTCGGCAGGGGCCCGCTGATCGGCGTAAGTCTTTTTATCTTCGCAAGCTCAGAA
>JAFGSX010000197.1 GCA_016934455.1 Deltaproteobacteria bacterium
TCCTGCCGCGGGTGGCGCAGCGGGTGCGGATCGAGGTGGAGCGCTGCCTCCGGGGCGCGCTCGCCGGGGAGCTGGAGGTCATCCGCCCGGACGCGGACTACGTGCTGCTGCCCGGCCACCGCGGCCCCTTTTTCCTGGGCCAGACCGCTGCCAGTGGATACCAGGTCCTGGGGCGGCTGGGGCCTGACACCTACGGGCTCGAAGAGGTCGAGGCCGCGATCCTGGCCGCGCGCGGATAGGAGCTGGGCATGCCAATCGACGACATCAAGTTCACGCGCAGCGGCGGCCGGGTGATGGTCGAGGGCCGGACCAAGCCCCACGCCGAGGTGGAGGTCGAGAACCGCAGCGAGGCACCCTGGGCGCCGAGCACCTTCAAGGACGACTTCACCGCGGCCAGAGCCGATGCCGCGGGGCGCTTCAAGGTGCCGGTGCGCGACGGCGCCGAGGGCGACCGGATCCACATCGCGAGCCGAGCGCCGGGTGGCGGCGCGCTCGACGCGCTCAGCGTGCGCATCGCCAACCTGGACCGCGTCGACGGCCGTCGGCCCGAGCTGGCGCACCACTGCCTGCGCCTGGAGCCAGCCGGCGCCGACAGCTTCCGCCTGCGCAACGTGAGCAGGCGTACCAGCATGGGCGAGCCCTTCCTCGAGGTGCGCTTCGTCAACGCCCGCAGCGGCGAGGTGGTCAAGGCCGAGCTGGACGAAGAGGGACGGCTGCCGCCGGACGTGCGGCTGCGCGGCGCGGCCGGAGATCGCGTCGACCTTTTCATCTCCGACGGGTCGCACCCCAACAGCCAGAAGGTCTGGGGCTATCTGCGCGTGCCCGAGGAGCGCGTGGCCGGCCCGGCCATGCCCAAGATGCGCGACGATGACAAGCTGGTGTTCGGCGGCCCCAGGCTCTCGGAGCCGCTCAAGGGCCCACTGTTCGTGGGGCAGCCCCGGGCGAGCGACTGCCTGCAGGGCAAGCTGGGGGACTGCTACTTCATCTCGGCCGTGGCCAGCATGGCCGAGACCCACCCGGAGCGCATCCGCCAGTTGTTCAAGGAGGAGGACGACGGCACGGTCACCGTGACCTTCAAGGCCTATGACCACGAGCTCGAGTGCTATCAGGACGTGCGCGTCAACGTGGACCGGCGCTTCTACCTCGATCGCGGCCTGCCTCTTTACGGTACCAGCAGCAACACCGCCGCCAAACTCGACCAGATGCCGCTCTGGTTCATGCTGCTCGAAAAGGCGTACGCCGTCTGGTCGGGAGGCTACGACGCCATCCGATGCGGCTACTCGTTCGAGATCTGGGAGGCCTGCCTGGGCGCCGAGGGCCGCATGATCGAGCTCGCCGACTGCGACGCCGACGCGGCCTGGAGCCAGATCGAGCGCGCCACCCGCAACGGCGACCCCACCATCTGCGACACCAACCCCGACTGCTATAACGGGATCTCCTACAATGGCACGGGACTGGTGCCGGGCCACTCCTACTCGCTGCTCGGCGCCGAGCGAAAGGGCGACCAGCGCCTCTGCCGGATCCGCAATCCCTGGGGCTGTCGCGGCTGGCAAAACAAGGACACGGCCGGCGAGTTCTGGATGCCCTTCGAAGAGTTCTTGAAGTACTACCGCATGGTGGGCGTGGGGCGGGTGACCGACTGAGCGATCCCGGGCGCTGCCGGCACCCGGTCGCCATTCGCCTCAATCCGACAGGACGACCTCGACCTCGGCTGCATCCCGGTCAAAGAGCATCGACGCGGAGAGGGGAACCACCGCGCACACATTGGTGTCGCGAAACACGCACTGATGAAGGATGGCCGCGGCCGGTAGCGAGAGCCCGGGCGGCGCGAGGAACTCGCTGTAGACGGAGTCCTCCTCGCCAAAACTGCACACCGGTGTCGCGCGCGAGTAGGAGATCCGCACCTCGTGCGTCCCCGACAAGCTCAGGCGCCAGCTCATGCAACCGGAGCCCGACGCGGCGCAGGTGGTGGACGGGGCGGTGTCGGCGAGATAGCGGTGGTCCCAGGTGTAGCTCACCGCCTGACCGGCCGGCAGCTCGAGGACAAAATGCGTCCAGCTCACCATGCCGCTGCAGGCCGTGGCCTCGCAGTCGTCGCAGCGGCAGAGCGCGGCGTTGGGCAGGAGCAACCGATCACCGGTGTCCGCGCGGTGCAGGGCAAACAGGGTCTGGCACCAGGAGCGGAGGCTCGCGTCGAGGTAAACGGGCCCGCTGCCGGCGTTGCGGATCGCGATCACCGTGGCCGCGCCTGCATCCGCCGAGCCGGTGTCCGCGCCGCCGGCATCGTCCGCGGAGTGAATCAAGCAGGCTGAACCGAGGCACAGACCCAGGCCGATCGACCCACCGATCAGGGCGAGCCCGGCACAAGGTCTCTTGAGATTCAGTTTCGCGTGCCGCATGGTCGCTCCACCTCCTCGACACGATCTGCATCCGTAACGTATCGAAGGTCGCCGATACCACCATTTATACCAGTGCTGTCTCGGATCCGCAGCCCGCGACATCCATGTCGCGAACTGCCGATCCGGCCAGCTCGCCCCTGCCCCAGGCATCGGGTGTCGCAGCCGGAGGGACCGGCCTGGCGCGATCCCTGCAAATTGGATGAGGCGGGAGGTCAAACATGAACCGACACGCTGGCTGCTCTTTTCAAATGGTCGCGCTGGGGCTCGTTCTCGCCGTCTCGGGGTGCAGCCTGGCCTACGGCCAGGCCGAACTCGACGACGAAGTCCTCGAACTCGTCGACGTCAGGGCCACTGTGACCACGGCCACGGACACCAACGCGCACCTCTACAAGCTCACCGCCTGGGACAACCCGAGCTGCCTGATGATCGACGACGAGGTGGCGGTGCAGCTCGAGCTGCGCGTCGTCGACATCGGCGCCGTGCCCCTGGACACCGAGATCGACGTCTCGCAGCCGGACCTGCCGGTGGCCGTGAGCCTGGCGATGGGCGCCATGGGCAGCTACTGCATGGAGACCGACTGCGTGGATCCGTCCTTCTCGCTCGCGGGCACGCTCACCCTGACGGAGCTCAGCGAGAGCGAAGTGCGCGGCTCGGCGGACATCACGCTCACCGGCGACGTGCCCCAGGGCGGAGACGCGCAGCGCATCTTCAAGCCGGACGCGGTGCTGCACCTCTCCCTGCCCTCCTTCAGGATGCCCGACAGCGTGGAGCATTGCCTGTAGCTCCCCGCCAGCTCGAAGAATCGCCTCGAGATCTGACCCCACCGAAAATGGACTCGACTCATGCGAGCGGTGGCCCAGACCCTCAGCTCACTTCAGTCGATCCCGTTCGGCAGGGGGGCCGGCGAAAGGCTTTTTTCTGAGCCTGCGAGGATAAAAAGATTTATGCAAAATCGTCTTGATCATTACGGTGTGGGGGGCCAAGGCGACACTTTTTTCCGAGCCAGTGACCCTTGGAAATCCCTGACGAGGGACGA
>JAFGSX010000198.1 GCA_016934455.1 Deltaproteobacteria bacterium
ACGTGCACCTGCTGCAGCTGCAGCTCGGCCGAGTCCTCGATCGTGACGATGCGCTCGCGCGCATGGATGTAGCCGGAGACGGCGTTCAGGAGCGTGGTCTTGCCGCTGCCGGTACCGCCGGAGATCAGGAGGTTGAGGCGCGCCTTCACGATGCCGTCGAGCAGCAGCGCCATCTCCTGGGTGAGCGCGCCGTTGGCGATCAGCCGTTCGATCGTGAGCGGCTCGCGCGCGAACTTGCGGATGGAGAGCAGCGGCCCGTCGAGCGCGCACGGCGGAATGATCGCGTTGACCCGCGAGCCGTCGGCGAGACGCGCGTCGACCCAGGGCTGCGATTCGTCGACCCGGCGCCCGACCGAGGAGACGATGCGGTCGATGATGCGCAACAGGTGGCGCTCGTTCTGGAAGCGCACCGAGGTCGGCTCGAGCACGCCGTGCCGCTCGACGAACACCTGGCGATGGGTGTTGACCAGGATGTCGGTGACGGTCGGGTCCTTGAGCAGCGGCTCGAGCGGGCCGAGGCCCAGGACCTCGTCGAGCAGCTCCTCGATCAGCGCACCGAACTCCTTGGCGTTCAGCGCCGTGCCGTCGCTGGTCAGCAGCTCGTTGACGATCGCGGCGACCTCGCGCCTGAGATCGGCCTTGGCCACCTTCTCGATGGCGGCGAGGTTGAGCTCCTCGAGCAGGCGCTCGTGCAGGCGCGTCTTGAGATCGAGCCAGCGGCTCAGCTGCTCGTCCTGCTCGGTCCGCCGCGGGTCGGGCGCGGCGGGCTCCGGGACGGGCGCTGCGCCGTTGGTCGCAGGGTGCTCGTGGCGGGTGGCGAAGCGGCTGAACATCGGGCTCCTCCTCACGCGGCCTGAGCGGACGGGCCGGCCGGCTGCGCGCGCTCTTGCACGACCTTGAGGCTGGCGGCCGCCACCCCGCGCAGAGCGCGGCACAGCTTTGCCCGCCGGCGCAGCTCGAACAGCGGCGTGCCGCGGTTGATCGCCTCGAGGGCCAGCCTGGGATCGTCGGGCACGAAGTGATCGATCGGCTGACCGAGCGCACGGATCGCCTGCCTCAGCCGGCCGCGCTCGCTCAAGCGCCAGACGTAGCGGTTCAGCACCACCGAGACCGGCAGCTCGTAGTGAGCTTCGTCCCTGAAGAAGTCGAGCAGGCGGCGGGTCTGCCGGATTGCCGCGACATTGAGCTGGCTGACCAGGAGCAGCTGCTCCGTCTGCTGCAGCACGGCCTCCAGCCAGCGCGGTGCGGCAAGCGGCAGATCGATCACCACGAAATCGAACTCCTGGCGCGCGAGCTCGATCAGCTTGACCGTTGCGGCCGCGGGCAGGGCGTCGAGGGGAACGAACTCGCCCGGCGCCGGCAGCACGGCCAGGCCGCTCTTGTGCTGGGTCATCGAGGCGCGCAGGAGAGCGCCGTCGAGGCGCGCCGGGTCGCGGATGATCTCGGCCATCTCGGCGCTCGGCTTGAGATCGAGCATGAGCGACAGGTCGCCGAACTGCAGGTCGAGATCGAGCAGCGCCACCTGCTTCTCGGGCTCGCGCCGATGGCGCTTCTCGTGCAAGGCGAGCGCGAGGTGCGCGGCGAGCGTGGAAGCGCCCATGCCGCCCTTGGCGCGGGTCACGCTGATGACCTGACCGGCGTTGCGACCGGCCCGGGCCTGCTGCAGCTTGGCGCGCGCCGTGGCGATCGCGTCCTCCATGTCGGGCAGCTCGAACGGCTGCGGGATGAAATCGTCGACGCCCTGGCGGATCAGGCTGCGCACGCCCTGAGCCGAGAGATCGCGGGCGGTGGCCAGGATGGCGGTGCGGCCGCGGCGCTGCTCGATGATCTCGCCGAGATGACCGAGTTCCCGTTCGTCGTTGGCGTCGAGGTCGACCAGGAGCACGTCCACGCCCTCGAGTGCGGCCGCGAGCTCGCCGTTGACGCTGTGCAGGTCGCCGATGCGCGTCTCGGCGCGCACGTGGTCGATCGCGGCGAGCAGCGGGGTGATCCGCTCGCCGAGCTCGGGCGATCGGGTCATCGCCATGACGTTGAGGGTGCTGCCTCGGCTCATGTCAGACTCCCCTGGATGCGATGCATGGTTCGCGTTCATCCGCCGGTCCCGACGTTCAGGTCCTCGCTTGGCAAGGTGGCGGTGAGCGGGCCGAGCGCCACGGCGCCGGTGCCGCCCCCGCCGCCGCCCCACGGTGCGAACAGCTGGCCGAGCGGCAGGATGAACTGGTGCTGCAGGTTCTGCAGGCTGACCGAGGTCATCGGGACATAGGGGCCGCCCAGGAAGCCGAGGCCGGTCGGCTCGTAGGTGAACTGCAGGTTCGCAGGCGTGGCCCCGGCCGGCAGCAGCGGCTGGATGGTGCCGAAGATCTCGTCGACCACGGGGTCGCCGGCGGCGCCGGCGCAGCTCTGCGTGGCCACCGGCGCGCACGGCACGGAAGCGTCGGAGCACATGGTGCCGAAGCGCGCCGTGCTGCCGCCCGCCCGCTCGTTGACGTCGGGCACGCCGGAGCAGATCGGGGGCCGGACGGCGGCGATGCGCACGGCCAGCTGCGTCGCATACTCCGCCATCGCCGCGCGCATGGAAAAGCGCGTCATCTCGAACATGAAGATGCCGACGACGAAGAGCAGGCCGATCACCAGCGCGAACTCGGCCAGCTGACCGCCGCGCTCGTCGCGCATGAGCATCGTTGCGAAGTTGGGCATGGTCATTTCCCGTAGTGCCGCGCGGTGTCGCCGACCGAATAGGTCACGGCGCCGAGCGGCGGGCCGCCGAACAGGGCGAACACGCCGCCCATGGGGAGCTGCAGCTCGACATTGGCGGCGACGTTGACGATCCGGATCGGATCGGGCCCGCGGAACGTGCCCGCGGCGTTGGGGACCGCGGTGATCGAGACCTCCATCGGCGGCGCGCTGCCGCTCGACCAGCGCTCCACCCCGCCCGGAGCCTGCTGGCTGGTGAGGAG
>JAFGSX010000199.1 GCA_016934455.1 Deltaproteobacteria bacterium
CGCCGCGACGCCGGCGTTCTCGATCTGGTGCGCGCCCGCCAGCGCCGGCGCCAGCGCGACCGCTCCCGCCGGGTGCTCGAGGTGTGGCCGGGGCTCCAGCCGCAGATGATCGCCTAGCGCGACGACGCGGGCGCCGATCGCGTTCGCCGCGGCGCGCGCGGCCAGCTCGGCCTCGGCCGGCAGCCGCCCGATCGCGAGCGGCCGCCCGGGGCGCGCCACCTGCGCCTTCTCGACCGCGATCGCGGTCAGGGTCTGGCCCAGGATCTCGGTGTGGTCGAGGCCGACGCTGACCAGCGCGCTGCCGTCGGCCGGCAGCGCGTTGTTGGCGTCGAGACGGCCGCCGAGACCGATCTCGACCACGGCGCGGGTGACCCCGTGCCGGGCAAACAGCAACAGCGCCATCGCCGTCAGGCACTCGAAAAAGGTCGCCTCCAGGCCGATCGCCGCGCGCGAGGTCTCGACGCGGTCGAAGGCCCAAACCAGATCGTCGGCGCTCGCCTCCCGGCCGTCGACGACGATGCGCTCGCTCAGGCGGTTGAGGTGGGGCGAGACGGTGAGTCCGGTGCGCTCGCCGCTGGCGTGCGCGATCGATTCGAGCATCGCGGCCACCGAGCCCTTGCCGTTGGTGCCGGCGACCAGCCAGCAGCGAAAGCTCCGCTCGGGGTGTCCGAGCGCGGCGAGCAGCGCCCGGATGCGGTCGAGCGTGTAGACCGCGCCCGAGCGGGTGCGGCCGGCCAGAGTCTCGAGCAGCTCGCGGTAGGTGAGCATGGCGCGCGGCGGTTCAACCCGCCAGCAGGTCGATCAGCTTGCCCAGCGTCTCGGGGATCTGCGGCCGCGCCACGATCAGGTCTACCATGCCGTGCTCGACCAGAAACTCCGAGCGCTGGAAATCGGGCGGCAGCGTCTGGCGGATGGTCTGCTCGATCACGCGCGGTCCGGCAAAACCGACCAGCGCCTTGGGCTCGGCCAGGCAGACGTCGCCCTGCATGGCGAAGCTCGCCGCCACCCCGCCGGTGGTGGGATCGGTCAGCACCGGGAGGTACGGCTGCCGGACCCGCCGGAACTGCGCCAGCGCGCCGGTGGTCTTGGCCATCTGCATCAGCGACAGCACGCCCTCCTGCATGCGGGCGCCGCCCGAGGCGCAGAAGATGATCGCCGGGCAGCGGTGCTCGGTGGCGCGATCGAACAGCCGCGCCACCTTTTCGCCGACGGCCGAGCCCATGCTGCCGCCGAGAAAGCCAAACTCGAAGGCGCCGATGCTGATCGGCCGGCCGCCGAGGCGGCCCATGCCGCAGACGATGGCCTCGTTCTCGCCGACGCTCCGGCGCACGCCGCGAATGCGGTCACGGTAGCGCTTGCTGTCCCTGAAATCGAGCGGATCGGCGGCGGTCAGGTCGGCGTCGTGCTCGACGAAGGACGACGGATCGCAGGTCATCTCTATGCGCTGCCGGGCACCGATGCGAAAGTGATGCAGACAGCGCGGGCAGACCTGGCAGTTCTTCTCGATCTCCTCGTTGTAGATGATCTCGCTGCAGTCGGGGCAGCGCTGCCAGAGGCCACCTTCGGGCACCTTGACCCGGGTCTCGGCGCGCACCTTGAGACCGGGCGCGACCTTGGTGAACCAAGCCATGGCGGGCTCCCTCTAGACGTCGATGACGTCGCCGACCGTGAGCGCGTGGATCCGGTCGCTGCGCAGCGCCCGCAGCTCGCGCTTGGTCTCGGCCGCGTGCGCCGGCTTCATGTGATAGACGAAGACATCCAGCCCGTCGGCCGACAGCTTGCCCAGCTCGCGCGACAGCGAGTACGGCGTCAGGTGACCCGCCGTGTCGGCCAGTTGCTGCAGGTTGTTGGGAAAGGAGAGCTCGACAAACGCCGCGCGCAGGTTGGGGATGCGGCGGACGGCGCGCCACAGCTTGTCGGTCGGTCCGGTGTCGCTCGAAAAGAAGAAGGAGGAGCGCTTGTCCCGTACGATGATGCCCATCGACTCGACCGGATGGCTCACCGGCACCAACGAGATCCGGTAACGGTTGCCGATGCCGAAGGTGCGATTGGCCGGGTGCGGCCGCAGCCGCAGCGCGGGGCGGCTCTTGCTCGGCAGCCGGGTGAAGTCGGGCCACAGCACGTCGTTGAACAGGTGCCGCTTGAGCGCGCGCGCGGTCTCGGGGCCGCAGTGGACGTTGACCGGCGCCGACCGCAGCGAGAAGACCTGGTCTGCCAGCAGGGCCAGATCCTTGACGTGATCCAGGTGGCAATGGCTGATCAGGATGTCGTCGATGCGCGCCTGCGCCTCGACCTCGAGGCTGCGGCAGATCGAGCCCGCATCGATGGCGAAGACGCCATCGACCAAAAACGAGGTCGGGAGATGCTGTGGCGATTCCCCGCCGTGACAACCCAGCACCCGGACCCTCATCGCGTCCTCCTGCGGCGCGGCGCTCACGCCAGGCCGAATTTCTCCTTCATCGCCAGAAACTCCAAAAACTCGCGCAGCTTCTCGACGTCGCCGACGTACATGGCATCGGGCTCGACCTCCACCAGCCCGGCGTTGGCCAGGCCGTCGACGACGATCCGCAGGTACTGTCGCTCGACACCGATCTTGGTTCCCAGCGCCTCGAGCGTGGTCTCGACGCGCAGGCCGCGCTCGGTCTCGCTCGCCTTGCGGCACAGCGCCAGGATGCCGTGCACGACGCGGCTGCTCTGGTCCTTGTGCATCAGGTTGGAGATCTGGTCGTCGGCTTCCTGCAGCCTCGCCGCGAGCTTCTTGATCATGCGGATGGCGACGTCGGCGCTGCCGCGCACCATCGCCTCGAAGGTGCGCGAGTCGATGACCAGCAGCTTGGCGTCCTCGATCACGGTGGCGGTGGCCGACCGCGGCTGGTTGTTGAGGATCGACATCTCGCCGAAGAACTCCCCCGGGCCGAGATCGATCAGGGTCTTCTCGACCTCGCGCACAGCCACCGAGATGCGCACCAGGCCGCCCTGGATGACATACATCTCGCTGCCCGGCTCGCCCTGCCTGAACAGCACCGTCCCGGCGGGGAACTGCTTGCCAAAGCGGCTATAGAGTTGCGCCTCGGACATCGGTCTCGCTTACCTCACTTCTTGGTCATGCGCCAGACGCCGTCCCAGTCGCCGCCCGGCGGGTTCTGCTGCATCAGCCGCACCCGCTCGAGGTAGGTGTGGCTGGTCTTGTCCGGCTGGCCGGTCGCCTCCTTCTTGAGCAACAGACACCTGCGGAACAGCTCGATGGCGGGCTCCCACTCCTGCTTGCGGTAGGCGGCCAATCCCTGCTCGAAGGTCGCGATCAGGGTCTGCTGCCAGGCCGCCGGCTCGCCCATCCCCATCACCTCGAAGATGCGCACCGGCTCGCGCTTGCCCTTTACCGCCACGAAGTCCAGCTCGCGGCCGAACACCTTGCCGCCGGCGGCGCGGAAGGTCGTCTCCGAGACGATGGTGTTGGTGCCGTACTCCTTGTTGAGCCCCTCCAGGCGCGAGCCGAGGTTGACGTTGTCGCCCAGCACCGTGTAGTTGCGCATCGTCTCGCTGCCCATGTCGCCGACGCGCATCTTGCCGGTGTTGAGGCCGATGCCGATGTCGATCTCGGGCTTGCCCTCCTGGCGCCACTTCCTCCTCAACCGGTCCAGCTCCTGCAGCATCTCCATCGCGGTCAGGCAGCCCTGAATCGCGTGATCGTCAAACGGCGTGGGCGCGCCGAAGAAAGCCATGATGGCGTCGCCCATGTACTTGTCGAGGGTGCCGCCATGGCGCTGCAGGACGTGGGTCATCGGCGTCAGGTACTCGTTGAGAAAGCGCGTCAGCTCCTCGGCTGCCATCCGCTCGCTCATGGTGGTGAAGCCGCGGATGTCGCTGAACAGCACGGTCAGCTCGCGC
>JAFGSX010000200.1 GCA_016934455.1 Deltaproteobacteria bacterium
GCCTGCCGCACCAGCTCGGTCTCGGACGGCTGCGGCGGCACCTGCGCCGCCAACTGCAACACGGTCTGCAACGGCAGCACCTGCGCCGAGTGCACCGGCGACAGCCAGTGCGCGGTCTGCAAATATTGCTACAACAACACCTGCACCAACATCGGATCAGGCGGCGCTGACACCACGGCACCGGCCTGCAATGCCGATTCCAATCCCTGCACCGATGACTACTGCAACGGCAGCGGAAGCTGTGTGCACCCCAACGACGATAGCAACAGTTGTTCGACGTGCGGCAGCGGTAGCTGCCAATGCAGCGGCGGCAACTGCGTCGCTAGCTGCACCGAGGCGTCGGGGAGCTGCAGCAGCGCCAGCGAGTGCTGCGGCTCCCTGCTGTGCGAGCCGAGCCCAAGCACCAAGCGCTGCTGCAATGCCGCTGGCGGCTACTGCGGCAGCAACTCGCTCGCCTGCTGCGGCTACATGTCGTGCAGCACCACCTGCCAGTGCCGCGATCCGGGAGCGGCGTGCAAGCTCTACAGCGGCGAGTGCTGCGATTCGCGGCAGTGCTACAGCAGTGCGGGTATCTGTTGCAAGAAGCGGACGGATTCGGATTATACCTGCAGGAATACGTGGGATTGTTGCGGTACGCTGACGTGCCAGCCATACACCTATGGTAGCACCACCTTATATTGCTGCTATGGCCCGGGCGCGAGCTGCAGCTCGAGCGCGGACTGTTGCGGCAGGATGTTGTGCAGCACCACCTGCCAGTGTCGGACTACCGATCAGAGCTGTGCTTACAGCGGCGAGTGCTGCGGCTCGCTGACCTGCAACAGCACAAGCCATACCTGCACCTGACCGCCGGAACCGCGGTGCTCTCGAACCCTATCCGGTCAATTCAAGGGCACGCGCTCAGCCGCACCAGCGCGATCTCGGCGTGGGTGCGGTAGGCCGTCTCCTGCGTCGGCACGGCCCAGACCACGTCGCCGTTCGGCATGGGCGTGAACTGGCTCAGCAGCCCGCGCAGAGAGGTGGGGAGGTGCCCGTCGAACGGGGTGGTCGCCGCGGATCCCGCCCCGACCGGGACCGGGATCGGCTCGGGCGCGCCCTGGATCTGCCCGCTGGCGTCGAGGCGCGCCAGGTAGGCCTGCCCGTCCTCCGTGGTCTGCCAGGCCGCGATCAGCCCGTCCTCGAACGGGGCGAGGTGGGCGTACTGCTCGGTGCGGTCGGGCGTGTCGGTGAGCCAGGATTTTGCCAGCACGGTGCCGTCGTTGGAGAAGTGGGCGAGCCTGACGTCGTTGTTGGTACGGCCCTCGACCGAGGTCCAGGTGACCCAGAAGCCGTCGGCCGCCGGAGCGGCCTCGCCGAGCGTGGTGGCGACGTCGACCACTTCCTCGATGGTGGCCGGCAGCGCCCGCGTGCCGCCGCCGTACGACATGGTCCGCCCCATCGACGCCAGGACCGGGTTGCGCTGGATGTCCTGCAGGCAGACCGGAGCGAGCGCGGTGCCGTTCCAGGCCAGGGCGCGCGCCAGGCTGTGGGTGCAGGCCATCGAGGCGCCCACCTCGACCAGGTTGCCGTCCGCGTCGTAGTAGACAAAGGTGTCGCCCTCGCCCCACTCGTACGCTCCGGCGTCGATGGTGCCGCCGTCGCCCGGCCGGCGCGAGGTGGTCACCCAGGCGAAGTAGGCGGCAAAGCGCGTCCCGGTCCAGCGGAGATGGCCGATCCCTGCCAGGTGCCACCAGTTGCGGGGCCAGATGCAGCCACCCGGCGCAAAGGGGAGCTCCTGCGTGGTCGGGTCGCACCCGCCGGCGACGTCGCGCGTGCTGACGACCTGCCCGGTCTCGTCGACGCGCACGAAGCTGAAGACGTCCTGATCGTCGCCGTCGACGCTGTAGACCAGGAGCGCGTAGCCGTCAGGCGCCGCGGCCAGGCCTCCCAGCTCGGCCCGGTTCACCTCGATCACGGTCTCGGGCTGCGCCACCTCGCCGGCGGCGTCCAGCCAGGTGAGGTGGACCCTGGGATTCAAGATGTAGAGCGCGTTGCCGTTGGAGCTCCAGCCGATCACCGTTCCTCCGCCGGGACGCGGGGCGGTGAAGACCTGCGTGCGGTCGGCGACGCCGTCGCTGGCGCCCGTCGACAGCCGCGAGACGGTCAACCGGTGTGCGAGGGAGGGACATGCTCCGGCGTCCGGTGTGGACGCGTCGACGCGCGCGGTGTCGGGTTGTGCCGCGTCGGCGTGCGCGGTGTCGGGCTCCGGCTCGTCCGGGATCCCCGACTCCGCGATCTGCGCATCGGGCGTCGCAGCATCGGGCGTTGCAGCATCGGGTTTAGCGACGTCGGTTGTCGCGGCGTCGGTCGTCGCGGCGTCGGTCGTCGCGGCGTCGACAACAGACCGATCCGCGGCGCCGGAGTCGGCGGGCGGCTGGCCGTCGCTCGAGACCGCGTCGATCGCCGCCGCGTCGAGGTCGGCGTTCGCATCGGCGTTCGCGTCGGCGTTCGCGTCGGAGGCGACGCCATCGGGCTGTCGGACCGCGATGCCGGCGCCGCAATCAGCGCAACCGCCGGCGACCGCGAGCGCCAGCGCGGCCGAGGCCAGCGCGCTCGCGGCCGCGATTCGCGACCGGCTCATGATCGCAGGATACTCCATCTGCCGCGCGCCGGGGAGCCCGCCGCGGTCGCCCGCCGTCACACCAGCTCCTCGCCCTCGTCGGCGTCCGGCTCGCGCTGCTCGGGCGTCGCCTGCCGGGAACGCTCGGTCGCGGTCAGCAGATCGAGCACCGGCGGCAGCAGATCGAAGAACGACTCGGGCAGGTAGCCGGCGGGCGCCGGCGGCCCCGCGATCTCGACCAGGTGCGAGCGCAGCGGCGTGCCGCGCCTCAGGTAGGCCTCGGCGTAGCACTTGGGGATCGGCCGCAGCTCGCGCCCCTCGTCGACCAGCATGTACTCGTTGCGCAGGCAGCCGGCCTGCAGCAGCTTGCGGTCGCCATAGCTCCACCACGCCGGCTGGTGCTGGTGGCCGAGGATGCAGAGCATGATGTCGTCGCCGTGCGTCAGGCGGTCGCGCAAGGTCTTGTCCATGGCGACGTCGGGCTCCTTGGTGCCAAAGCGCCAGACCACCTCCTTGACCATGGTCCAGGTGAGGCGGCGCGCCGGGTCGTCGCTGCCGAAGAAGCCCCGCCAGTAGTCGCGCGTCCAGTAGTTCCAAAAAAGCTCGGTCAGCAGCTCCTTGGCCTCGGGCATCAGCTCGAACACCGCGGTCTTGGGCATCACCCGGTCTAGAAAGGCGAGCTGCGGCTGTAGCTCCATCACGGTGTCGAGCAGCGTGACCGCGCCCCAGCTCAGGTTGAGAAGCTGCTCGCCCCGGTACTCGATGATCGGCCGGGCCGCGTCGACCGCGAACATCGGGTCGCGCTGCGAGCCGTGCTCGACGTGGACGCGGCCGAGGTCGAGCTCGAAGCCGGCGAAGCAGAGGCGCTCGCTTCCCCCGCAGCGCCGGCGCAGGTCGGTCTGGATCTCGGGAAAGGCCAGCTCGGCGTCGTGGTTGCCGGTGACGAAGTGGACGCGCCGCTCGGCGCCGCGGTGCGCCAGCAGCTCCTGGATGGCTGAGAAGAACCTGGGATGGGCGGCCGCGATCTGCTCCAGCTTGCCGAGCGCGACGCGCGGCGTGACGTGGTGCGGATAGCGCCCCTCGAAGGGGGTCTTGAAGAGGTCTACGATGTCGCCGTTGAGCACGATGTCGACGGGCAGCCCCGCAAATGGCGGCTCGTCGTAGGAGAGCAGCAGGTCGGCCAGCCAGTCCGAGTGCGGGAAGTCGTCGGCCGGACCGCCGGCGCCCATCTCGACGTCGCTCAACACCACCAGCACCTGGTCGGTGCCGGCCGGCGGGGCGTGTGGCCTGAGGTCGTTGCCCATCCCGCCCTCAACCGGCGTAGGCGCGCACCTGGCTCATGGGCGCGCCCACCATGCGCAGCGCGCGGCGCTGCGCCTCGTGCTTGACCCGCTCTTCGTCGATGGTGAGCAGCCTGCGATCGCGCATCAGCCAGCGGCCGTCGACCAGCACGTCGCGCACGTCGCCCGGGTGCGCGCCGTAGACCAGCCCGGCCAGCGGGTCGTGCTGCGGCCACCAGTGCGGGCCGCCGGTGTCGACGAGCAGCAGGTCGGCCGCGGCACCCGGTGCGATCGCCCCGCTGGCCTCGAAGCCCAGGGCGCGGGCGCCGTCGACGGTGGCCAGCCGCAGCAGCCGGTCGACCGGCATGGCGGCGGCGTCGCTGGCGGCCGCCTTCTGCAGCAGGCCGGTCAGCCGCATCACCTGCAGCAGGTCGAGGTCGTTGTTGGAGGCCGGCCCGTCGGTGCCGAGCGCGATCCTCACCCCGGCCGCCTGCAGCCTCGCCAGCGGCGTCATCCCCATGGCCAGCTTGAGGTAGGTCTTGGGCGTGTGCGCGACGGTGACGCTGGCGTGCGCCAGGATGGCGACGTCGTCGTCGTCGACGCTGATGCAGTGCGCGGCGATGGCCGGGCCGTCGAAGATCCCCTGCGCCGCGACGTGGGCGACCGGGCTGAGGCCGTGCTTGTGGCGCGAGACGCGCACCTGCTCGTCGCTCTCCGCCAGGTGCAGGTGGACCGGCACCCCGAGCCGCTGCGCGGCGTCGGCGACCGCGCGCAGCGCCTCGGGCGGGCACATGTAGGGCGAGTGCGGGCCGAGCGCGGTGCGGATGCGGCCGCCCGCGGCGTTGTTCCAGCTTGTGGCGAAGCGAAGCGCGGTCTCCAGGTCGATGTGGCCGACCTCGTGCTCGCGGCCGATGCCGAAATAGCACCAGGCCAGCAGCGCCCGCAGGCCGCTCTCCTCGACCGCGCGCGCCACCTGGTCCATCCAGAAATAGTGGTCGGCGAAGCCCACGATGCCGGCGCGGATCATCTCGCAGGCGGCGAGCGCCGCTCCCCAGTAGACGTCCTCCTCGGTCAGCGCCGACTCGGCGACCCAGATCTTCTCGTTGAGCCAGCGCTCGAA
>JAFGSX010000201.1 GCA_016934455.1 Deltaproteobacteria bacterium
CACCCAAGCAGCACTTACCTTTCAGGGCCTGTCGGCCAGGCCCTCGTTGGTCGAGACGCAGTCTCGACCAACTTCACCCAAGCAGCATCCTCCCAAATGGCGGCCTCGCACCTCATCTCTCACGCGGCCTTGGCTTCGGCGCGGCCCTCGTCCTTGATGAAGAAATCGACGATCTCGTTCTTGGACGTCGTCAGCGCGGTGCCCAGACCGTCGACCCGTGCCGTGTACAGGTTGTAGAACCAGACACCGATGACCGCGACCAGGATTCCAAAAGCCGTCGTCACCAGGGCCTCTGCGATACCGGGGCCGACCGTGGCCAGATCGCCCTGCCCCTGGCCCATGGACTGGAAGGCGTTGATGATGCCGAAGACGGTGCCGAACAGGCCCACGAAGGGCGCGGTCGAGCCGACCGTGGCCAGCAGGGCGAAGCCGCGCCGCATGCGAGCCAGCTCGCCCTCGATCGCGCGCTCGGCCGCGCGCTGCCCGGCCGCGACCACGTCGTAGGTGGCGCCCCGGGCGCGCTCGCCGATGCCGTGCTCGTACTCGGCTACGCCGGCGCCGACGACCTGCGCCAGCGGCGAGTGCCGGTACTGCGTCTTGCGCTCGATCACCGCGGCGAAGGCGCGGTCGGCCAGGTGCTCCCGGATCTCGAGGGCAAATTTCTTAGACTCCCCGGCCGCGCGCGCAAACGCGATCACGCGCTCGATGGCGATGGTCAACGTGCCGATGCTCATGATGAGCAGCACGTAGACCACGCTCTTGGCCACCAGACCCATCGCCTGCCACATGTGAACGAGACTGAACTCCATACCGTGCTCCCGAAGTGTGTGGAGGGCCTGCCTGGCAGGCTCCTCTTACTTGCCATCGATCTTGAACACAAACGGATACGGCAACCAGACCGCGATCGGCCGGCCGTCGTAGATGGCCGGCTTGAATCTCCATTTCTTGACCGCGGCCACCGCCGCCTGGGCCAGCGCCGGGTTGCCGCTCTGCACCTTGATCTCGCCCACGCTGCCGTTGCTCTTGATCGCGATCAGCAGCATCACCTTTCCCTCGACCCGCGCCTCGCGCAGCGCGCGCGGGTACTCGGGCTCGCGCTGCGTCGAGGCGATCACCTTGGGCGGGATCATGCCCTTCTTCATGCGGACCGGCGCCTCCTCGAGGGGTGCCCCGAGCTGACCGCCGAGCTTGCCGCCGACCACGCCCCCCAGCACGCCGCCCTCGACCCCGCCTATCACGCCGCCGACCACGCCCACCGGTCCGGTGTCCTCTTCCTCTTCCTCTTCCTCGGGCATCGATTCGGGCAGCGACTCGGGCTGCGGCTTGACCTCGACCGGCTTGAGCTTCTCGGGGATCGGCTGGACGATCTTGGTCTCCTTGGGCTTGTCCTTCTTGACCGTCTTGGGCTGGCGCGTGGCGGCAGGCGGCGGCGGCGGCGGCGGCGGCGCGACCGGCGCGTTGTAGAAGACGACCGGCACCTCCTCGTCCTTCTCCTGCTGCGTCAGCAGCACCGAGATCGCCAGCACCAGGAACACCAGGCCGACGTGCACTCCCGACGACAGGGCGATCGCGATCAGCCGTCGCCAGAGGCCGGTCTCCTTGCGCTGTTCGACAAAGCTCTCAAACATGGACGAGCGATCCAGCCCCAGGTCCACGCGTGGCAGCGATCCGCCAATGTGCCGTCATATCACTACCGACGGTCGTCCAGGAAAAAAGTTGCGCCGGAGACCGCCGTCGGCCCCGGCTCGACGCGGCGATTGCAGCCATGAAGTTGCGAGCCCAGTGGCGCAGCACCGTCCCGGTTGAGCCAATTGCGAGCCAAGGCGTCATGCAGGTCCGCAATATGCGCCAGGTGGCCGCGCGAAGCGCGAGCCGGGTGGGGGGGCCCCGCCGGGATTCACTCCCGGCGGGGGGAGGCTGCAGGCCTCCCGACTAATACCGATAGCGAATGGCGAACTGCGCGGTCAGCGGCGAGCGTTTGGCGAGCACGTCGCCGAACTCGGTGGCTCCGCCGTCGGGCAGGTTGCGCGTCTCGTACGCGATCGGGGTCCGGGCGTTGAAAACATTGAAGACGTCCGCGATCAGGTCCAGGTTCTGGCCGGTCAGCTCCTTGAGCTGCCAGATGACGCGCAGGTTGGTATTGAAGTAGTCGGGCATGCGCAACTCGGTGTAGGTGCCGTCGTCCTCGAGCTGGTAGCCGCGCGGCGCGCGCAGATCGTAATAGCCGCCATAGTAGTCGTTCATGTACCAGCGCGAGTAGGGAAAGCCGCTCTGATAGCTGACGTCGGCGCCGGCGATGAAGCCGTACGGCAGCCGGTAGCTGGCGTAGATCTTGAGAAAATGGCGCACGTCCTGCCCCAAAAATCCGAATTCGTACGGAGCCTGCCGCGGGTTGTCGAAGGCAGCGGTCGCGCTCCAGCACGAGCCGCCGTAGCAGCCGGTCGGGTTGGTACCCTCGGTCCAGGACCAGGTGTACGAGGCCATCATCTCCCAGTTGTCGCTGAAGCGTTTGTTGAGCGCGACCTCGACGCCGTAGTAGCGGATGAACGAGTTGTCGGGCGCGCCCAGGCTGTAGATGTAACGCGGCTCGCCGTTGTTGAAGCCGATGACGTCGCTGCCGTCGGCGTTCCACTGCAGGTTGGTCTCGTCGTCCTCCCACAGGTTGTGGGTGTAGCGGAAGATGCCGTCGACGCTGAGCGCGAGATTGGTGACCAGCTCGCGGGTCAGGCCGACGTTGACCTCGTGGGTGCGCGGCCGGCGCTGGTCCAGCGGATCCTCCAGGTAGTCCTTGTGGGCATAGCCGGTCTCGCCGCCGTTCTCGCGGATGAAGACATCGTATTGCTCGGTCACCGGATTGTACTCGTAGGTGCGCGACAGCATCGACTTGTTGTTGCTGAACACCGAGAAGCCGAGGGTCGCGGTGTCGACGTACTGGTAGTAGCCGACGCGCAGCGCGGTGCGGTTGTCGTCGAACGGATCCCACGACAGGCCGACGCGCGGGCTCAGCGTGTTGAGATTGATGACCACCTCGCCGTTGGCGTCGCGCATGCGGGCGCTATCGAAGCGCACGCCGGGCCGGATGGTCAGCGAGCGGATCGGCTTCCAGACATCCTGCAGGTAGACACCCTCGGTGTCGCCGAAGAAGAACGTGTTCTCCGGCTCTATCAAGTCGGTATAGCGGTACGGCAGGCCGACTCCCGAGATCGAGTTGGGATCGCTCGTGAGGCCGTTGTCCTCGTAGTAGCCGCCGCCGGGGTAGGACTGGAACGCCTTGTAGAAGGTGAGCGCCGCGTCGACGCCGAGCTTGAACTCGTGCTCGCCGACCACGTTGGAAAGCGAATACGAGAGCGACGACTGGAGCTGGATGCGGTAGCGGTTGTCGTCGACCCAGGTCGAGCTGTTCACGGTCGTCGCACCGGTCTCGTAGTTGCTGTGGCTAGCCAGGTCGAAGTTGTTGGACATCGGGTACAGGAAGAGCCGGTCGTGGCCGTAGCCGAGCTTGTTGCTCAAAAACAGCTCGGGCGTGATCGAGGTGTCGCTGGTGAAGCCGACCTTGATGCCGCCCTGGTAGCGCTGGGTCTCGGCGTCGGGGTGAATGTAGACCGACTGGTCCTCGTTGAAAATGGTGGTCGGGTCGCCCTGCATCAGCAGCTTGAAGCCCTGCCACGACAGCGGCTGCCAGGTCAGCTTGGCCAGGCCGAAGAACGAGCGCCAGTCTTGGGCCGGGTGCAGCTTGCCCTCCTGATCCGGGAAGATGTTCTTGGCCGCCTGGGTGGGCGAGATCTGCGACAGGTAGTAGTTGCCCTCGCCCGACAGGTAGTACCACAGCTTGTCGCGGATGATCGGGCCGCCCACGTTGAGGTTGAGGTTGTAGCCCTGGTTGTTCAGGTCCTCCTCGCCCTGGTCGCGCCACTGCAGAAAAGACGAATAGTAGTAGAGCGAGGCGTCGGCGTGCACGTCGTTGCCGCCGCTCTTGGTCACGATGTTGATGACCGCGCCGGTGGCATTGCCGTACTCGGCGTCGCGGCCGCCGGTGATCACCTCGACGTCCTTGATGGCATCGAAGTTGAAATTGGTCGAGAAGGTGTTGGTCACCGGGTCGGTGATGTTGATGCCGTCCAAAAGATACTGGTTGTAGTTGTTGGGCGCGCCGTGGACGTAGGAATTGCCGTCGCCGTCGATTACGCCCGGCATCAGGTTGGCGACGCTCTGGTAGCTGCGGCCGGTGGGCACGGTCTCGGTGAAGGTATCCGAGATGGCGCCGCCCAGGTTGGTGCGCTCGGTGTCGACCACCGGCACCGCGCCGCGCACGATGTAGGCCTCGGCCTCCTGCGCCACCGGGGGCTCGAGCACGATGTCGATCGATGTGGTGCTGCCCAGGCGGACGATGATCTTGTCGGTCTTGACCCGGCGATACAGGTCGTGCGACGCGATCAGGGTATAGCTGCCGGGCGGCAGATTCTTGAAGCGGAACTCTCCGTCCTCGTTGGTGACCGACTTGCGGGCACCGCCGATCATGTTCTCGCCTGACAACTCGAGCTGCACCTCGGGCACTGGCAGCCCGCTCGGATCCGATACATAGCCAGCGATCTGGCCAGTCTGTGTCGTCGCAAGCGCAGTCCCCGCCCAGCCGAGGAAAGCCAGCGGCGCGACGGCCATCAGCTTGAGAATGAGCTTCTTCATTGCCCTCTCCCTCTTGTGTCACGGCCACGCCAGGCCGTCGCCGCTATCGGAGTTCGACATCCAGTCGATACTGACCGCTGCCCTCGTAGTTGTTGATGCCGCACAGCACCTGCTGCCCGGCGGTCACGGTAAACGACGCCAGCTCGGGGTTGGCGACGGTGGCACCATCGCCGTTGTCGATGAGCCCGTTTCCGTAGCCGTAACCGGCAAATCCCGCCAAGTCGTAGCACAGGAAATCGAAGTCGTTGGGCCCGGTCTCCGGGTCTATCCAGCTCATGGTCACGGCCATGGTGCCGTCTCGCGCAACGTTGAGCAGCAGATAATCGACCACGCTGGTCGTGTCCGCAAACTCACCGGCAAAGTACATCGCATCTCCGAGATTGATCGCGTCGAAGGCCGTCGCCGGTACCACGTCGGCCGGGCCGGGCACCGCATTGCGCACCAGGACATTGGCCGTGTAGCTGCCACCGTAGCCGTAGCCGGCGACCTGCAGGTCGACCGGTGTCGTGCCAGCGACAAACTGCATAAACGCGTCGCGGCCGGGATCGGCCGTCAGGCCGTAGTTGAGGATGTTGCCGTCGGGCCTATCGTAGCCGTACAGCCAGTAGATAAAATCCTCGGCGCTGTTGGGGACGCCGAAGAGCGCCACGTCAAACGCGTCTTCCGCGGTCGGCCAGGTGAGCACGATGTCGAGGAACGAGTCGGCCACCACGGTCGCCCGGAAGACGTCTTGATCCGTACCGCCGATCAAGTACCAGCCCCCTGGCTCGGTGGTTACACCGTCGGTGCCGTTGATAAGGTACCGCCAGTTTGGCATCAACATTCCGATCGGCTGCGGGCTGCTATCGCTGTTGTCTTCGGTGTCGGTAAAGGTCGGCACAAATGGCCCACCCGAGCAGGCGTCGCCGACCCCGTCGCGATCGGTGTCCGACTGGTCCGGGTTGCTGATGACCGGACAGTTGTCCACGCCATGGCAGTGCACGGCCGTGGCCAGCTTGGCCGGATCCGGATCGCAGATGCCGTCGCTATCGCTGTCCTCGTCGCAGGCGTCACCCACGCCGTCGCGATCGGTGTCGAGCTGCGTTGGGTTGGCGACCAGCGGACAGTTGTCGCTGCCGGTATTCCAGTAGTCGCCGTCCACGTCCTGACCGGTCGGGATACACAGGTCGCCGATGCCATCGCCGTCCAGGTCGCTCTGGTCGGTGTTGGCGACAGCCGGGCAATTGTCATCGGTGTTGCCCACGGTATCGTTGTCGTCGTCGGTGCTGGCGCAGGCATTGCCGATACCGTGCGGCAAGGTCCCGCTCGCCTGATCCAGGTTGGCCACCAGGACGCAGTTGTCGCAGGCGTCGCCGACGGTGTCGCCGTCCCCGTCCTCCTGCTCGGGATTGGCGACGTCGACACAGTTGTCGCAGGCGTCGCCCACGCCGTCCTGGTCGACGTCGTCCTGCGTCGCGTTGGCCGTCTGCGGGCAGTTGTCGCCATCCTCGGTGGTCACGCCGTCGCTGTCCGGATCCTCGCAGGCATCGCCCGGTCCGGCGTTGTCGCTATTCGTCTGGTCCGGGTTTTTGACGGTGGGACAGTTGTCGTCGGCGTTGTCGACGCCGTCGTTGTCGTCGTCGACTCCGGCGCAGACATTGCCAACGCCGTCGTGGTCGGTATCGGCCTGATCGACGTTGGCGACGTTGATGCAGTTGTCGCAGGCATCGCCGACACCGTCGCTGTCCGTGTCCGCCTGATCGTCATCGACCGCCGGGCAGACGTCGCACAGGTCGCCCACGCCGTCGAAGTCGACATCGGCCTGGCCGCCGGTCCACCAGCGCAACTGATAGTGGATGGCGGTGCCCGTCACCTCCTTGCCCACGCCGATCACGACCGTCCCGGCGGCGTAATCGAGCGCCGCGATCCAGCCGGGTAGGCCGAGGACGTCCGGCGCGTAGTGCAGGGTGGCCCCGGATACGTCGAGCGACACCTCCTCGCCGGTGGCGTTTTCGTCGAACGCCGTGCCATCGGCGTCGACCATCGCCAGCCGGACGTAGATCCAGTGGCCGACCACGCCCGCCGCCGGGCTGATCTCGAACCGGTCCGCGGTCTCGTTGGGATCGTCTGCGAGCCAGCCGAGCGCGGTGAAGCGATCGTGCAGCGCCAGCGGCTCGGCGACGACCTCGGGCGTCACGTCGTTCTGGCTGCCCGGGAAGGTCTCGACGTCGAAGGTGGCCGGCGCCCGGTTGACGTCGGCATTGGCCAGCAGCTCACAGTTGTCGTCGCTGTTGAGCACGCCGTCGCCGTCGATGTCGTCATCGCAGGCATCGCCTTCGCCGTCGTTGTTGGCGTCCTCTTGATCGGCGTTGGCCACCGTCGGGCAGTTGTCGACGACGCGGTTGCCGCCGTCCAACTGGCAGGTCACGCCGGTGACGTCAGGATCCGTGGTGTTGTCGCAGAAGCCATCGCCGTCGTCGTCCGGCGTGCAGGCATCGCCGCGGCCGTCGCCGTCGCGATCGGCCTGGGCGACGCAGCGGCCGCCCAGACAGAAGCCGCCGGCGCCGGCGCAGTCGCCGTCGACCGTGCAATCGGGCGCCCGGTTGCTGGTGTTGGGGCAGTTGTCGCACAGGTCGCCGAACCGGTCGCCGTCGGTGTCCTCCTGGTGGCGATTGGGAACGACCGGGCAATTGTCGCAGCCGTCACCGACGCCGTCACCATCGGCATCGGCCTGGGTCGGGTTGTACAGGCTGGGGCAGTTGTCGCATGCATCGCCGAGGCCGTCGCGGTCGCCGTCCGTCTGGTTGATATTGATCACCAGTGGGCAGTTGTCGGTGGTATCGGTCAGCCCATCGTTGTCGTCGTCTGTGTCGCACGCATCTCCAATGCCATCGCCGTCCGAATCGACTTGGTCGGCGTTGGGGTCGGCCCGGCAGTTGTCGCAGCGATCGCCGACGCCATCCGCATCGGCATCGGCCTGCGCAGCGCATCTACCGTATTCGCCGCAGACGTCGCCGTAACCCGCGCAGTCGGCATCCTGCTCGCATGCGGGCGGTGCGTCGACCCGGTTGGGGCACAGGTCACAGGCGTCGCCCACGCCGTCCAGATCGGTGTCCGCCTGGTGGTCGTTGCTCGCCGCGATCTCGGCCGCGGTCAATGTGCCGTCGCCATCGATGTCGCAATACAGCGCGACCTTCTCGTTGGCGTCGTCGCAGGCCGGCATTGCGAACTCGACCGCGGTCACC
>JAFGSX010000202.1 GCA_016934455.1 Deltaproteobacteria bacterium
GGAAGTCTTTTTCTCGTTGCTGCACAACGAAAAAAGCCTCCCGCCGGCCCCCCGCCAAACAGGATCAACTGCGGTGAGCAGCGCAATGAGCACGTCAGCGCGAAGACGGCTTGCCCTTGAGCTTGGAGATCATCCGCTCGCCGCGCGCGTCGGCCATCGCGCCCGTCCATGCCTCGCAGCCCGGCCACTTTGCCTGCAGGTTCGCGTCGCATGCCTTCTCGAAACGCGCCAGCCAGGGGTTGGGCGTGTGATTGACGAGCGGTTCGACGTACTGCTTGAGCAGAGCAGTCCGAGCCCCAACCATTTCGGCTTGCTCGATGAGCCAGTCGAAGTTCTCGTCACTGGCAGGCAGATCGCGCAGCGCACCTTCGGCAGCTTCGCGCACGTAGCGGTCCTGATCGCTCAGACCGAGCTGTAAGTATTTGAGCCCCCCGGGCGCGGCCGCAAGCGTCTGCACTGCCGTCGCTCGGGCGTTGTTGTCCGGCAACTTCTGCTCCAGCACCGCGCGCGAGTAAGCGAGCAACAACTCCGGCTTTCCCTTGGGCGGCTGGAGAAGCGAGAGCACCGCGAAAGGAGGCCAATTGGCTTCGAGGGCTTTCTGGCCCACCCACTCGCGGTCAGCTTCGGTGCCGGTGCGATCGAGTATTCGCAGCAACGTCGCCTGGACCTTCGTGTCGTTCGTTTTAGGCAGCTCGTCCTTGGCAAAAGTGGCGAGCTCGGAGAGCTGCTCGCCTTCTGGCTGCCCCGACTTGCGCCACAGATACTCCGCCGCCTCGAGCTGCGCGCCCGGAACGGTCCGGTACCGGGTGATCAGGCTCTCGACGGTGACGACCTTGGCCGGATCGCGGCGGCTCATTTTCTCAGACGCGACGTCGATGAGAATCTCCAGTTTCGGCTTCGGATCGGGATCGTAGATGGGCGGCCGCGGCGGGGCCTGGTTGAGCAGTACCACCAGTATGCCGCCCTTGAAGCGCATGCCGCCGTACCAGGGGATTCCGCACGAGGTGTATCCCATTGCCGACTTCTCGTCCTCGCTCGCTAGTGTGAGCGGGTGGTACTCTGACCGCTTGCCCTGGTAGTCCCAGACGCGCACACGGTCGTCGTGAATGGTCGAAGCCTCGGCGACCCAGCGCCCGTCGGCGCTGAAGACCGGATGGAACACGCCCTTGTCGGTCAGCTTCCAGCGGACCTTGCCCCTGGCGTCGATCAACTCGAGCACAACGCCGCGCTCGCTGACGGTCTGGCGCAGCTTTACCCCGGGCCCTTTGAAAGTCTGGTTTCGAGGCGGCGCCGGATGGCACGCGAGCACGGCGGAAACCACGAGATGGAGAAGCATCGGCAGTTACCCCCTTTAGGCCGTAGGAACCACGAGCGCCCTTTCTGCTGTCCAACCCGGTGTACGCGCCCTGACGTCCCGATGACGTAACTCTGGGCAGCTTATTACGACGTCGAAGCGCCGCAAAATGCCATATCGTGGGTCGTGAGCAGAGCGAGAATCCCGCGTCGCACCAGGAGGCGGATGACGCGGCTGGCCACTGTCTCGACGAGTTTTTTGATCTCGCCGTCGGTGGGCCTGGGTATCTCGACGAAGACCGGCAGCGAACGGCTCCGGGCCGTTCGTGGCAAATAGCTACCTTGGAGGCGGCGACCTGTTCCGGCCGGAAGACATCGAGCGCACCGACAGTGGGTCGCGCTTCGACGTGGTGATGCTGGGCAGCCCGATCGCGCCCGGCCCGTTCGGCAGGTTCGACTGGACGCAGCAGTGCGCGGCGTCAAGGACCGACGACGCGAGCGCGATGTTGGGCTGCCGGCTCGGCTTCTACTACAGCTCGGTCACCGGCACCGCGTGGTGCGACGGGCCGTCGCTGGTCGCGCTGGGATCGGCGTTCTGAATTTTCTCGACCAGTCGCCGGTTCCGCTCGTCTGGTTGTTCCGGAGGCGGATTTCGCAGAGGGACGACCGATGAAGACTGTTGTGGCGTGGTTGTGGCTGGCCGCAGCGCTGCTCGCTGGCGGCTGCATCGTGGTGATCGGACCGCTCGACGACCCGGAGAGCGCGGCGGATGCGGGCGAGCATGGCGATGCGGCGACCGCGCCAGACACCCGGAGCGACGACGGATGCGCCCTTGACTCGCGCCGAGCAGACAGCAGCACTCCTGACGGCGAGTATCCGCAGTGCCCGCCCTTGCCTCCCGAGCCGGGCGCTGACTGTCCGGACGATGGCATGTGGTGCGAGTACCCCGACGGCTGCGGCGGTGGGAGCAGCTATCGCTGCATGATGGGCCAGTGGGCGATCGCCGTCTATCCGTGCGTGGACGCGGGCGGGCAGGACGCCGGTCCAGCGCCCGCACCTGAGGAGGGCGGGCCGTGCTCGCTCGAGGGCGAGATCCACTGTGCGGCAATCGACCTCATCTGCGTTGCCGGGTACTGGAGGCCGTGCGCCGGCTGCAACGACATCTGCGCCAGCGGCACCCGCACCTGCGCGAGCAGCGAGGTCCCGCAGGTCGGGGCCTGGACCTGCAGCGAGCGCGAGGTCTGCGTGGTCGAGCAGGGCAGCGATTTTGCCCGGGGTACCTGCGCCAGCGCCGAGGGTTGCCTGGCGAGTGGCAACCTGACCTGCGACTGCCTCGAGACCTGGGGCGAGCGCGCGCCGTGCGAGCCGGGCTGGACCTGCCGCGACAGCGACCAGGGCGTGGGTAACATCATTTGCCTGGAACCCGATGACGCGGGCTGAGCATATCTGCGCCTACGTCTGCTCGTCCAGCCGGTCATTGCGGTTCTTGATGATGCCCCTGATCTCGCGGCCGCACCGCTTGCAGTGGCTGCTGGTCCCGGCGTTCTTCTCCAGGCAGCTCGGCTCGGAGCAGCGGTAGACTTTGATCTGGCTGCCGACGATCGCGGCCGCGACTCGGCCGACCATCGGCTTGTCGCCAATGCTCAGAAAGGCACGTCGTCCACGTGCGCGAACTCACGCTGCTGCGCCACTCAAATACCTCTGCTCACTTGAATCGAGATAACTTGCGGCCGCCGGCCCGCTGTGACGTTCCCCGTGACGCGGTTGTCGTGGCGTCACTGCCTGACGGGGAAGACCGGAACCCCCCGCACCCGGACGTTGTCGACCAGGAACTCGCCGGTGGCGAACTTCTCGAGCTGCACCTCGACCGGCACCTCCCCCGAGGGCGTGTCGACCACCCCGGAGGAGACCGCGCTCCAGGCGCGGTTGCTGGAGTAGTAGAACCGCAGCTCGCCGCCTTGAAAGCTGCGCAGCACCTCGTGCCCCTCCACCGCGCGCTCGAAATGGCCGAGGGGCACGCGCCGACGGAAGTCGGGTGTGGTGTGCTCGTAGGCGGCCGCGAACGCGCGCTCCTGCAGCGCGGTCATGAAGGCGCCCACGTGCCGCGCCCGGGGATCGCTGCCGTCGAGCCTGCCGGTGAGCACGGCCCACAGCGCGACCGCGACGACGGTCAACAGCACGGCCGCCGGCAGGAAGATCAGCAGCTTTCGTAGCCTTG
Organism: Deltaproteobacteria bacterium; assembly: GCA_016934455.1. Lineage (GTDB taxonomy): Bacteria > Myxococcota > JACRCW01 > JAFGSX01 > JAFGSX01 > JAFGSX01. The sequence continues at coordinate 3,512 of JAFGSX010000202.1, forward strand.
CGGGTCTGTTGCTGGGCTCCATCGCGACACGCACGATGCCAAGGTTCCCGGCGGCCTTCAAGGCTCGCCTCGGCTGGACCGATTGCGCTGCTCACTTTGCTTGAGTCGATTTTTGGCGGGGCTCGGCTGATCGGCGCAATACGAAATCGTCTTGAATCGACCAGGTTGCGGGACCCCGCCTTAACCGGCGACCCTTTTTGTCCTCGTCCCTCGTCAGGGATTTCCAAGGGTCACGGGCTCGGAAAAAAAGTGTCGCCTTGGCCCCCCACACCGTAATGATCAAGACGAGTTCGTATGACTTTCACCGGCAGCGCTCCTCCTCCTCGCCGATGGTGACCGTCGGCTCGGGCGACACGAAACGGCGCACCACCACGTCGTCGTACAGGATCTCGTCGCAGTCCGGATATCCGCCGAACAGACCGACCTGTCCGTGCGTTGCCACACCGCTGGCGACCGTGAGTGGGCCCAGCACCACACCGTCGACCGCCGCCTGCACCTGGTCACCGGTCCAGGTCACTTCGACATCGCGCCACGCCGAGGCCGATATCGGCAGATCCAGCCAGTCGAGCAGGGAGTAAGCGTGGCTGATGCGCGGCCAGATACTGAGGTTGTGCTCCGGCAAGTTGTACCCAGACACCGCGCAGTCGTAACCGGCCCAGACCAGGTTGTTCTCGTCGACAACCCGGGTCAAGAATCCTGGAAATCCCCGGGCTGGATTGGCGGCGTTGACGCGCGCCCGGATCGAGATATCGTCCCATTGGTTTGAACCGGCCAAAAGATAGGCGCCCGCGCTCGTGCCGCAACTGCTGCGGAGCAGGTGCTGGCCAGCGGATACGCTGACCGAGAAGACGGTCCCGCACCCGGACCAGCCATCCGGGCACTCGCCAACGCCGTGCTCCTCGAAGTCATCGGCCGCCAGATAGACCTGCGAGTGCTGTTCCATTCCCATGGAATCTGCCCAATGGGCAGGTGCTGACCCGGCCGCCGGGTTGCCGAAATACAGATAGTAATGGGTCGCGCTGCCATTGGCGGGCAGGAGATCAGTCAGCTTGAACCAGACCTTGAGGTCGTCATCCTCCGCCAGCACCCGGCGGTGCAACTCGACGGCGGGAGTGCTGGCGTGGCTGACGATCCGCACGTCAGAGAAGTCTACCAAGACCTGATTGCCCAGGCTGACAATGGCGACGGTCGCGCAGACCGAGTAGTCGGAGAGATCGACGCTGGCCTGCTCGCTGATTGTGAGCCGACGGCGATAACGGTAGGCCTGATCCCACCACGGCGGCGTCCGCTGGCAGGTGGCGTCCGCTGCCGCGGCCTCGGCGACCACGGCGTCGGTGATCGCAGCGTCGTGCCCGCGGTCGGCTGCAGCGGTGTCGATCGCGCCCGCGTCTGCGCTGGTGCCGTCGGCACCGCTGTCCCGGATCGCGTCGGCGATCGCGCGATCGCGGACAGCAGCATCCGGTAAAATACTGTCCACAGCCATCGCATCGAGCGGGCCGCGATCCGGCTGCCGCCGGTCAATCGCTGCAGCATCTGCCGCGCCGGCGTCGAGCAGCGGCAGGCGACGACCCGATCGACGTAGCGCTCGGGCGCGACCACCAGGATCGCCGCCAGGTCACCCACGGTCACGTCCTCGAGCTGGCTGCGGCGCAGCTCGTCGCCCTGCGGCGTGCCTTTGGCCGGGCTCGGTGGTCGCTCGCTCAAGGCGGTCGGGATGTCAAAAACCCGGCCGATCGAGAGATCGCGACATCGATGCCAGGTTTTTCGCCGCGCGGCCCGGCAGCGCATCGCTGCACCGTGCCGATCGCCGCACTTTTTCGGAGGTTGCGACCGACCAGCGGTGGCACGCGACTTGAAAAGGTGCCACCCGCGCAGGCCGGCCGGCGCGCTCGCGCCGACGTCCGGTCGCGGGGAGGTCAGCGGCCATGGCACGACGACGGATTCTCCGGTCTGGTCTCGCGCTGCTCGTCGGCACCGGCGCACTGGTCGCGGTGGCGCTGCCCGCGCACGCCGGTGGCGCGCTGCGCCGGGCGTCCGGCGCCGGCGACGCGTGGGAGTTTGCGGACATCGTCGCGGTCGAGACGCGCGTGCGCGCCCAGGTCGAGGTGACCACGGTGACGCTGCGCTTCGAGCGGTCGCTGGCGGCCGACAGCTACGTGCTGACCGTGCCGGCGCCGACCGGCGCCTACGTCATCGACCTCGCCCTCGACCAAGGCGCTGGCTTCGCGCCGGCCGCGATCAGCGCCGACCCGCCGCCGCCGAGCTACGGCGCGGACACCGCGGTCGACGCCGCGCTGCTGCAGTGGACCGGGCTCAATCCGCTGACCGCCGACCTGACGCTGTCCGACTCCGACCGGCTCGCCATCCGCGTGCAGTTTCAGCGTCTGCTGCGCCGCGCGCGCGGCGCGGTAAGCTTCGAGGTGCAGGCGGCTCGCTGCCCGCTGCGCAGCGCGGACGACGCACCTCAGGTCAGCCTGCAGGTCGAGCTGATGGCGGCGCGCCCGATCGCGTCGCTGCAGGTCAGCGGCGGGACCTCGACCGCGGTCGCGCGCGGCGCGGCGGCGGCCTCGGTGGTCACCCAGCCGACCGCGCTGCACGACGTGGAGCGGCTCGACATCAGCTACGGCCTGCAGGCTGCGGACATCGCCGTCGATATCCTCGCCCATCGCACGCCGACCGCCGACCCGCTTGGCGACAGCGCGGGCTACTTCATGCTGATCGCGGAGGCCGACCAGGTCGACGTCGCCACCACCGCGCCGCGTTCGCTCAGCCTGGTGGTCGATCGCTCGGGCTCGATGCGGGGCTGCAAGATCGATCAGGCCCGGGACGCCAGCGCGACGATGCTCGATGCGCTGCGGCCGAGCGACACCTTCAATTTGCATTTCTTCAACCACCGCGTCGGCAGCCTCGAGGCGGCGCCGGTGCCGGCCGACCGCCAGCGCATCGACAGCGCGCGCGATTTCGTCGCCGCGCTCGATGCCGACGGCTCGACCAACCTCAACGAGGCGGTGATCGCCGGCCTCGGCGGCCACACCCCGCACCAGGGCTGCGGCGTGTTCGCCCAGGATCCGGGCTGCGCCGAGAGCGACGCGGCGGCGTCCGACGAGAGCGACGCCACCCGCCTGCCCGGCTACCAGATGCCGGCGGCCGATGCCGACGACGCCGGCGTGCGCTACGACGCCGTGATCCTGCTGTCGGACGGCCTGCCCACCAGCGGCATCGTCGACCCGAGCGCCATCGTCGACAACGCGCGGCGCTTCAACACCTGGGGCTCGCGCATCTTCAGCGTGGCGGTCGGCAGCGACGCCGACGTGCCGCTGCTCGAGGCGCTCGCGCGCGACTCCCGCGGCCGCGCGATCGTGCTCAACAACCGCCGCGCCGAGCAGCAGTTGGCACAGGTGGTGGCGGAGCTGTTCGAGGACCTCGACGCGGTCCGCGTCACCGACCTGCAGCTATCGTTCGTCGGCCTGACCGCGACCGACACCCTGCCCGAGCAGCCGCCCGACCTGTTCAGCGGTGGGCAACTGATCGTGGTCGGCCGCTACCAGCCGGCGCCCGCCGCCAGCGTGCAGCTAACGGGAGCCGCCGGGGCCACGCCGTACCGGCACGATACGCCGTTCGCGGCGCCCGAGTTCGAGCCGGACAATGCGTTCGTCAAGTACCTGTGGGCGACCGAGAAGGTGCAGGCGCTGCTGGCCGAGATGGCGCGCGGCGGCGACCGCGAGCAACTGCGCCAGCAGATCACCGACCTCGGGCTGGCCTATCGCATCCAGACCCCGTACACCTCCTTCTCGTACCGCAGCGAGGGCGGTGCCCTGGCCATGGACTCCGGCGCGGCGGGTTGCGGCTGTGCCCTCGAGCGGGCGGCCACCCACAGCACGCCGCTGCTGCTCGCGCTGGCGCTCGCC
>JAFGSX010000203.1 GCA_016934455.1 Deltaproteobacteria bacterium
ACTCGTAGAAGCCGTCGGCCGGGATCAGGCAGCGCCGGTGTTTGAACGCTGCGCGAAACGATGGCTTCTCGGCCGCGGTCTCGCTGCGCGCGTTGATCAGGCGGTTGCCGATCTTGGGGTCCTTGGCCCACGCAGGGACCAGCCCCCACTTCAGCAAGGCCGGCTCGCGGCCGCGACCGCTCGCGCGCACCCGCGCGGCCAGCACGTTCTGCCCGGGCGCGACGTTGTAGCGCGGTCGCCAGCTCGGGCTGCCGGGCGCAGAACTCCAGCCGAGATCAAACCCGAGCAACTCGGACAGCACGTCCGGAGAAGCTGTCAGCGCGAAACGGCCGCACATGAGCAACTACCTATCGCAGCCTTCTCCAAAAAGCATGTCCAGCGCGCGGCCGCGGCCGGAAGTCGGCCGCAGATGCTGCTCGGGATGCTGCTCGGGACCGATCGGATCGCGCGGCCGGCGGTTGCCGCGGATCAGGATCGGCACCCCGGGCACCTCGGGCGGACGGGGCAACGGCAGCTCGAGCTGCGGCGCAGGGCGTGGACGTCGTCTCGTGGTCATGGCTCACCCCTGGCTCTCGGCGCCGCGCCGGAGAAAAGCCGGGATGTCGTACTCGTCGTCCTCGACCGGCGGCAGCACCGCGATGTTGCTCTTCTCGTCGACGCGCATCGGCGGGCTGGTGCGCTCCCACTTGCGGCGGATGTAGGTCGGAATGTCGGCCTCCTTGCCGTCGCGCAAAGGCATCGGCACCATCGACTCGGTGCGCTGCTCGCGCCGCACCGGCTGGCGATCGAAGCCGGTGGCGATGACCGTGATCGCGATCTCGTCTCGCATGTTCTCGCAGATCACCGAGCCGAAGATGATGTTGGCGTCCTCGTGCGCCGCCTCCTGGATCAGGGTGGCGGCGGCGTTGACCTCGTGCAGGGTCATGGTCGGTCCGCCGCTGATGTTGATCAGGATGCCGGTGGCGCCATCGATGGTGACGTCCTCGAGCAGCGGGCTGGAGACCGCCATGTGCGCCGCCTCTACCGCGCGCTTCTCGCCCCCGGCGCGGCCGATGCCCATCAGCGCCATGCCCTGCTCGCGCATGATCGTCGTGACGTCGGCAAAATCGACGTTGATGTGGCCATTGACCGTGATCAGATCGCTGATGCCGCGCACCGCGTTGAGCAGCACCTCGTCCGCCTTCTTGAAGGCGTCGAGCAGGCTGGTCTGGGGGTCTGTGATCGACAGCAGGCGCTGGTTGGGAATGGTGATCAGGGTATCGACCGACTGCTTGAGCTGGTTGATGCCCTCCTCGGCCTGCTTGCGGCGGCGGTTGCCCTCGAAAAAGAAGGGCTTGGTGACGACCGCCACGGTCAGTGCCCCAAGGCTGCGCGAGATCTCCGCGATCACCGGCGCCGCGCCGGTGCCGGTGCCGCCGCCCATGCCGGCGGTGACGAACACCATGTCCGAACCGGTGAGCAATTCCTCGATCTGCTCGCGGTCCTCGAGTGCGGCCTTGCGACCGATCTCGGGGTTGGCGCCGGCGCCGAGACCGCCGGTCAGATCGTTGCCGATCTGCAGCTTGAGCGGTGCGCGGTTCTTCTCCAGCGCCTGCACGTCGGTGTTGGCGACGACAAAGTCGACGCCCGACATGCGCGACGTGATCATGGTCTCGATCGCGTTGCCGCCTCCCCCGCCGACGCCGATGACTAGGATCTTCGCGTGCTGCCGATCAGGATTTCCCGCCTCGAATTCGATCATCTTCTCCTCCACACCGCGTGGGTTGTTTTTTGGGTCAAGAAACGGCCCCCAGCCATTCCTTCATCCGGTTCATCACTTTGTTGTAGACGCCCTCGCTGTCCTGCCGGACCTTGACGAAGCGCCGGTCCATGTGCTGGCTGCCGTACTGCACCAGCCCGACACCGGTCGCGAACATCGGGCTCTTGACCACGTCGACCAGGCCGCCGACGCCCTGCGGCAGACCGCGCCGCACCGGCAGCCCGATCACCTCCTCGGCCAGCTCGACGATGCCCGGGAGCAGCGCGGTGCCGCCGGTGAGGACGAGCCCGCTCGCCAGCAGATCCTCGTAGCCGGTCTTCTCGATCTCGCGCTTGATCAGCTCGCAGATCTCCTCGATCCGCGGCTCGATGATCTCGCACAGGATCTGCCGTCCCAGGATGCGCGGCGTGCGGTTTCCGATCGAAGGCACTTCGATGGTCTCGTCCTTGTCCACCATGGTCACCAGCGCGCAGCCGTAACGCTGCTTGAGCTTCTCCGCCTCCTCCACCGGCGTGCGCAGGCCGACCGCGACGTCGTGCGAGAGATGGTTGCCGGCGATCGAGAGCGACGCCGTGTGCACGATCGAGCCGCCCGAGAAGATGGCGATGTCCGTCGTGCCGCCGCCGATGTCGACCAGCGCGACTCCCAGGTCCTTCTCGTCTTCGGAGAGCACCGCCTCGGCCGAGGCGAGCTGCTCGAGCACGATGTCCGAGATGTTGAGGCCGCAGCGCTGGGCGCAGCGCACGATGTTCTGCGCGCTGGCCACGGCGCCGGTGACGATGTGGACCTTGGCCTCGAGCCGCACGCCGCACATGCCGCGCGGCTCGCGGATCTCACCCTGGTCGTCGACGATGTACTCCTGCGGCAAGATGTGGATGACCTCGCGCTCGGAGGGAATCGAGACCGCGCAGGCGGCGTCGATCACCCGCCCGATGTCGGCATCGCGCACCTCCTTGTCTTTGATGGCGACGATGCCGTGCGAGTTGAAGCCGCGGATGTGCGAGCCCGCGATGCCGGTGTAGACGCTCTGGATCTCGCATCCGGCCATCAGCTCGGCCTCGTCGATCGCCTTCTTGATCGAGTTGACCGTCGCCTCGATGTCGACGACCACCCCCTTCTTGAGTCCCTTCGAGGGGTAGGTGCCGATCCCGACCACGTCGACGCCGTCGCTCTTGACGTCGCCGACGATGGCGCAGATCTTGGTCGTGCCGATATCGAGCCCAACCACCAGACCGTGCTTCTTCGCCATGTCTCACCTCGTGACTTCGTCCCTCGACTAGGTCGTCTTGCCCTTGGGCGCCGCGATCTCGCCGCTGGCGCTGTTCATCGTCGCCGGCATCTCGGACTGCACGAACCGCACCACCACCCGTCTCGGATCCGGGCCGTCGCTGAAAAAGATCTCGCTCGCGCGCCGGGCGCGCTCCTTGAGCGCGCGCTCGAGCACGGCAAGCTGGTCGAGCTTGTCGCCGTATCGGCCGTTGCCCAGGTGCACCAGGACCGCCGGTTCGATCAGCGTCAGATCGACCCCGAGCGCCGGATCGACGTGCACCTCCGACAGCCGCGCCGGCTCGAGACCGGCGCGCTGTAGACCCGCCATCACCTGCAGCGCGCTGACCAGGCCGCTGACGTCGGCACCCGCGGCGCCGAGCGCCACCTCCGGCTCGAGGCCGCTGATGACCGGCAGCTCCCGGCCACACAGCGCCTCGGCCCGCGCAAACAGCTCACCGCGCGAATTGACCGCGTACAGGTGCCCGAGCGCCGCATAGGCGACTGGTCTCTGCTCCTCGATCAGGATCCGCAAGGTGTGGGGCGGACGCCGCACCAGCCGCACCGACGACACCAGAGGGTGCTCGGCGATCGCCCGCTCGACCGCCTCGGCGTCAAAGCCATATAGACCGCGGCCGACCCCGAGCCCGCTGTAGCCGCGAATCTCGTCGGCGGGAATCAACTGGGTGCCCTCGATCAAGAGCTCGCTCAGCTCGAATAGCTCGCCTGTCTGCAGGGCGACGCGCAGCCGCACGCCGAGGTAGCCGGCGCTGACTCCGATGCCGGCCACGGCCACCAGAGCCGCCACCTGCATCAGCGCGCGCAGCAGCCGCGAGCCGTGACCGCGCGCGGCACCCCGGCGTTTCTTGATCACGCCTTCCTCCCCGCGCCCGCGCGCAGGCGAGCCGCCAACTGCGGCCCGACCTGGGTGATGGTGCCAGCGCCCAGCGTGAACACGACGTCGCCGCCCTGCACGCTGGTCGCCAGCGCCTCGACCAGTTGCGCAAACGGAACGTGACTGGCGTCGCGATGCCCGTGCTCGCGCACGCTCGCCGCCAGGGCCTCGCCGCTGATACCCGCGATCGGATCCTCGCTCGCGGCGTAGATGTCGGTGACGAACAGCTTCTCGGCCAGGTTGAACGAGGTGGCAAAATCCTGCAGCAAGAACTGCGTGCGCGAGTAGCGGTGCGGTTGAAACGCGACTACCAACCGCCGGCTCGCGAACAACGCGCGCGCCGCCTCGAGCACGGCCCGGACCTCGGCCGGATGGTGGCCGTAGTCGTCGATGATGGTGATGCCATCCACCTCGTCCTTGACCTGAAAGCGACGCGCCACCCCCTCGAAGCTGGCGATGCCGGTGGCGATGTCTTCCCAGCTCGCGCCCAGCTCGTCCCCGACCGCGATCGCGGCCAGACAATTGACGACGTTGTGCTGGCCGACCATCTTCAGGTGCACGCGCCCGAGCTCGGCACCGCGCTTGTGCACGACGAAGCGCACCGACATGCCTTCCAGCTCGATCTGCTCGGCCCGATAGTCGGCCTGCGGCGACAGGCCGTAGGTCACGTACCGGCGGTTGATCGACGGCAGGATCGTCTGCACGTGGGTGTGGTCCAGGCACAGGATACCCAGCCCGTAGAACGGCACCTTGTTGACGAACTCGACAAAGGCACCCTGGATCTGGGGCAAGCCACCGCTCCAGTAGTCCAGGTGCTCGGGATCTATGTTGGTGACGACGGCGATGGTCGGTGTCAGCCTGAGAAAGCTGCCGTCGGATTCATCGGCTTCGGCCACCAGGTACTGCCCCTGCCCGAGCCGGGCGTTGGTGCCCAGCGCATTGACCTTGCCGCCGATCACGATCGTCGGATCGATGCCGGCCTGCGCCAGGATCGCCGCCACCAGCGAGGTGGTGGTGGTCTTGCCGTGCGTACCGGCGACGGCGATGCCGTATTTGAGGCGCATCAACTCGGCCAGCATCTCGGCGCGCGGGATGACCGGGATCTGAGACGCGTGCGCCGCCACCACCTCGGGATTGTCGCGACGCACCGCGCTCGATGTGACCACCACGTCGGTCGCACCGACATTCTCGGCGCGATGCCCGATCGCGATACGCGCTCCGAGCTCGGTCAGTCGATCGGTGGTCTCGCTCGCCTTGAGGTCGGAACCGGTCACCTCGTAGTCGAGATTGAGCAATACCTCGGCGATGCCGGACATACCGATGCCGCCGATCCCGATGAAGTGCACGCGCTGCACACGACCGCGAAAGAACTGGATCACCATCGGCGATCTCCCCGGACCAGACGCTCGAGCGCGGTTTTCACCTGCGCGGCCGCGTCCGGGCGTCCGAGCGCGCGAGCCGCATCGGCCATCTGCGCCAGTTGCGCACCGTCACCCATCGTCAGCGGCGCCAGCACGGCGGCCATCCGCTCGGCGGTCAGCTCCGACTGCGGCAACAGCACCGCCGCCCCGGCGTCGACGAGGGCCCGGGCGTTGACGGTCTGGTGATCGTCCGCCGCCTGCGGGAAAGGGATCAGCACCGCTGGCAACCCGAGCGCGGTCAACTCGGCGCAGGTGGTGGCGCCGGCGCGCCCGATCACCAGATCGGTCTGCGCGTAGACCGCCGCCATGTCATCGATGAATCCGCGCACGTCGGCGACAATACCCAGCCCGGCGTAGGCGGCGCGCACCTTGTCGACGTCGTTGGGGCCGGCCTGGTGCACGATCGAAAACTGTTGGCCTTGCTTGAACGCGAGCGCGAAGCCCGCCGGCAGGCGCTCGTTGAGCGGCCGCGCACCCTGGCTGCCGCCCAGCACCAGCACCCGCACCGGATCATCGGCATAGGTGTCGGGCCGCGGCGCGATCAGCGCAGCGCGCACCGGATTTCCGACCAGATGAAAACGCTCGGCGGCAAAATAGCGGCGGCTCACCTCAAAGCTCGCCAGCACCGCCGGCACCAATCGACCGAGCACGCGATTCGTGAAACCGGGCACCGAATTCTGCTCGCAGATCGCGGTCGCGACACCGCGCAGCCAGGCGCACAGCACCACCGGCCCGGAGGCGTAGCCGCCGACCCCGAGCACGACATCGGGCTTGAAGCGCGAGATGATGCGCCATGAGTCGACAAACGCGATCGGCAGCAGCGCGAGGCCGCGCAGGCGACCCGCCCAGCCCATCCGCTTGAGGCCGGCGACCCGCACGCACTCGAGGCCAAACCCCGCGGCCGGGACCGCCCGCGCCTCCAGGCCGCGCTCGGTTCCAGCGAACAGCACCTGCGACCCCGCGGGCTCGGCGACGATCGCCTGCGCCACGGCGAGCGCAGGAAAGACATGGCCGCCAGTGCCACCGCCCGCGATCAGCACCTTCATCGGCCACCTCGTCGTCCGCCTTCGTCTGCGCGCGCGTCGATGGCGTCGGTGGCATCGACGTTGAGCAGCAGACCCAACGCAAAACAGGTCGCGATCAGCGACGAGCCGCCGTAGCTGACCAGCGGCAGCGTCAGACCCTTGGTCGGCAACAGGCCCAGCGTCACCGCCATGTTGACGCCGGCCTGCAGGCCGACCAGCGAGGTGAGGCCAAGGGCGAGGTAGCCGCCGAACACGCTGGTCGCCCGGCGCGCGATCAAGAAACCGGCGACCACGATGCAGGCGAAGCAGCCGACCACGAACAGCACGCCGAGCAGACCGAGCTCCTCGCCGATGATGCTGAAGATAAAATCGGTGTGCGCCGCGGGCAGAAAAAAGAGCTTCTGTCGGCCGTCGCCGATACCCAGTCCGATCGGCCCGCCCGAGCCGATGCTGATCAACGATTCGCTGACCTGGTAGCCGATGTCGTGGCGATGGCTCCACGGATCGAGAAACGACAGCAGCCGCTTCATGCGGTAGGGCGACGACGACACTAGATGGTACAGCACCGGCAGCGCGCACAGAGCGGCCAGCAGCAGATAGCCGATACGCGCTCCACCGACGAACAGCAGCACAAAGGTCAGCAGGCCGAGGATGACCGCGCTGCCAAAATCCGGCTCGAGCAGCAACAGGACCATCAGCACGCCGGGGATGACCAGCGGCGCCCACAGCGCCGGCGCCGGCTGGCCCGCGGCCTGCCTCTCGCTGCGGCGCGCCAGGGCGGCCGCCAGCGCGATGACCACGATCGGCTTCGCAAACTCGCCCGGCTGCAACGCGAACATGCCGAGCGGGATCCAGCGCATGGCGCCACCCCCCGCGCGTCCGACGCCGGGGATCAGCACCGCCACCAGCAGCGCGCCGATGAACGCGACCAGCGGCCACATGGCGCGGCGGTACCACTGGTAGTCGACGCGCCAGCCCAGGTAGAGAGCGGCTGCGCCGATCGTCGCGAAGACCACCTGGCGCCACAGAAAATGCGCCGAATCGTTGAGCCGCGTCGAGGCGAATACCGCCGACGCGCTGTAGACCATGACCA
>JAFGSX010000204.1 GCA_016934455.1 Deltaproteobacteria bacterium
CTTTTTTCTGAGCCTGCGAAGATAAAAAGACTTACGCCGATCAGCGGGCCCCTGCCGAAAATTGGCTCAATTCAAGCGAGCTGATGGCAGGTCGCGTTGGGTGCGGCCAGGGCCGACGTCTGCTCACGACCTGCAAAATGGCATGGTACGGTGCCTCAGCGTCTTGATAAACTGCCAAAAGTGACGTCATCGGGACGTCAGGGCGGGTACGCGGGCCTGAGGTGGAGAGCGAAAAGGGCGCTCATGTTTCCTATACGCCGGCGTCAGCACCAAGGGCTTGGCCTCGATCTTGCGCGAGGGCGGGGCCGGCACGCTCTCGAAACTGAGCGGCGGCTCGGTGCGTGGCCGGCTGGTCAAGGCGTCGCGCGCATCCAAGACGCGCGGCACCGGCTACCTCGACGCCATGGGCTTCTAGCAACCGCCCGCGCCGGGACCAACCCGCCATGACCGACGTCGAGCACGGAGCGAGCAGCGCCCCACCGCACCGCCTTCTGGCTGCGGTGGCGCTGATCGCGGCCGCCATGGTGCTCACCGAGATCGTGATGACCCGGCTGTTCTCGGTGCTGTTCTACTACCACTACTCGTTCTTTGCGATCTCGCTTGTCATGTCCGGTCTCTCGCTCGGCGGCCTGCTGGTCGCACGCTGGAACGTGCGCCAACTGCCGGTCCAGCAACTGTTCACGCGACTCGCCATGCTCGCCTTGCTCTGCGCCGCGTTCATGCTGCTGGCGCTCAGCTACTTCGTCCTGTCGCCGACGGTCGCACCATACTGGAACTACGAGCAGACGCATCGCGTCTTCTCGCTCGCATTCGTCCTCGGCCTGGCCGCCTCGTTCGTACCAGGCCTCAGCATGGCAGGCGCCTTGCTGGCCACGGCATTTGCCTCTCACGCACGCTGGATCGGACGCCTCTATGCATCCGACCTCGCCGCGGCGTCGCTGGGATGCATCGGAGCCGTGCTGCTGATGCGGACCGTGCCCGGACCGGTCGCCATGCTGCTGCCAGTATTACTGGCCGCCGTCGCGGCCATGATCTTGCAGCCGCGGCGCAAAGTGATCCTGGCCGGCGCCTGTGCGCTGTGTCTGGTCGTGGTGCTGGATGCTGCCGGTTCTTTCCGGCCGGCACCCGAGCTGGTCCAGTTCGACTGGGAGGGCTGGAACGAGCACAGCCGGGTCATCGTCAAGGACCAGCGCATCGTCATCGATCGCACCGCTGCCACACCGCTCTGTGCAATGCCGCCATACTCGGCGACAACACTGCCGGCACCACAACCGGACGAGTTCTCGCTAGACACCTACGCCGTCTACCACCTGGGGCGACCGCTGCGCGAGATTGCAGTGATCGGCGCCGGCGGCGGACGCGACGTCGCCGCGGCGCTGGCCAGCGGGGCGCAGCACGTCGATGGTTACGAGCTCAACGGACTGATCATCGACCTGGTCAAAACAACGTTTGCACATGTGTGTGGCATTGCCTCGTACCCCGGGGTGTCGCTGCTGCATCAGGAGGGACGTCTTGGCATCGGGCAGAGCCGCAAGCAGTACGACGTGATCCAGGCGTCGCTGATCGACACCTGGGCTTCCACCGCCAGCGGCGGCTTCGTGCTCTCGGAGAACGCGCTGTACACCCTCGAGGGCTGGCAGTCGTTCCTTGCCGCGCTCAGCGACAGCGGGGTGCTGACCATGACCCGCTGGCTGTTGCCCGACTCGCCGGCCGAGGCCCACCGTCTGACCTCCCTCGCCAGCGCCACCCTGATCGCCTCCGGCATCGCCCGGCCGCGCGACCACATCATCCTGCTGACCACCGGCCGGGCGTCGGAATTGCACCACGCAGGGGTGCGCGTCGTCACCATCCTGGTGTCGCGCACTCCGTTCACCAGCGACGAGGTGACCCGGCTGCAGCAGCAGCTCGACCGGAAAGAGATGCACCTGCTGGCGGCGCCCGGGGTCGCCGCCGCCGACCCCGGCATCGAACAACTGCTCGAGCCGGCGACTCACGCCGCTGCCGTGGCCGCCAGTCCCTATGACATCTCGGTGCCGCGCGACACCCGACCCTATTTCTTCCTGCAGCTACGACTGCGCGACATCCCCCGCCTGTTCGGCGAGCACTACAACTACGTCCTGGAGATCACGTTCCAGGGGGTGCGCTTGCTGTTCATCCTGGGCGGCTGCGCGACAGTGTTTGCCTTGCTGGTCCTTCTGCTCGGCTTCTTCACGCTGCCGTCGGCGCAGACATCGGCGCCGCAGCAACGCATCTACCACCGGATGACGTTTTACTTCTTTGGCATCGGCCTCGGCTACATGCTCGTCCAGCTAGGCCTGCACAGCCGCTTGATCATTCTGCTGGGCCACCCGAGCCTGGCGCTGTCGGTCGTGCTGTTCTCGATGCTGCTCGGCAGCGGCCTTGGCGCCGAGGCCTCGCGGCGGTTGTTCCGGGACGGACGCTTCGGCCAGGCCTGGGCATCGATCCTGGTCGCGATCGCCGCGCTCGGCGCAGCGTTTCCGCTGCTCCCGTTCGTCGAGAAGATCGGCGCGCTCGGAGGCCGCATCACCGTGGCAGCCGCCATCTGCCTGGCGGTGGGTTTCCCGCTCGGCTTCGCCTTTCCGATCGGCGTGCGCATCGTGTCGGCGACCGGCGAGTGGGCCGTGCAGAAGATGTGGGCGGTCAACGGCGCCGCCTCGATCCTGGGAACGGTGCTGGCGGTCATCTTGGCGATCTCGTCGAGCAGCGTCGGCGTGCTGATCGGCGGTCTGGTCTGCTACCTGGCGGCGACGCTGGGCGGAATGCTCGCGCTGCGGGTGGCGGCCAAATCCCAGGACGACGCGCGGATCTGCTGCAACGTCTAATCACCGCACCCGCAAGCGGTTGTTGCCGTTAAGTGCGCGGTCGAAGGTCACGGTGGGCGCGGCGCCAAGTCGGTCGTTGGCGTGACCGACAAAGCAATCCGAGAAATCGCCGCCCTGCCGGCGGGGTGTCGCGGCTACTTAGTTGCAGACTGTTGGCTGGCCGGCGCCCCGGTCTCGGGCAGATCGGCCACGTCGTGCAGCTTGCCCAGCTCGTTCTGCGCTAAGCATTGGCGACAAGCCGATGGTTGTTCGAGTCGCGGCCGGCAAGGCCGTGATCCCTCTTCAGGAACTTCGACCGCGGTCCCCGACGCTCGGGAATCACTACCGCCAGCTCGTCGACATGCGGCTCGAACAACTCGTAGAGCCACGTGCTCA
>JAFGSX010000205.1 GCA_016934455.1 Deltaproteobacteria bacterium
ATCGGGTTGTTGGAGGAGCCGATCATGCCGACCAGGTTGCCCGACACCGCGGCGAAAAAGAAGCCGGTGATCAGCATCACGATCGCGGCCAGCACCGCGCCGACGATGGCGCCGGTGAAATAAAAGTAGAGCGCGATCATCAGCACGAACACCGCGGCGATCCCGACCAACACGATCTTGAAATCGAGATCGCGCTCGGTGCGCAGCGCGGCAGCGGTGGCGGTGGCCGACTTCTTGACGTCGGCGACGCCGCGCTTGATGCCGATGATCAGGTTCTGGCGCATCTTCCAGAGCGTGAAGCAGGCGCCGACCAGCATGCCGCCGACCGCGATCGGCCGCACGACGTAGCGGTACAGGTGTCCGACCAGCCCGGCCCAGTTCTCGACCCCATCGGCCGAGGTGTAGTCGCCGATCAGCGAGGGCCCGAGAAAGTACACCAGCAGCGGCACGAACAGGCCCCACGCCAGCAGGCCGCCGGCGAAGTTGAGCGCGCCCAGCTCGGGCCCGATGATGTAGCCGACGCCGAGGTAGGCCGGGGTCACCGCCGGCGCCGAGATCGTGGTCACGCCGCCGGCCTTGACCACGTTGGCGCCGTCGCTGAGGCCGAGGCGCACGAAGCTCTCCTTGATCTTGCCGATGGTCAGCATGAAGTCGTTGCTGGCGCGAAAGACGCCGGCGTCGCCCAGCAGCTTGATCAGCGCGCCCACGCCCATGGCCTGGAAGAGCTGGACCGCGGCGTCCGAGCCCTTCTGGCCGGCCTTGTGGATCTCGGACGCGGCCACCGACTCGGGGAACGGCAGCGTTCGGTCCTCTACCATCACCCGGCGCAGGATGGTGACGAACATGATGCCCAGCACGCCGCCCAGGATCATCAGCGCCGAGGCGACCAGGTACTCGGACATCCAGCTATCGGACTTGAACTGCCAGAGGTTGAGGATGACAAAGGCCGGGATGGTGAAGATCGCCCCGGCCGCCACGCTCTCGCCGATCGAGCCGACGGTGCGGGCGAAGTTCTCCTCGAGCAGCGAGCCCTTGAAAAGCTTGAGCAGCGCCATGCCGATGACCGCCGCCGGATAGGTGGCGGCGATGGTCATGCCGGCGCGCAGGCCGAGATAGGCGTTGGCGGCGCCCAAGACCACGCACATCACCAGGCCGATGATCAGCGCGCGGATCGTGAACTCGCGCATATCCGAGTCGGGCGAAACCACGGGCGTGAAGGGTTTGTCGCTCATGCCGGCCTCCGCAGTCTGTTCTTCACGTCGAGCGCCAGCGACTCTAACCGCAGTCGTCGGGCGAGTCCAACGCTTTGCATTCGCCGATCGATGCCGACGGCGTCAGGTCGTCCCGGTCTCCACCAGCGATAGCTTGCGCCCGGCCCGGACGGTCGGGTCGCGCCGCCAGACCAGCCAGCGCAGGCAGAGCGCGGAGGCCACGGCCGCGACCACGGTGCCGCTGAGCAGCCCAGCCCAGATGCCGTCGAGCGGCGCGCCGAACAAGAAGACCGAGACGTACGCGATGGGCACGGCAAAGACAAATAGACGCACCGCGATGATCGCCAGCGAGACGTTGGGGTAGCCGATGCCGAGCAGGATGCGGGACGCCACCATGGCGACGGCGAACGCGGGGTAGGCGAAGACCATGTACCTCAGGTAGTGGCGGCCGATCGCGATCGTGGGCTGGTCGCTGGTGAAGACGTGCATGATGGGAACGCTGGCGGCAAAGGCCAGCACACCGATCACGGTGGCGATGCCGGTCGCCCAGCGCAGCGTGTACCAGCTCACGTCGCGCACCAGGTCGGCGCGGCCGGCGCCGGCGAACATCCCGATCGCGGCGACGCTGCCCGCGGCCAGCCCCAGCACCGGCATGCCGACGATGTTGTCGATGCGGGCGCCCACGCCAAACGCGGCCAGCGCCTGGTCGCCGAACGAGCCGACCGCGCGGTTGAGGAACATGAACCCGATCGACATAGTCAACTGCGCCAGGCTGGCGGGCACGCCGATGGTGAGCACCGCTCGCACCGTCGACCAGCGCGGCCAGAGGTGGCGCGCGCGCAGCTTGACCAGGTTGCGGCGTCGCCACAGCATCAGGTAGAGAAAGACCAGCAGCATCAGCGCCTGCGAGATGGCGGCCGCGACCGCCGCGCCGGCGATGCCGAGCCCGAGCCCGAAGATGAAGATCGGGTCGAGGCTGACGTTGACCAGCGTGATGCCCACGAAGACCAGCAGCGGCGTCCTGGTGTCGCCCTCGCCCATCAGCACGAAGCGCAAGAAGGCGCTGACGAACAGCAGCGGCGACGTCAGCACCAGGATCAGGAACAGGCTCCAGCCGAGGTCCGCCACCGCCGTCGAACCGCCCAGGCGGGCGATCAGCGGCCGGCCGCAGAGCGCGCCCAGGGCGGCGATGGCGAGCCCCAGGCCGAGACCGAGCGCGATCGAGGTGCCGCCCACGCGCTCGGCCTCCTCCTGGTCGCGGCGGCCGATCGCCTGCGCCACCAGCACCGTGACCCCGCTGCCGATGCCGTTGACGAGGGAGATCATGCTGAACAGCAGGGGGAAGACCACGGTCATCGCCGCCAGCGCCTCGTGCCCGAGGCGGCCGACGAAGGCGGTCTCGACGACGTTGAACAGCACCTGCAGGATCATGCCGGCCATCATCGGCAGCGCGATGACCCAGACCGCGCGCTGCGGCCGCCGCAGGAACTCGTCGAGACGATCGGTGCCGTGCGCCATGCTCTCCGGGCTGCGCGTCCGCCCCGATCGCGATACCGCCCGGCACTGTATAGCGCAACGCGGCGCGCGCGCCGAGACCTGTCTGCGGCGCGGCGGCGGCGAGCTGTTGCAGGCCAGCCACGCGCCGTGACGCGGATGTCGCGATCGGCAATCGCCGCCGGGTCGCGATCCGCGCCGGGGCCGGCGCCAAATCACAAGTTTTTTCAAAGCGGTCCCGGCGGGTGGTAAACTGGATCCGAAATTGCTTTAATGGCCGCCTGTTCCGCTCACCTGTTCCGGCAGCGCCGCGCGCGCTGTCATGCGAGGGAGGAAAAAATGCGATCGCTATTCGTTGTCTGCTGTGCGGTGGCCGGCATGTGGTTGCTCGCCTGCACCAACACCGAGTCCGAGAACGTCATGACGGACGGCATCCACGCCGACATCACCGTCACCGCGACCGGCAACGGCCAGACCGAGGTGGGCGCGTCCATGCGCGTGGGCAGCGCCTCCAACACCTATCTCAACCTCAGCGGCGCGGACCAGCTCTTCGCCATCAAGGGCAGCGAGCGCAAGAAGATGACCGAGCGCCAACTGCTGGGCGCGGTCTGGTACACCGCGACCTTCGACTCCGACGAGGCCGAGACCGAGTTCGCGGTCTCGTTCGAGCGCGAGGTCGACGCCAGCGCCCCCAACTCGCACGGCACCCTGCCGGCGGCGTTCTCGCTCACCGCGCCCGCGGCCTCGGCCGAGTTCTCGCGCGCCAACGACACCATCACCATCACCTGGGAACCGTCGGCCGGCCCCGACCGCATACACGTCGCGGCCGATGGCAGTTGCATCAAGCCGTACAACGACGACCTCGACGGCGACCCGGGCACGACCACCATCAACCCCAACACCTTCAAGGAGCCGGACGACGAGGATCTGCAGGGCAAGGACTGCAAGGTCACCATCGAGCTGCGCCGCACCCGCAGTGGCGACGTCGATCCGGCGTTCGAGGGCGGCGACTTCGTGGCGCGGCAGGTGCGGACGGTGCAGATCAACTCCAAGCCGTAGCAGAGCCCTCAACTCCACACACCCGGGATCTCGGTCTTGCACTTGGGGCAGGCGTTGCCGCTGATGCGGTTGCTGCGCACGGTAAAGCCGGTGCGGCTGATCAGCAGCTCGTTGCACCTGGGGCAGTAGGTGTTCTCGCCCGGGTGGCCCGGCACGTTGCCCATGTAGACGAAGTAGAGCCCCTCGCCCTTGGCCACGTCGTAGCAGCGCTCCAGCGTCGAGACCGGGGTCGGCGGCAGGTTCTGCAGCCGGTAGGTCGGGTGAAAGCGCGTGAAGTGGACCGGCACCTCGGGCCCGAGGTTGCGCTTGACAAAGCGCGCCAGGTCCCGAATCTCCGCCTCGCTGTCGTTCTTGGTCGGCAGCACCAGCACCACGATCTCGAGCCAGACGCCGGCCTTCTTGATGAGCTGCAGCGCCGACAGCACCGGCTGCAGCCGGCCCGCGCATAGATCCTGGTAGAACGGGTTGCGAAACGCCTTGAGGTCGACCTTGAACGCGGTCAGGTGCGGCAGCAGCTCCCGGAGCGGCTTCTCCTCGATGTAGCCGTTGCTGACGACGACGCTGCGCACACCGGTCTGGCGGCTCAGGCGGGCCACGTCGAGCATGTACTCGTAGAAGACCACCGGCTCGGTGTAGGTGAAGGCGATGAACGGCGCGGCTTCCGTCTTGGCGAAGCCGTGGCAGGCGCGGGGCGACACGTTGCGCGCCGGCACCTGCTCCGGCCGGTACTGCGAGATCTCCCAGTTCTGGCAGAACTTGCACTCCATGTTGCAGCCGACCGTGGCCACCGAGAAGGCCTGGCTGCCAGGCACCACGTGAAAGAACGGCTTCTTCTCGATCGGGTCGGTGTGCATGCTGCACAGCCGCGAGTGCACCAGCGTGTAGTAGGTGCCGCCGCGGTTCTCGCGCACGCCGCAGTAGCCGCGCTCGAGGTCGGCCACCTGGCAGCGGCGCGGGCACAGCTCGCAGCGCACCCGCTTGCCGTCGAGCCTGACGTAGTGCTTGGCCTCGACCAGGGGGTAGCCGGTGTCGTCGACCAGCGCCTTGCCGCGGGCCTGATCCTGGCCGCGCGCCAGGCCGGGCAGCAGCAGGCCGCAGGCGCCGCAGGCGCCCATCCCGAGCAACTCGCGACGGCTCAGTACCGACTTGTCTGACGGCCTCCGGGGTCCTGTCACCGGTCTTCCCCGTCTCGAGGGGCCTCGACGGGGGCCCCGACCGGTGCCACCCCTGCGGCCTTCCCGAATGTTGTTGCACGCCGCATCATCCTTCGATCAGTTTTATCTGCTGCCGGTCGGCCGTGCCCAGCCCCAGCGCGGCCGCCCGCTCGAGCCAGCGCGGCGGCCGCCGGTCCTCGAGCAGCGCGGGCAGGCCGCGCCGCCGGCGCTCGTCCTCGATGATCCTGGCGCCGACCGCGTCGTGGGCCACCGGGTCGAGCGACGCGATCACGCCCTCGAACCGCCACATGAAGTCGGGCGCGTAGGCCGGCCCGCCGTGGCACTGCGCGAACAGCGCGTCGCACACCACCAGCCGCACCCGCTCGCGCAGCACGCTCTTGCCGAACAGGTCTGCCACGTACGGCGAGCAGTTGTTGTCGTGATACTTGTTGGGATTGTGGATGGCGCCGTACCAGTTCTTCATGCCGAGCGAGACGCCCGACAGATCGTGGTCCTTGAGCACCGGCGCGCTGATCTGCCGCGTGCAGAGCCGGGTGACGATGCGCGTGAAACAGCCACCGACCGAGCCGGCGTCGGTGGGCTGGCTCTCGTAGTCGCCATCGCTGCCCATGATGCGCAGGTCGCGGCTCTCCCGCTGGATCTGGTAGCCGGCGCGCTCCAGCTCGCGCGAGCTGCGCTCCCAGACGATCACGTTGAACGGTTTGACCCCGGCGAGCTGCACCCCCTCGGCCAGCGCCAGCGCCACCTCGGGCCGGGTCGACATGCGCTTGCCGGCCAGGCAGCTCACCTTGATGCCGACCACGTCGCTGGCCGAGAACAGCGAACCGAAGGCATCGCGCGGACTGTCGAGCCCGGTCGCCCGGCAAACCGCGTCGAAGACCATCCGCTTGACGACGTCGGCGCGCACGCCGCCGTCCTTGCCGGTCACCCCCTTGCGCCTGACGACGGCGACGCGGCTCGCCGGCGCCGAGGCCGCGGCGCGAGCCATGGTCGCGTCGAGAATGCCGCTGCCGATCGCCAGGCCGCCGCCGAGGGCGATGCCGGTCTGCAAAAACTGGCGGCGCGAACAATCCATGCGCCACAGTGTAGCGTATTGCGAGCGCAATGCGACGCCCATCGCGAGCGCCGCAGGGCCGCCCGGAGTCTTTCTCCCGGCAACCTGGGCGCCATTCTGATCAGCCTGGCGCATCGCGTGGCCGCGCGCGAAGCGCGCGGGCCGGGTGGGGGGCGGCCGCAGGGCCGCCCGATCAAAAGATATTCGGCGGCACGCCGTGCCGGATGTACATGCGGTAATGCAGGTTGACGACGAGCGCGAAGAGCTGCCGCGCCGGGTGCCGCAGCAACTCGGGCGTCAAGACCGTGCGCCGCAGTATGTTCCAGAGCGAGAAGACCCGGCGGTTG
>JAFGSX010000206.1 GCA_016934455.1 Deltaproteobacteria bacterium
CATGAACATGAAGCGGTCGAGCTGCGCCTCGGGCAGCGGGTAGGTGCCCTCCTGCTCGATCGGGTTCTGCGTCGCATAGACCATGAACGGCAGCGCCAGCGGATAGGTCTGGCCGGCCGCGGTCACCTGCAGCTCCTGCATCGCCTGCAGCAGCGCGGCCTGGGTCTTGGGCGGGGTGCGGTTGATCTCGTCGGCCAGCACGATCTGCGCGAACAGCGGGCCGCGGATGAACCGGAACTTGCGCTGGCCGGTGCTGCGGTCCTCCTCCAGCACGTCGGTGCCGGTGATGTCCGACGGCATCAGGTCGGGCGTGAACTGGATGCGGTTGAAGCTCAGCCCGAGCACCTCGGCCAGGGTGCGGATGAGCAGCGTCTTGGCCAGCCCGGGCACGCCGACGAACAGGCCGTGGCCGCGGGCGAACAGCGACACCAGCAGGTGGTCGATGGCGTCGTCCTGGCCCACGATGCGGCGGTGGATCTGCTGGGCGATGAGCGAACGGGCGCGGCTCAGCTCGGCGACCAGCTCGACGTCGGAGCCGGCGGCGGGAGGGGGCTCGGTGGCGACAACCATGGCGGCATCATTCCGCCTCTGGTCGCCGAACTCAAGTACCGGCTGCGTGGCGGCGTGCAATTGGCGGTGCACGGTCGGCGGCGGTAGCTGTGGCACCGGTCCGCCTGCGGGCAGACTGCTCCGTCTGTGGCGGGAACGACCTGCAAGACCGGCGAGCCGCCATCCGGTCTCGACTTTTCTTGGTAAAAAATGAGACCACTGCGCTGGCCGCGCGGTCCTGTCGGCAGTCGCCCGTTTTTTTCTGACGCAGGCGGTGTGCTATGTTGAATGGCGATTCTCGAGGGCATTTCGCTTGGAGCAGGGGCCGCACAGCGCACGCGAGCTGGCCGATCTGGTGCGCGCGGCACAGCGCGGCGACCGGGCGGCCCAGGAACGGCTCTTCCGCGCTCACGCGCCGCTGGCTTTGCGCTGCGCTCTCGGCATGTGCCAGGGCCAGATGGCCGAGGCCGAGGATCTGGTGCAGGACGTCATGGTGACCTGCCTGACCCACCTGTCCGATCTGCGCGAGCCCGAGCACTTCGTGGCCTGGCTGCTGCGCTGCCTGCGCAACCGGGCGATCAACCGCGGGGCGACCGCGCGCAGCCGCGAGCGGGCGCTGCAGCGGCTCGCTGACGGCGACACCGCGGACGGCGATCCGCTCGAGCGGCTGATCCGGGCGCAGCGGCGGCTGCTGCTGCGCCAGGCCTTCGACCGGCTCGAGGAGGGTCCGATCAAGCAGGCGGCCCAGCTCTACTATTTTGACGAGATCGACAGCGTGGCCGAGGTGGCCAGCCGGCTCGGCACCAACAAGAGCACGGTGACGACTCGGCTCGATCGCTTTCGACAGCTTCTCAAGAAGCGCATCGCCCGCGCCATCGTGGTGCGGCAGTGCAGCGCCGACGCCAGCGCCGATGCGTCGGAGGTGGTGTGATGTCGGGCTGCCTGCTGCGCCAGATCGGGATCCCGGCGCTGCTCGCCGGCGCCGTGCCGGAGGCCCAGGCCAGGCAACTGCTCGAGCACCTGGAGAGCGATTGCCCCGACTGCGCCGAGGTGATGGCCGCGGCCGGTCTGGACGAGCAGGCGCTGCTGCTGGTGCTGGTCGCGCCGCCAGCGCCGGCCGACGTCGAGGCGCGGGTGAGCGCGCTCTGGCACCGGTCGCGCGAGGCGATCGCCAGCCCGGCCGACCGGAGCTGGTTTGGCCGCCGCTGGCCGCGGCTCGTGCTGCCCGTGGCCGGGCTGGCCGCTGCCGCCGCGCTGGTGATCGCGCTGCGGCTGGCAGCGCCGACCGACGGCACCGCCGAACAGCGGCTGAAGGGCAGCGCGCCGCCGGCGAACGCCACGCTGGCCGTCGGTGCGCCGCCGGCCGCCCGTTACGTCGACGGCGCCACGGTGGCGCTGCACTATGGCCTCGAGCGCGCCGGCTGGCTGCGCTTGCTGCACTGGCGGCCCACGGGCCGACCGACGACGCTGTTCGACGGCCGCGCGGACGCGGCCAGCCCGGGGCAGGGGGTGTTTGGTACGGAGGCGGGCGCGCTCGGCTACCGCTTCGAGCGCGAGCCCGGTGCGCACCTGTTCGTCCTGATCAGCAGCGACCGGCGGTTGACCGAGACGCAGGCCGCTTCCCTGCTCGACGCGGCCTGGTTTCGGCAGCCTGTACCGTGGCATATGCTGGAGAGCCAGGGTCTGCAGGTCGGCGTGCGGATGGAGCTGGTGCATGTCGAGTAGGATGGTCCCGTCGACGACGTGGGGGCTTGTGCTGCTGGCGCTGGCCGGCTGCGCCACGACCGGAGACGCGCGCTCGACCGCGGTCAAGGGCCCGGTCGCGCTGATCGACAGCGGGCCCGCGGCTGCCGCCGGTTCTCGGCGGGTGGCCGTGTTGCTCGGAGTCGGCCAGTTCGACGATCGGCGCTGGCCGGCATTGCGGTTCCCGGCGGCGGACTCGGCGGCGCTGGCGCAGCAGCTCCAGGAGCGGGGCGGTTTCACCGTCCAGTTGCTCAACGCGCCCGAGCAGACCGGCCGGGCCGCGCTGCTCGAGGCGCTCGACGCGCTGGCGGCCTCGTCGCTGCGGCCGGATGACACGGTGGTGGTCTACCTGTCGACCCACGGCACGCTCAGCCGCGACCTCGGCGGTCAGCTCCGCCAGGTGCTGGTGCTGCGCGACACCGGCCACGAGCGGCCGCTCGACAGCGGCCTCGAGCTGTCCGAGCTGCTGCAGCGCTTTGACCGCCTGCCCAGCCAGCGCAAGGTGTTGATCCTGGCCACCTGCTACAGCGGCGCCGGCAAATCGTCGTTGAGCGAGGCCATGCGGAGCTACCTGCGCAGCCTCAAGGGGGCGACGCCGCCGCCGCTGTACGACGTCAGCCGGGCCACCATGGTGCTGTCGGCGTCGGCCTGGGGCGAGGCCGCGCGCGAGGACGAGCAGCTTGGCCAGGACATCTACACCCATTTTCTGATCGAGGCGCTGCGCGGCTACGATCCCAACGGCGACGGCGCCACCTCGGTCAGCGAGGCCCACGACTTCGCCCGGCAGCAGACCTATCGCTACACCCAGGGGCAGCAGCGACCGACCGCGATCATGACCATCGAGGGCGACGACCCGATCGTGCTGGGCGGGCAGCGCACCGCGGCCGGCAGCCCGCTGCTGCTCTCCTACCGGTCCAGCTTCGACGGCCTGCGCGTGGCCGTCGACGGCGTGCCCAAGGGCGAGCTGCCGGGCGGCGTGGTGGTCGAGCCCGGCTGGCACGAGATCGCGCTCGAGCGGCCGGCCGGGAACGGCGCGGCAGCGACCGTGCTGCGGCGGCGCGTCCTCGTGCAGCCGGGTGAGCAGGTCGACCTGGGGGCGCTGTACGAGCAGGAGCTGCCGCTGCAGCTCGAGCTGCGGCTGGGCGGCGGGCTGGTGCCGGGCACGCCGCACGGCTCGCCCGTCGTGCCGCTCGGCGCCGGCGGCCTGCTGGTCCGGCGCCAGGACACCTTGATCCGCGGCCTCGACCTGTCGTGGCTGACCGACCTGGGCTACGGTGTGGATTCGCTGGCGATCAACCAGCAGCGCTTCGTGGGCGACGTCGCTGCCGGCGACACCCGGCTCGGGCTGGGCACGCACTTCGCCTTTGGACCGTGCGTGGTCAACGTCGACGGCTGGGGTGGCGGCGGCCTCCACTGGCTGGCCGTTCGCAGCGCGCTTTACGGCGGGCCGCGGCTGGGCTTATATGCCGTGCTCGGCGTCAGCGCGGCGCTGCGCCTGCGCTTCGCCGAGGTGTGGTCGATCGGAGGCGGCGTCGGCGGCGATTACCGGTTTGGCGCGCCGAGCGGTCCGGGAGGAACGGCATGGCTGGGTGCGGCGCTCAGCCTGTGACGCGGGCGCTGGTCGCGTGGGCGGTGCTGGCCGCGGCCTGCGCTCCGGTCGACGACACGCCGGACGTGCCGCTGGCCACGCTGGCCGAGATCGCCGGCCCGTTGAGCGGCGCCGTGTCGGTCGGCTTCGGCGTCAGCGACAAGCAGTCGCGGCTGGTCAACGTGGCCATCCAGCAAGGGGTCGGCGTCAGCGACCGCCCGGCCACGGCCGGCAGCGGCAGCACCGAGCTGCGCGGTCTGGCCACCTCGCCCGACGGCATCGACTACGTCTTTGTCTGGGACTCGGTCGCGGACATCGGCTATCAGCCCACCGAGTCGGTCTTTGTCGGCATCGCCGTGAGCGCGGGATCGGTCGCCGGCATCGGCGATCAGATCGGGCCGCTGGTCGTCGACAATTCGGGATTGCCGAGGTTCTACGCGGTAGACGGCCAGGTCTGCCGCGCCAGCTCGCTGCTCGGCTCGCCGACCGGCGATCTGCGCGGCAAGCTCTACATCGGCCTGTGGCAGGATCTGACCTACCCGCCGACCGCGCAGTCCATCGCCACCGCCGATCTCGGCGAGCAGGACTTCTCGACGCCCACGGCGTGCGCGGACTTTCATTTCGCGCAGGTGGCGCCGGGCGAGTACCAGTTGATCGCCATCCTCGACGACAACAACAACAATCTCGACCCGGGCGGCTTTGCCGCCGACGCCGGCGACCTGACCAACCTGGGTGGGACCAGGGTCCAGGTGACCGAGGCGGCGGTCGATCAGGACGTGGTGCTCAACTACGCCTATCAGCCGTGACCGCCGGTGCGCCGCGGTCGAGACCTCGCAGCGCACAATGCGCGCCGCCGGCACCCGCTACGGCATCCAGATCACCGAGATCGATGAGGCCGCGGCAGCCAGGCTCACCGCCTGGCTCGACAAGCTGCCGGATGAATAGCGTCTATAACCTGACCCGGTACACCGAGCCGATCTGGTTGTCCGTGTGGCCGCCTTCGTTGATGTGCGCGCCGTACAGCGACAGCGTGCCGCCCCACAGCCTGGTGCCCATCTCGACCGCGGTGCGCGAGTCGCCGCTGCGCCAGTTGCGATCGTCGGTGAGCGAGAAGACGGTGCTGCCCTTGATCCCGGCCACGCCAAACGAGGTCAGGTCGGTGTCGGTGGTGAAATCGCGGGTATAGCTGCCGCTGATGGACAGCCGATCGAGCCCGAGCGGTCTGTTGTTGAGGTCGGCGCGCCCCTCGACCTTGGCCGTGGTCAGGCCGCGCGCGTTGCCCGCCACCGAGGTCAGCAGGCTCAGCCGGTTGGAGCCCAGCCCGGCGTGCGTCTCGGCGGTCAGCTTGAGCCGCGGATCCTGGAATTTCTTCTCCCACTCGCCCTCGGCCTTGACCACGAGCCGATCGTCGAAGAACGAGCGGCGCAGCTTGGGCTGGATGCCCAGCTTGGTCAGCAGATCGCTGCCCTGGGTGTAGGCGAGCGCGCCGACGCCGACCGCGCCGGCCACGGCCAGCCCGTAGAAGGCCGCCTTGTGGTTGTTCTTGAAGTCGTCGAAGACGGGCTTGAATTTCTCGTCGAGCTGCTGCTTGGCCGCGTCCGGAAGCTGCTTTTTCAGCTCCTCGTACGAGAGCTGCGAGACGTCGCCCTGGATCCGGTCGGCGCCAGGCAACTGGGAGACGCCGCGCGCGATCAGATCGCCGCCCGGCAGATCGCAGAGCGGCATGCGTTCGGCCAGCCGCAGCGCCATCTCCTTCATCTCGTCGGCCGGGATCTCCTTGAGCAGCGGCGAGCCGGCAGCCGGCTTGACCGCCGGGTCGAACAGATCGCGCGCGGTCATCTGGGTGCGGGTCTCGATCTCGCGCACGAAGTCGGTCAGCGCCCGCTGCCCCTTGGCCGAGATGCCGGTGCGCTCGCGTCCGGCCTCGATCGAGGTCGGCACCTGCGCGCCGCGCAGCATCAGGTCGGGCACGGCAGCGCCGAGTTCGGCTTTGCGCGCGACCGAGCTGGACTTCACGTCGGAAGGCATGAGGCCTCTCTTCTCTCCAACCGCTCCCTGGACGCACCGCTGCCCAGAGCCCGGGCAGCCATTCAATATGAATATCGGTCACACCGGGATTTTGGGTCGCGCTTTGAGAGAGATCGCACCGGGCCCTGCCGTCGATGGAATTAGCGACGATTTTTCAGCTACTTGCCTTTGGGAGGGCGCGTGATCCGGGGAGGGATGGCGGGCTTGGCCGGCAGCGTCGGCCGTACCGCCAGCGCCGGTTTGGTCGAGGTGACCTTGGGGCCGCTCTTCGGCTGCTCCGTGCGCGCGCGCAGCCCGTCGAGCGCCGGCCGCA
>JAFGSX010000207.1 GCA_016934455.1 Deltaproteobacteria bacterium
CGAGGATGGTGCTGGTGACGTGGGTGCCGTGCGAGTTGACGTCGCGCTCCCACAGGTTGGGCACGTCGGTGACAAAGCCGTGATCGCCGCCGCCGCCCTCGAAGGCGATGCCGTACTCGGTGGCGATCCGGTCCTCTGGGAAGTACATGCGCCAGGTGTGGATCAGGCCGGTGTCGATCACCGCCACGTAGACGCCGGTGCCGTCGTAGTCCACGACTCGGTTGTTGTAGCCGACATTGGTGACGTTGATGGCGTCGAGATCCCAGGTGCTGTAGCCAAGGCCCATGACATCGGGAATGCCGACGGAGTCGAACGGACCACCCAGGCGCTCGCTGTCGAGGCCGGCCTCGAGCACGAAGGGCAGCGCCCGGATCTCGGCCAGGTCGCTCTCTAAACCCTTGATGACGACGCCGTCGATCTCGTCAAAGTAGTTGATGACGTCGCCAAAGGGGGCGAGCGCGTCGATCATGGCAGCGTCGAGCGGAGCATTGACTAGGATGGTGATGCCGACCAGCTTCTCTTTCTTGACCTTCGCGATCGGCGAGTCCTTGACAGCCTGGGCTGTTGTCGCCACCAGCAGTGCTGCCACCAGCGCACCCAGAATCCTGCTCATCTGCTCTCCCTTGGGATTAAGGTTACAAAATCATATAGACCGCGCGCTCGCGGCCTGAACGACAGTGTCAACCGATAGGTACGACAATGTAGGATATCCCCTCACACCGTCTTACACACGGGCTGGAAATTTTGGAGAGAGAAATCTGGAAAAACTATAACTATTTGTAATATCTGACTTTTTTTTCGACGTAGAGATCTCGTTGTAACGCAATGCGTTAAAACGATCGAACAACGCCTGATCGCGCGATCTGCTATGATGGCGACCGAGATTGACAGCGAGTCGCCAGGCCATGAGCAAATCGCTGATCCATCCATGGTCGAGCGCGCGATCCCGATCGCTGGCGCTGTTGGCTGTTGTCTCCTGCGCGGCCTGTCCAACCACCCCCGCATTGCTGCCCTGCAACGGCAACCTGGACTGCCCTCCGGGCCGCGTCTGCAGCGAGGGGGTGTGCGTGCCCGGCACGTCGCACACCGATGCCGGCGCCGGAGTCGACCGGGTTGACGCGGCCGGATACGACCGCCGGTCGACGGACCGGCAGGCCGGTCTCGATGCCTTGGCAACGGACCGCGCCGACGTCGACGGCGCCGCGCCCGACGCCAGCCAACCAGACGCCAGACCACCGGACGCCGGCCAGTTCGATGCCGGTCAATTCGACGCCAGCCAGCCCGACGCCTATCAGCCCGACGCCCATCAACCCGATGCAGGCCTGTGCAGCTCGGGCTGCGGGCAAGACCAGTGCTGCGCGGGGCAATACTGCGTCGACATCGGCTTCCCGTACTGCAAGGCAACCAACACCGAGGACTGCGCGGTCTGCACGTCGCTGGGAGACCGCGTCGACGGTTGCTCGGCCACGGCCGGGTGCGTGTGCCTCGCCGCGGGCGCGGCCTGCGCATCGGGTCTGTCGTGCTCGTCGTGGGGCTGCTGCCACCCGACCGCGATCCGCGCGGAAAACCCGGTCGAGTTCGACCCCGAGCTGGTCGACTCGCCCGAGCTGATCCAGATCGACGGCACTCATCTCCTGCTGGTGGCGATTGGATCGCCGGGCACGATCCACGGCCGCATCCTCGGCGTCGACCCGACCGACTGGTCCATCGGCGCGGGCGCCCGGCAGCCGATCGCGACCACCACCGTCAGCTACGTCAACGGCGTGCTGCTGCCGTCCGGCGACGGCCAATTCCTGCTCGCCCACGCCGGCAACAGCGGTCACGGTTTTGCCGAGGTCCTCCACGTCGACGTGTCGGCGGATAGCATCAGCGTCGTCAACGCGATCGAGTTCGACGCCGAATGGGCGGTCTTCATCTCGGGCGCGGTCGTCGGCAACAACCGCTTCTTGCTGGTCTACCAGTCGGGCAGCGATCGCAACTACGCCCGCATGATCACCTACAGCCCGACCACCAACGCGCTGGCGGCGGGCCCGCGCCACGCGATCGACAGCCACGGCCAGGGCAACCAGGTGGTGGCCGTCGACGACACGCGCTGCCTCGCCACCTACAACGGGCCAGGCGAGGTCGGCCGCGCGGTCGTGCTGTCCACGAATCAACAGGACACGCAAATCACCGTCGGCACGCCGGTCACCTTCGACGACAGCGCGGGGACCTGGACCTCGGGGCTGATCGCGCTCGACGGCGAGTACTTTCTCGACGCGCACCACATCGAACACACCACCGGCCGCGCCAGCCTGCTGCGCCTCACCGCCGGCAGCACCGCGCCCACGCTGATCGCCCAGCACGACTTCGAGACCAACACCGCTGGCAAGCAGTCGCTGGTGCGGCTCGACCAGGATCACGCCCTGGTCGGCTATCTCGGAGCTGCCGACTTTACGCAGGTGGCCATCATCACCCTGCCCTCGGATCGGTCGGCGATCACGGCCACGCCCGCGGTCACCGCGATCCCGCTCGCCGGCACCGCGCTGGTGGTCGCCGCCATCGACGCGCACCGCCTGCTCGCGGCCATCAGCGGGCCCGACGACGACGGCTACGCCGCGGTGCTGCACCTGCCGTGCGCGCTGCCTTGACCGCGACGCGATGACGACGGACGACCGCACGCTCGACGCCGGACAGCGCTTCTGGACCGCGGACCGGTCGCGGCGGATCGCGGTCGCGCTGCTGGTCGCGGTCGGCCTGGGAGCCGGCGTCGCTCGCGCCGTGACGACGGCCGGCGACTCGGCCGTGCAGAGCGGGGACTTCCCGGTCTTCCACGCCGTGGGCCGGCTGGTCGTCGCCGGACAGGCGCGCTCGATCTACGACCTGGCGACGCTGCGGCAGAGGCAGCATGCCGACTGGCC
>JAFGSX010000208.1 GCA_016934455.1 Deltaproteobacteria bacterium
GAGCAGGCGCGGGTGCTGGAGCAGGCGCGGGTGCCTGAGCAGGCGCGGGTGCTGGAGCAGGCGCGGGTGCCTGAGCAGGCGTAGGCGGCAGCACCGAAGCCACCGGCGCGGTCCCGGCGCGGCTCGGCGCGGCCGCCTGCGACGGTGCGGGCAGGTTGCCCGTGCGGCCGACCGGCATCGCGACCGGCGCCGGGGCAGCGGTGGTCGATCGGGAGGTCGCGGGTGCTGGCGCGGCCGCCGGCGCGGGGGGGGCGGGTGCGATCGGCTTGGCGGGCGCGATCGGCTTGGCGGGCGCGATCGGCTTGGCGGGCGCGACCGGTGCGGTATCGACCCGCGGCGGTGGCGCCTGTGGCGGAATGTCCGGATCGGTCGCTGGTTGCGGCTGTGGCGGCGCGGCGCTGGCCGGCGCCGCCTTGGCCGGCGCCGCGGTCAATTCGGTCCCGCAGTCGAGACAGAAATTGAAATTGTCGGCGTTTTCTCGGCCACAGCTTGGACAGGTGATCATCAATTCCTCTTCTTGAGACAATGGGCGATAAAAAATGTTTGTAGCCTGCGGCGGCCATCTGGTCAACCTGCCAGATACTGCCAGATGCGCGCAGCGGCTACTGGGGCCTGGTCGCTGGCTGGCTCAGCGCGGGCTTGGGCTGGCGGGGCTTGGCAAAGCGCTCGCTGCGCGACTGCGTGCGCAACGCCTTGAACAGGTCGGGGATCGCCTGCGTGTTGGCGCGGTTGGCGACAAACGACGGGATCATGCCGCCCGGATCGGTGAACAGGTAGTAGGTGGCACGCGTGCGCTTGCCGTCGTCGACGGGCTCGAACAGCCAGTGGCCGGTATTGACGACGACGCGCACGGTGTCCGAGCGCGGTTTCGGGCCGCGCTCGTTGGCCGGCGTCCAACTGCTCTTGTAGTAGGCCGGCTCGCCCGACGGCCCGGGCGGCGGCGTCTCGTCGACGACGCGCAGCGTGTAGTCCCGGTTGTCGACCAGCGGCAGCTTGAGATGTTGGTAGCTGAAGACCACCTGGTCGCCCTCGCGGCCGACGATCGTGCTCTCGTTGGTGTAGGGCATGAACTCGCTAAAATGACCCAGGTCGCAGACGACGTTCATGCACGCGTACGGTGGAGCCTCGATCATCCCAATCGCCTTGACCTCCTTGATAGGGGTGCCGGGCTTGTCGCGGGTGTAGATGGTCACACCTCCCTCTTCGGCCGCCTTGCGCCAGGGCCCTGCGGCCGACGATGATTTCCCTGGATCGCCGCTGGCGGCGACTGCGCTCGCCGCGATCGCCAGCACCGGCACCATGCAGTACCCGATCTTCATCGATTGTTCTCCTCAACCCGGCTCGGAGTCGCTGGCCCGTCGTTCGTGCTGCTCTGGCTCGACCGCTCGGTCGGCTTGCCGTCTCGCCAGCGCGGCTCGCATCACCCGCACCAGCTCGAGTATCGGGATCTGCTGGGGACAGCACTGCTCGCAGGCGCGGCACTGGCCGCAGCGATCGAACACCCGCAGCATCGCAGCGCTGGCGCCGAAGTCGGGCGCGCCGCGCGCCAGCCGGCTCGCGATGGCCATCGGTCCGTCGAAGATCGCCGCGTCGGCGACGGCGACCAGCGGGCAGACAGCGTTGCAGGACTCGCAGCCGAGGCAGGTTCGCGCCGCGGCGAGGCAGCGACGC
Organism: Deltaproteobacteria bacterium; assembly: GCA_016934455.1. Lineage (GTDB taxonomy): Bacteria > Myxococcota > JACRCW01 > JAFGSX01 > JAFGSX01 > JAFGSX01. The sequence goes on from JAFGSX010000208.1 coordinate 1,672, forward strand.
TCTTCGTCTTCGAGCGCGATCGACCGCTCGCGCCAGCGGTCGTCCGCGGACGCGGCGAGATCGGCCTCACCGCTCTCCAGCAGGCGACCGAGCAGCCGCAGCGCGCTGCCGGCGCTGGTGCAGACGGAGCTGGTTGGCGGTTGCGGCATCGTGTCCACTTTACACCCGATCGCGTTTCCTGTGATCTCATGACGGTCTGAGCGGGTCATTTATTGCGTGTCGGTTCGGCCGCCAAAAGGTGTTGCCGCGCTGCCACAGATCCTGACTGCCGCGTCCGGGTTTCGAGAGCGGGCGTGAAAAGGGGGGCGCGCCGTGCCAGCCACTTTGCCTGCTTCTGTAAGCGGTTGCCGCCGGCTCTCCGCTTGCCGGTACGCTGATTGCACCGACCGGCCAGAGCGCAAGACGGGTCTTTACAAGGGATCGAGGTGCGTATAGGTTAGCGCCGGTTTTCGGTTGGGGTCCACGAGCGCGATGCTCTGTCGTTCAAATGGTCCACATAGGAGGAAGTGATATGTCGAAAAAACAGTGGGTTCTGAGTCTGTTGGGTGTGGGACTGCTAGGCACGGCGCTGACCGCCGGCATGTGCACCCCGCCCGGTGGCGGCGATTGCACGGGCGATGGAAATTGCACCATCGATGAACGGTGCCATCCGACGTTGAAGACCTGCGTCCCAAACTGCGTCAAGCAGACAGATATCTGCGAGGAGGGCACCACCTGCTCGGATGCTGACATCGGCGGCGTCGACTTCAAGAACATCTGCGTCTGCTCGGTGACCAGCGACCAGTGCCCCAGCGGCGAGAAGTGCAATCCGCTCGATTACGTGTGCGACGTGCCCTGCACCAGCGACGCGGACTGCTCGGTCTATCCCGAGAGCCAGAACCGGACCTGCCAGGACTCCGGCGGCACCAAGTTCTGTTTGATGGCGGCCGGCACCTGCACCGCCGGTAGCTGCCCCGCCGGACAGTACTGCGACGACAGCCGCTTCGAGAGTACCAATACCTGCATCAACAACCCGACGACCTGCGACCATGAGACCAACTGCTTCGACAATGACATCGCTGGCCTGTGCGATCCGGTGACCAGCAACGAGACCCACAACCTGTGCGTGGCGCCAGACGACGTCACCAACACCTGCGACGCTCCCGGCCAGATGGGCGACAACGGCCCCATCCTCTACATCGACGATCCGGCGACCGACATCGAGGAGATCACCGACGAGAACGACGACCCGGCCACCTGCGTCGCCGACGGCCACACGTTGATGATGGTGACCCTGATGGTCGAGGGCACGCTGAACAGCGCTCCCTATTCCAACACCTACTGGCTCGACGGCACGAGCTGGGCGGCCACGACCTACTACGTCGATGACTTCACCGACGGCACCTACACTTTCCTGATGATCTACATGTGCTTCACCGCGACCCCGTCCGAGCGCGCCTTCTACCACAACAACGGCACGGCCGAATCCAACCGCGTGTGCGTGGATTTTTGAGTTGATCGGGGGAGGCCCTGCGGCCTCCC
>JAFGSX010000001.1 GCA_016934455.1 Deltaproteobacteria bacterium
AGGGGTGGCGCCGGCTGGGGCCCCCGTCGAGGCCCCTCGAGACGGGGAAAGCCGGCGACAGGACCCGGAGCCATTGATTCATTGCGGAACCGAAAGGCCAGTAACGCGAGCGGCGAGATCAGCCCACCTGCGGTCCGCGCGGGCCGAACAGCCAGCGCGCCAGCACGGCCAGCCAGCGGCCCCGGTCGTCGGCGCCCGGCTCGAGCCGGCCCGCGCGCAGGCCGTCGAGCAGGCGGGCGATCTGCTCGCTCGGCGCCGGCAAGGCCTGGAGCGTGCGCAGCAGCACGGCGTGCTCGGCGCCGGCGCCGGACTGCTCGCTCCACTCGCGCACGCTGCCGGCAAACGCCGGATCGCCGGGGCCGGGCTGCTCGGCGCGGGCGGGGCCGAGCGCGTTGATGGCGTCGATCACGCGCTGCTTGCGCTCTTTGTACGCGAGCCCCGTGAGCTCCTCGGGCAGCAGCGGCCGCCCGATGAAGTAGTCCTGGCGCCCCATGGCCAGCGGGAACTCGATGCGCTGCGGCAGCGGCTCGGCCGGCAAGCCGCCCCAGAAGCGCACCGGCACGATCGGCGCGCCCACCTGCAACGCCATGTCGATGAACAGGCCGCTCATCTTGACCACCGGGCTGCGGCAATCGAGCGCGCGCGTCCCCTCGACGTGCACCATGGCGGACTTGCCGGCTCCCGCCATGTCGGCGCCGAGCTCGGCGACGATGCCCGGCAGCGCGTCGCGATCGTCGCGATCGAAGAAGGTGATCACCCCCGGATCGCGCACGCCCGGATAGGCGAAGCTGTGGCGGATGAGCGTCCCGAGCCAGCTCTGGCGGTGTTCGGCCTTGGCCAGCGTGACGGTCGGAAGGCCGGTCAATCCCGAGGCCACCACCGCGAACAGCAGCGACTCGACGGCGACCTGATGGTTGGCGAGGAAGAACAGGCTGCGCCCGCGCAGCGCGGCCAGCGCCGGCGGATCCACGACCACCACGCTGCGCACGAAGCGCTCGACCAGACCGTAGTAGAGATCCTCGACCGGCCAGGGCCCGATGCCGATGCGCCGCGACCAGTAGGCGCGCACCGCCGTCAGGTCGAGCGCACCGACGGCCGGTCCGCGCGCCACGGCCTGGCCGCCCTGCCTCTGCACCGTGGCCACGACCCGATTGAACGGCAGCGCCTCCGGTATCCAGCGCGGATGCACGCCGACCTGCGCCGCCAGGTGGTCCTTGAGCGCGATCGCCTCGGGGTCGGCGCTGCCGTAGACCGCGGCGACAGTGCCGGGCAGCCAGTCGCTGCGCTGCACGTCGTCGACCACCAGCCGCGTCTCCTGATCGCCGACGGCCGAGAGAGCCAGGCCCGGCACGAAGCAATGGTCGCGCAGAAAGGCGCGGCGCAATGCGGGCTCGGCTCGGCCCAGCGCGCCCTTGGGAAAACACGCCTCGACCAGGCGCATCTCGGCCCACACCCCGCGTCGATCGCTGAGCTGGATGCGAAACCGCGGGAACAACGGGTCGGTGTAGAATCCGTCGCAGCGGACCTCGCAGCGCACCGGGCCGCGGTCCGGCGGCGGGCGAAACAGGTCCAGCGACTCAATCAACGCCGGGTACGCGACCACGTCGTCGCCGATCTCGTCGGACCACTGCCGCAGACGGTCGTGCGGGATGGCGTGGGTGGCCGCGTCGAGCAGCGCCGGGTGCAGGATGCCAAATGGCACGGCGCCGGCGCCGGCATCGAGCACGGCCGACGCGCCGGCGGCACCGATCGCGAGCGAGCGCAGGAGCTGGAACGCCGGCCCGTGAAAGAGCGCGCCGCTGGCGTACGGATCCGGGGCCGGCGCGCCCGCCAGCGGTGGCAGCGGCTCGGGCGGCGGCGGGTAGGCGCCGGTCAGCACCTCGCCGCGCGCGATCTCCTCGAGCTCCCCGCTGGCGCCGTCCAGTCGCGAAACCAGCAGGGTCACCGCCGCTCCGTCGACGCGGGTGCGCAGCACGCGCGGACGCGGCAGGGTCAACCAGGTCTTGACGGCGACGTCGCGCAGGCCGACGACCGGGCCGCGCACGGCGGCGGCCAGCCGGTCGGCGATACACATCATCGGCAGCACCGGCACGGTCCAGGTCGGGCGGTGGTCGGCCAGCCAGCGGTCGCGCTGCGGGTCGAGCAGGTCGTCCGTCACCTCCTCGGCGGCGGGCTCCTCCTCGACCACGCGCAGGCACAGGTTCTTGGCCTCGTAGATGCGCCGGCCGTCGACCCAGAGCGAGGCCTCGGCCACCGCGATCGGGCCGCGCTCGTCGCGGCTCTCCTCGACCAGATCGAGCACGATGGTCACCCGTTCGTTCTCGGGCACCACCTGCCCGCGGTACTTCCAGACGAGCTGGCGGTCTCGCGCCAGCGGCTCAAAGCGCGGCCGGGTCATGCCGTCGGCCAGCCCGCGCTGGATGACGGCGAATTGCAGGAGCTGGATCATGGCCTCGATGCCGAGCGAGCCGGGCTGCACCGGGTCCTGAAAGAAGTGCGCCTTGAAGCTCCAGTGCTCGGGCTTGACGTCGAGCTCGGCGCGCAGGCGCGGCAGCGGCGCCAGGTCGTTGGTCGGCCACCAGCCGGTGACGCGATCGATCATGCGCAAAAACGGCGCCGGCAGCCGCAGCGGACCCGCGCAGTAGCGGTCGGGTGAGGAGGTCAAATCGACGAAAAACGAACTGGCCGCGGTGAGCGCGGCGCGCTGCCGGGAGCTGGTCGGCAGGCCGAGCTGCTGGGCGAGCGCGGGCGGGGGAAAGAAGCCGAACACGGTCTGCATGGTGTAGATCGGCCGGTCGCCGAGCAGGCAGACCACGTCGAACGACTCGATCCAGACGCCGGAGTTGGAGGCGATGCTGGTCAGGGTCGCGCGCGTGCGCAGCGCGCCCGCGTCGGGCCCGACCTCGCCCAGCAGCGTGCCCGTGCCGTCGAGGTTGCGAAACGACATATCCTCGTCGCTGGCGAGCGCGCTCCCCACGTAGCAGGCCAGCCAGCCGCACGGCTGCAGCGCGACCTCCAGCAGGACGCAGAACGGCATGCGGGCGCCGCCGCTGGCCTCGAAGTACCAGGCGTCCGGAGGCACGTCGTAGGCGACCTCGACCGCGATACCGGCCTGCAGCTTCCCCGGCGGGCCGTCGACGCGGCTGACGCGCGACATAAAGTGATACGGCGGGCCGGGCAGGCGCGCCAGCCGGCGCGGCCCGTCGAACACCCGATAGGCCGGCCCAAAGGCCTCCGAGGGGCGGCCCCAGGCACAGGCCAGCAGCGACGCCTGCCCGAACCGCATGCCGTCGACGGTCGCCACCGGTTCGCACTGTCTGTCGTCGACGATCAGATCGGGGCGGCTGTCGAGCGGCCAGGCCGGGGCCAGGCGCAGGCCG
>JAFGSX010000209.1 GCA_016934455.1 Deltaproteobacteria bacterium
ACCCACAGGTCGACGTGGCCGATCAGCGCCGGCTCGAACTGCTCGGTCAGCAGCCGCGTCAGCCGCGAGTCGGCGCTGGCGATGAGGTCATTGCCGTAGTTGACGAAGGCGTAGTCGTCGGGTTCGGGCTCGTCGAACCAGTAGGTGTAGGCCAGGTCGAGCCAGCCGCGCTCGGCCAGGTGGCCGGTGATCGCCCGCAGCATCTTGTTGAACAGGGTCTGGTATTCGGGCGTGTCCCAGGTAAAGCCGAGGATCTCGCCCGGGTGGCTCTCCTGAAAGCTGCCCCCGCCGAAGCCGGACAGCGGCAATCTGAACGAGTCGAAGTGCAGCGTGTCGAAGGCGAGGCTGGCCGCGTCGTCGAAGCCGGTGAAGTCGACCACCACGTCGGCCTGCTCTGGCGGCGACTCGAAATCGCCGTTGGCGACGAGATTCTGGCCTTGGCCGCTGACGGTGAAGGCGAGATCGTCGAACCAGGTGCGGCCGGTCCCCTCGCCGCCCGGAGTCCAGGGGCGCGCGTACAGCGTCAGCTTGACGCGCGCGGTCTGGGCCGTGATCTGGCCCGCGCCGATGGTCGCGCTATCGCTCTGCCAGGTGCCGTCGCCGCTGCGCACGTGGTCGAGGTTGTGGCCGGAGATCCAGTGGCCAGTGGCGTCGTACTGGTTGAGCGACACCAGGTAGTCGTGGGTGCCGTCGGTGCGCGCGCGCCAGGAGAGCAGGTAGTCGGTGGCCGGCTGCACCGCGATCGACAGCGCGCTCTGCACCCCGACGCAGACGCTGGTGCTCTGGTCGTCGATCTCGAGCGCGCGGTTGCTGACGTCTTCCGGGTCGACCGCGATCTGGCCGGGCGGCCAGTTGAGGGTGAACGAGACGCCGAAGCCGTCGTCGCCAAAAGGACTGTACGGGCTGATGCGGTGCGCGGCCAGGTCGTCGAGATAGCGGCGCCAGACCGTACGGCGCTTGGCCGGGTCGCCCCCGAGGTGGTGATAGCGGTCGATGGTGCCGAGCGACAGGCCATAGGCGGTGCGCAGGTGGTGCTCCGCGGGCAGCGTAAAATCGCGCACCGTCAACCGCACCGGCACCGCCAGCGACGTGCCGCCGGCGAAGGTCAGGTCGAGGGTGCCGGTGTAGTCTCCTGCCGGCGAATCGGCGGCCGGGCGCACGGTGATCCAGAGCGGTTGAGCCTGACCCGTCGTCACGGCCAGCGGAGGGGCGAGCGCCGGCAGCGGATCGGGCAGCCAGCCGATGAAGGAGGCATGGTCCGTGGGATCGGTCACCTCGACGTAGGCCACCTCGCGGATGGCGTCGCTGGCCGGGGCGATGGTGGCGCCGCCCGGCCCGCTCAGCGTCGAGAGCGCGGCGCCGGTGAGCGTGTCGTTCTGCTGGGGCGCGATCACGATCTGCAGCGGCTCGTATTCGCCGCGGGCGGCGCTGGCCTGCAGCTCGGAGGCGTGGGTCGCCGCGGTCGGCGAGTCGGCGCGCCGCACCTTCTGCTCCACCGGCGACCGCCAGAGCCGGATCGGCCCGCTGTTGACGAGCCATTCGCCGCGCACGACCGCGATCTCGCTGGTCTCGCCAAAATAGACGTCGTCGAACCAGGCCGTGCCTAGCAGATCGCCGCTCTCGGTCCAGCGCGCCGGCCGCAGCGAGATGCGGATCTGCCCGGTGAGCGCGGAGAAGTTGCGGATGACAAAACGGAACTGGGTCCAGGCCAGGCCGGTGGTGACCACGAAGTCCAGGTTGTGGCCCGAGATCCAGTTGCCGCCAGCATCGTACTGGTTGAGCGTCACCAGCGTCTGCTGGTCGACGCCGGCGCCCCGCACCCAGCCCTGGAACAGATAGCTGCGGCCGCCGACGATCGGGATCAGATTCGCGGTGGACGCCGCCACGCTGGAGACCGCGCTGTCGTCGACCACCTGCAGGCAGGCGCTGCCCGCGTGCGGATCGTCCGCGGCCGCGGTGCCACCGCTCCAGCCGCTGCTCCCGTTTTCGAAATCGCCGTTTGCGACCAGGTTCTGGGCTGGCGCCAGCGCGGGCAGGGCGGTCAGCCCGATCGCGATGGCGGCGGTCAAGGCGCGATGTCCCATCTCCGGCCTCCTGCCGACAGTGTCGAAAACGCTTCAAAGTCTATGCGAGCGCGGTGTGGCCTGTCGATGTCATGTCCGGGAGCTGATCTTGTGACGGCGCGTCGGGCGTACCGCCAATACCGATAGAGAGCCGCCGGGGTGAGCGATGGGAACGTCCTCCGCACGCCTGTTGACCGTCGCCCTGGGCGCGCTGGTCGCGTGCGCTGGCCCGATGCTCGAGGTAGCGCGGCCGGACGACCTGCCGGCGCGCGTGCTGTTCCGCACACCCACCGAGGACTTCAACCGAGAGTGGTACGTGGCGCTGCGCGACGGCCGCATCTGGGTCAAGCCCAATCCCGAGAGCGGGCAGTTCGCGGGCGACTGGCAACTGCTCGGTGAGAACGGCTTGCCCAGTGGCTGCGGTCTGGTCAACTTCGGGCCGCCCGAGCGCATCGCCGAGATCTCGGTCGACGGCATCCACCTGATGGCGCTGTCCGACGCCGGCGTCTTCTACCGCGCCGAGAACTCGACCCAGGACATCCGGAGCTGGATCCAGTGGGAGGATCGTTGGGGCTGGCCGGCTGGCATCGGCGATGGACTGACCGCCGAGTTCTCGACCGAGCGCGGCTGGAGCGTGGGCGACTCGAACCAGCTCGGCGTGCAGTACTACACCGACGTCAAGGGCACCCGCCACGACGTGAGGCTGGGCGTCGCCCACATCTACCGGCTCGATCCGGCGGGGCGGCGCATCCACTACAACGACTGGTGGCTGCCCGACGACTGGAGCCGCGAGATCTGCGGGCCCGAGCGCGGCACCTTCGTCGCCGCCAACATCAGCGTCAGTGCGTCGACCCTCTTTCTGATCGGCACCGGCGGCGCCATGTACACCCGGCTCTGGGACTTTGACATCTCGGGCGAGAGCGATCTGCTGACCTATTCGTACATCCATCCCGGTGGCGACGACAACGTGCGCGCCCTGCCGGCCGAGGGGTGGCGCCGGCAGCCCGACGTCGACGGCCTGGTCACGCGCACCATCGCCATCTACCAGACCGGCCAGGGCAACGCCGCGCGCGGTCTGCGGGTCGAGGGCGAGCGCGACGGCCGCAGCGGCTTCTTCTTCAAGAACCTCGAGGACCCGAGCTGGCAGTTCGAGGAGACCGGCGCCCCGCTGCGCGCGCCGTTCATCAACGACGCGGCCGCGCTGGCGACGGTCGAGATCGCCGCCAGCGACGACACCCGGCTGGTCGGCGCGCTCCGGCGAGAGAACGTCAAGACCGAGCTGGCGCTCGAGATCGTCGACTTCAACCTGATGTGCTCGCCGGCCCGGGTGACCCTTCGACACGACGGCGACGTCGTCACCGCGGGCGGCGTGCCGCTCGAGCTGCCGCTGCACCACGTGCACGCCATGCAGTCCGCGCGGCGGCCGGTGAGCTACTGGGCCCAGGGCATGGACGCGCAGATCCGCGGCGCGCTGCTGATCCCGGAGGCGATCCGTCAGATCGACGACGCGGACGCGCGCGCGGACGTGCTCGAGCTGCTGGGCGAGCGGCAGGTGGTCAACCTGGCCGGCGACGCCAGCTACGACCACGTCGATCTGCAGGAGATCCCGATCACGACGCCGTTCCTGGTGCCGCTCGAGGAGAAGGGCACGCCGTTCTACCTGTTCTCGCTCGAGGCCAGCGCAAAATGAATGCGCTGCTCGCCGTCGAAAATCCCGTCCGGCGGGGGGCCGGCGGAAGACATTTTTCTGAGCTTGCGAAGATAAAAAGGCTTGCGCCGAACAGACGGGGCCCCGCCGAAAGTCGATGCAGTCAGTTGGAGCAGCGCCACCCTCGTTTTGTTGCTGGGCGCGTGCACGACGTCGATGACGAACCTGGCCGACCCGCACGCGCTGCGGCCGGGACAGGTCGAGGTGACCGTGGCGCTCAGCGGCACCTGGTGAGGGCGGGCGCGGGCAGCGCAGCGTCGGCAACGGCGCGCACCTTTGGCAGAGCGCCGGTCCGATGCGCCAGCGCGATCATCTCCTCCAGCCACTGCAGCCGTTGCGCCGGGGTGGCGGCCGCGTGCGCGAGAAGCTGGCGGCGTCGTTGCTCCTCCCAGCCACGGTCCCAGATCCCATCGGGTGGCGTGGCTGCGCAGCGCGCTTCATCGTTGGCCATCGCGCTCCAGCCTTGCCGCGGCGATCGCCTCGAGCGCTTCGATGTCGCGCAGGTCCTGCGGCCGGCCTGCGAGCCGCTTGAGTGTGATCAGATCGGCGATCGACACCACGCGGACCTGCGTCGTCGTCAGCGCCAGCACCTCCGATCGGCTCCAGAGCACGGCAAAGTCGATCGGGTGCTCGACGAAGAGGTCCACCTCGCGCAGCGGATTGGCCGGGTCATACAGCGAGAAGACGCGCAACCCCTTGTCTCGGATCCAGCTCCGGCGCGTGGCCTCGTCGGCGAAGTCAAAGGGATCGACCGGCGGTCGCGGCCGCATGCCGAGCGAGACCAGCGCATCGATGGTGCGCCTGGCCTCGACCGGGTCGAGGTCGACGATCAGGTCGATGTCGGCCGTCAACCGGGCAAAGCCGTGCAGCACCGTGGCCAGTCCACCGGCCACCAGATAGCGGACGCCAGCCCGATTGAGAGCCTCGAAGATCGGCTCCAGCAGCGACATGCCAACATTGTAACCCGGTGCGGTCGAATCGCACAGCGCGCGCGCCGGTCGACCGACGCGGCAACGTGCGAAAGGCGCTATATTGGCGATCGTGAAGCCCGAACCGCCCGCCGACGATCTGCTCTTCTACGCCACGGCCGAGCACGAGTGCGCCTACTTTGCGGACCGCAAGGCGGTCACGCTCTTCGCCGACCCCAACTGCCGCAAGAGCCAGCGTCTGTACACGGCGCTGGTGCAGAACGGCTTTCGCCGCAGCGGGCTGGTCATTTACCGGCCCTGGTGCCGGGGCTGCGGCGCCTGCGTCGCCTGCCGCGTTCAGGTGAGCGACTTCGCGCCACGGCGCAGCCAGCGCCGGGCCTGGCAGGGCAACCAGGACGTCGTCGTGGTGCCGGCCGCGGCCGAGTACCGCGACGAGTACTACGAGCTGTACCAGCGCTACGTCAAAGGCCGTCACGCCGGCGGCGGCATGGACGACCACAGCGAGGAGCAGTTTCGCGACTTTCTTCTCTGCTCCTGGTGCGACACCACCTTCTACCGCCTGCAGCTCGGGGAGCGGCTGATCGGCGTGGCCGTGACCGACCGGCTCGACGACGGCATGAGCGCGGTCTACACCTTTTTCGATCCCGATCTCGGAAAGCGCAGCCTCGGCGTCTTCTCGATCCTGTGGCAGATCGAGGAGGCGCGGCGGCTCGGCCTGCGGCGCCTGTACCTGGGATACTGGATCGGCGATTCACCCAAGATGAACTACAAGGCCGAGTACCTGCCGCAGGAGAGGTTCATCGACAACCGGTGGCGTCGGATCGAGCGGATCGTCTGAGCCTGGGCAGCGCGCTCTTCTGCGACCGCAGGTAGCTCTGGTGAAACCGGCCCAGCCGGTCGACCAGGGCCTGGATCTGATCGCGCGGCGGCAAGAAGGTGGTGCGAAAGTGCAGCGTGCCCGGCTGCTGGCCAAAGCCCGAGCCCGGCACCACGCAGATGCCGGTCTTCTCGAGCAGCGCCATGCAGTAGGACGCCTCGCGCGCCGTCGCCTCTGCCAGCGCGTCGCCGCTGCGGCTCTTGGTGCGGTGGCCAGCAACCGGTAATTCGATCCGGACGAAGGCGTACATGGCGCCGGCCGGGATCTCGACCTGCATGCCCGGGATGGCGTTGACCGCCGCGCCCAGGGCCTCGGCCTTGGCGCGCAGATCCTCGAAGATGGCGTCGCGCTCGAGCTGATAGCGGTGGTAGCTGGCCTCGCCGCGCTGCGGCGGCGCCACCATCAGGTAGGTCGCCAGTTGTCCCGGCACGTTGGCGCACAGGCTGATCGACTGCAGCTTGACGAACTCGGCGAGCACGTCGACCGGCGCGTTGCGGATCTCGAGGTAGCCGCCGCGGTGGCCGCACTCGCCGAGCAGGCCCTTGGACACCGAGTGCAGGCTGAACAGCGTCACCTCGCGCTCGGCCAGGTCGGTCAGCACTCTGGCAAACGAGTGGAATCGGCTGCCGGGCCGGTAGACGTTTTCCTGGTAGACCTCGTCGGCGATGATGGCCAGCCCGCGACGGTGGGCGAAGCCGATGATCATCTCGATGTTGTCCTGTGTCAGCACCGCGCCCGTCGGATTTCCCGGATTGATGACGACGATGCCGACCGCGTTTTGTCTGGCGCGGCGCGCGGCGGTGAAGCTGCTTTCGAGGATCTGCTCGTTGAGCTGCCAGCCATTGCCCTCGTCGAGGTGGTAGCCGATCTGCTGGCCGCCGAGCAGCGTCAGGGTGGCGCTGTAGAGCGGGTACTGCGGGATCGGGATCATGAAGCCCTGGTCGGGTTTGGCGATCAACGCCTGCAGCACGGCCTGCGCGGCCTTGCTGGCACCGTCGGTCAGCAGGATGTGATCGGGATCGGCGGGGATGCCGTCGCGCCGGGAGATGAAATCGGCGACCGCCTGCCGCACGAACGGCAGGCCCGGGCTCTGGGTGTAGGCGCCGGTGCCGGGTGGCTGCTGCGCCAGGATCAGGCGCGCCCTTTTGATGATGTCTCCGGGGTAGAGCGCGCGGGTGGCTGGCGCGTCGAGCAGCTCCGGGTATTCGATCAGGCTGAGCACCTGTCGCAGATAGGTCAGCGGCCGCTGGCCCAGCGCCTGCGGGTTGCCGATGTTGCAGTAGATGATCTGTTTGCCCTGGCGCTCGAGCTGCTGCGCGCGCTGCACGATCGGTCCGCGCACCGCGTACTCGGCGTCGAGCACCCTGGGGTTGAGCGCTGCTCGGGAGATCATGGAGTCTCCGCTGGTGCCGGTGCCCTGCGCCCGGTCACGGCTGTTCGATACCGTCGGTCAACTCGACCACAGTCTTGGCAGCGTCGCCGAACAACGTCAAGGTCTTGGCGTCGCGGCAGAGCGGGTCGGGCACTCCGGATCGATGCTGGCCCACTCGCCCGTCAGGTCGCCGCCTGGCAAGACAGCGGCCCGCCGGGTGACTATAATCTCCGGCATGTCCACGCCCCGCCCGCCAGACGACCGCGACGATGACGGCCTCGAGCGCGAGGGCGGCACCGGTGTCGTCGAGGAGACCGAGAAGAAGCTCGAGAAACCCAGGCTCTACAAGGTGCTGCTGCACAACGACGACTACACCACCATGGAGTTCGTGGTGATGGTGCTGATGAACGTCTTTCGCCACCAGCAGAACGAGGCGGTGCGGATCATGTTGAACGTGCACCACAATGGCATCGGCGTGGCCGGCATCTACAGCTACGATGTGGCCGAGACCAAGTCCAAGCAGACCGAGGAGCTGGCGCGGCACAACGAGTACCCGCTGCGCACCAGCGTGGAGCCGGCATGATTTCCAAAGAGCTCGAAAAAACCTTCGGCCGCGCGGTCGCGGACGCCAAGCAGCGGCGCCATGAGTACGTCACGCTCGAGCACATCCTGCTGGCGCTGCTGGACGACCCGTTTGGCCAGGACATCCTGCAGGCGTGCGGCGCCCGGGTCGACGTCATGCGGCGCGAGCTCGAGGAGTACCTCGAGGGCATGGAGAGCATGGCCGAGGGCACCGAGTACGAGATCGACCAGACCGTGGCGGTGGTGCGGGTGCTGCAGCGGGCGGCCGTGCACGTACAGTCGTCGGGCAAGCGCGAGATCGACGCCGGCGACATCCTGGCCGCGCTCTACCGCGAGGGCGAGTCGCACGCGCTGTACCTGCTCAAGAAGCAGGGCGTCAGCCGGCTGGACATCCTCGACTACATCTCGCACGGCATCGCCAAGGAGGGTTTTGGCCGCAAGGCGGCCCCGGCTGGCGCCGCCGACGACGAGGAGGAGGAGGGCGGTCGCGGCCGCGGCGAGAAGCGCGACCCGCTCGAGGCCTATTGCAGCAACCTGGTGGCGCGCGCTGCTGACGGCAAGCTCGATCCGCTGATCGGCCGTCAGGAGGAGCTGCGGCGCACCATGCACGTGCTCTGCCGCCGCCGCAAGAACAACCCGATCTTCGTCGGCGACGCCGGGGTCGGCAAGACCGCCATGGCCGAGGGGCTGGCCCAGTTGATCCAGAAGGGCGAGGTGCCCGACCTGCTCAAGAGCGCCGAGGTCTATGCGCTCGATCTCGGTTCCCTGATCGCCGGGACCAAATTTCGCGGCGAGTTCGAACAGCGGCTCAAGGCGGTGATCAAGGCCGCCGCCGATAAGCCCAACCGCATCCTCTTCATCGATGAGATCCACACCATCATCGGCGCCGGCGCGGTATCGGGCGGCACGCTCGACGCCAGCAACATCCTCAAGCCGGCGCTGGCCACGGGCGAGCTGCGCTGCATGGGGTCGACCACGTTCGAGGAGTTCAAGAACGTGTTCGAGAAGGACCGCGCCCTGGCGCGGCGATTCCAGAAGATCGAGATCAAGGAGCCGAGCGTCGCCGAGACGATCGAGATCCTGGCCGGGCTCAAGAAGCACTACGAGCAGCACCACGGCGTGACCTACGCGCCCGCCGCCATCGAGACCGCGGCCCAGCTCTCGAGCAAGTACATCAACGACCGCTTTTTGCCCGACAAGGCGATCGACGTGCTCGATGAGGCGGGTGCGGCGGCGCGGCTGCAGCCGGCCGAGAACCGCACCGCCACCATCACACCCGCCGCCATCGAGCAGGTGGTGGCGTCGATGGCCAGGATCCCGGCGCAGACCGTGTCGACCAGCGACAAGGACAAGCTCAGGACCCTGGACCGCGACCTCAAGCTGGTGATCTACGGCCAGGATCCGGCGATCGAGGCGCTGGTGTCCGCGATCAAGATGTCGCGCTCCGGTCTGGCCAGCCCGCAGCGGCCGGTCGGCAACTTCCTGTTCTCGGGGCCGACCGGCGTCGGCAAGACCGAGCTGGCGCGGCAGCTCGCCCTCACCATGGGCGTCGAGTTGATCCGCTTCGACATGAGCGAGTAC
>JAFGSX010000210.1 GCA_016934455.1 Deltaproteobacteria bacterium
GACCCTTGGAAATCCCTGACGAGGGACGAGGACAAAAAGGGTCGCCGGTCAAGGCGGGGCCCCACCACATGGTCGATTCAAGACGATTTCGTATTACCTGGCGCCGGACAACGTGAATCGCAAACAAGATCAGCGGATGCTGTGCTCGGATAGCGCGCGTTTTTTGGTCTTGGCAGAATAAAAAAACACTTCGGTCTTCCGTGGTGCATCAACCGAACCTATGGTTGAGGTGTGTTGCTGACTTGTCCAAAAAATAATGGAATTGCCTCTTAAAAAAAATCGAATCCAGGATCTTGATCCGGCCAGCCAAAGCTGGATGAATGATATTTGAAATATTACTATATTGCACAAGGAGTTAGATAAATAACATTAAGTTCGATTCTCGAAAAACTTTAACTCACAACATACAATTAATGGTGTAGGTAGCACCATCAATTGAGTTTTGACCTGGATTCTCCGCTTCGGGTCTATCGCTTTGTTTTTTCTATTGACATCACCTCCGACTCACTCATAAATTACGACATCTGGTGGGACAAAGTGGAAGAAAAGTATAATAAAGTGGATTAAAGCGGGTCCACAGGGCACTGAAAACCAACATGTTTCGCGGGCTTTTTGAACATGCGCTGGATCCCAAGGGGCGCGTCAGCATCCCGGCGCACTTCCGCGATGTTCTGGTCAACCTCGAGGAGCGCTGCCTGATCATCACTGCCAACCCGGATCGCTACCTCGTGGCCTATCCGACCGCGCAGTGGAACCAGCTTGAACAGAAGGTGCGCTCGCAATCGCAGTTCGATCCGCACGTCGAGGCGTTCAAGCGCCTGTACGTGGCGTCGGCCATGGAGTGTCCGCTCGACAAGCAGGGGCGGATCTTGCTGCCGCCGTTGCTGCGCGAGCGCGGCGGCATCGGCCGCGACATCGTTTTCGCCGGCATGGGCGAGACCATCGAGATCTGGGACAAGGCGCTCTGGTACCAAGTGGTCGACAAGGACCGGCCCAACTGGCTGGCCATCAAACAGACAATGGCGAATCTCGGAGTCTAGGTCTTGTGCTCGCGACCGGGCGCGAGCAGCGACGTCTCTGGCAGCAGGTCGAGAGGGCACTCGTGCAGGCAGGCAGGGCGACCGCACCACACCGAGAGGTTTGGCCGTGGCAGCGAGCAATGAAGGGACCACCGAGCATGTACATCAGCCGGTGCTGGTCGACGAGGTGGTCCGGCTGTTGGCGCCGAGGCCGGGCGAGGTTTTTGTCGATGCGACGGTCGGCGGTGCCGGACACTGCGTCCGCGTGGCGGAGCACCTGGCCCCCGGTGGCCGCGTCATCGCCTTTGACAGAGACCCGGCAGCTCTGGTCGCTGCCGCTCGCCGGCTTGCCCGCTGCGCGGTTCCGGTCGACGTGGTCCACGCGCGTTTTTCAGAGGTTGCCCCAAACATGTGCGCTCGGGGTTTGTCCAGGTGCGACCTGCTGCTCGCAGACCTGGGCCTCTCGTCGGTCCAGCTCGACGATCCGGTGCGTGGATTTTCTTTCGGCTCCGATGGCCCGTTGGACATGCGCATGGATCCGGGCTGCGGCATTCCGGCTGCGACACTGGTGGCCCAGCTCTCCACCGTGGAGTTGGCGCGTTGCCTCCGCGAATACGGAGAGGAGCGGCATGCTCGCGTCATCGCGCATACTATTAAATCTTCTGTGCCAGCGCCGAACACGACGCGCCAGCTTGCCGGACTGGTCGAGCGGGCCGTGCCCCGGCGAGAGTGGGGAAGGCTGCATCCGGCGACACGGTCCTTCCAGGCCCTGCGCATTGCCGTCAACGATGAGCTCGCCGAGCTCGATCGCCTGCTCGAGTCGATCCCCGAGCTGCTCGCGCCCGGGGGTCGCGCCGCGTTCATCTCGTTCCACAGTCTCGAGGACCGTCGGATCAAGCTGGCGTTTCGCAGGCTGGCCACGGGCTGTGTCTGCCCGCCGAGGCTGCCGGTCTGCTGTTGTGGCAAGACCCAGCAGTTCGAGCTGCTCAACAGGCGTGCGCTCAGGCCGACGGCAGACGAACTGCGTCGCAATCCGCGCGCTCGCAGCGCCAAGCTGCGCGGACTGCTGCGGCTATCGGCGGGGTAGGCGAGGTTCCCGGTATTTTCTATAAACTATGAGAATTTTTAAGTTTTTTGTGTGGCGAGATAACGTAATATGATTGTTACAAAAAAAATTGCCAGTGCTTTCCGGCCCAAGAGCCTTAGCCGGAAAATTCCAGATTCCATCTCCAACGTATGGAATTCAGAAGTTTTTTGTTATCGCGCATCTTTTGGCACCTATCTCCTATCGGTGGCCTTGGTCGCCGCTGCGCTCACGTTCTACGTCTACTTTCGCGTTGGCTCGTTGCGGGTCGGTTACCAGCTCACCCAGGCGCGGCAAGACCAGTTGCAGGTGGTGATGGAGAACCGCGCGCTCAAGACCGAGATCAGCATGCTTTCGGCTCCGAGCCGGCTGCGCGCCATCGCCGCACAGCAGCTTCAGATGGTGCCGGCCGACCGCATCGTCGACCTGCAGGAGGCTAGGCGGTGACGCGCGCAGAGAAACGGACTGGTGGTCTGAAGCGCGGCCGCGTGCTGGTGGTCGAGCTCGCAGTCCTGCTCTGCCTGACGACGGTGCTCGCGCGCGCGGTCCAGATCCAGGTCCTGCACGGCGCGCGTCTGCGCGCGATGGCCCAGGAGCAGTACCTCAAGGAGATGGAGATCAGCGCGCCCCGCGGCAGCATCTATGACCGCAATGGCCGCGCGCTGGCGGTGAGCGTCGGGGTCGAGTCCATCTACGTCAATCCCGGACAGCTCGACCGGAGCCGGCTCGTCGAGCTCGCCGCCGCGACGGGACAGAAGCCGGCAGCGCTGCAGAAGAAGCTCGAGGGCCGCAAGTCCTTTGCCTGGGTCAAACGGCAGGCGCGGCCGCCCGAGATCGAAGCGGTACGACGTCTGGAGCTGCCCGGTGTCCATTTCACGTCGGAGTCGAAGCGCTTTTATCCCAATCGCGAGCTGGCCGCCCACGTGCTGGGTTTTGTCGGCCTGGACGGCGCTGGTCTGGCCGGCCTGGAGCTGAAGTACGACGCGTCGCTGCGCGGGCGCACCGTCGAGATCGGCGTGCTGCGCGACGCGCACGGGCGCCCCCTCTCGACCGGCGATATCCTGCCGGTGACGTCGATGGAGGGCGACAACATCCAGCTCACCATCGACGCGGCGATCCAGCAGCTAGTCGAGGACAGGCTGGCTGCCGCCGTGGCGCAGTGCAACGCGGCGAGCGGAAGCGTACTGGTCATCGAGCCGGAGACCGGGGCGATCCTGGCCCTGGCCAACGTGCCGACCTTCAACCCCAACGATATCAACCGGCACCGTCTCGCCGCTGAACGCAATCGGGTCATCAGCGACGTCTTCGAGCCCGGATCGACCCTGAAGCCGATCGTGATCGCGGCCGCCATCGAACAGAAGGTCGTCTCCCCGGACGAGCAGATTTTTTGCGAGGAGGGCGTGATCGCAGTCGGCCGGCACCGGATTCGCGATACTCATCCGCACGGGCTGCTGGATCTGTCGGACATCATCGCCAAGTCGAGCAACATCGGCGCTCTCAAGGTCGGGACCCGCCTGGGCGCCGGCCGTCTGCACCGCGCCCTGTGCGAGTTCGGCTTTGGCGAGAAGACCGGCATCGAGCTGCCGGGCGAGGTCTCGGGGATGCTGGCCGAGCCTGGCCGCTGGTCAAAGGCGCGGCTGGCTACCGTCTCCTTTGGCCAGGGCATCGCCGTCACCGCCATGCAACTGGCCAGCGCGGTCAACGTCATCGCGAACGGCGGGACGGCGGGGCGCCCGTACCTGGTGGAGCGGGTGGTATCCCGCGACGGCACCGTCCGTTTCCAGCACGAGCCGGAGCCGCGCGTCGTCACCAGCACCGAGACCGCGCGCGCCGTGGCGGCGATGATGGAGAGGGTGGTCGCCGCGGGCGGTACCGGTACCAACGCGGCGATCAGCGGGATCCGCGTGGCGGGGAAGACCGGTACCGCGCAGAAGGTTGATCCAGTGAGCGGCGGCTATTCGGCTGACAAGCGCCTGTCGTCGTTTGTCGGATTTGCGCCGGTCGAGGCGCCACGGGTGCTGGCCCTGGTCGTCATCGATGAGCCTCAGGGCGTCACCTATGGCGGCGTGGTGGCGGCGCCGGTTTTTCGAGAGATCGTCCGCGGCACGCTGTCCCACCTGGGCGTGAACGTCGCCTCGGGGATCGAGACCGCTGACGCGCCGACCGCGGCGTCGACGCTACCGGCGGTTGCGACCCTCGAGTTGGAGGAGGGGGCCGAATCCCTGGTGGCCGCCTCGCCGGTCGGATCCGATGGGCGCGACACGGTTCCAGATCTGCGCGGCCTGCCGATGCGCCGCGCGGCTGCCATCGCGCTGGCGACGGGGCGCAGCGTGCAGGTGGAGGGCGCGGGCTCCGTGGTCGAGCAGGAACCGGCCGCGGGGACGCCGCTAGCTGGAGTGGTCGAGATCAAGCTGCGCCTGCGCCGGAGCAAGAGCTGATGGCGACGTCGTTTGTCCAGCTTTGCGAGCAGCTCGGCTGCGCCGTCAGCGGCGGCGACACCGAGATCGCCGGCGTGGCGCACGACTCGCGGCAGTGCGTCCCGGGCACGCTGTTCGTGGCGTGTCGCGGCGCCTCGCCCGGATCGGCCGACGGCCATCGTTTTGTCGAGGCCGCCATCGGCAACGGCGCGAGCGCCGTCATCGGCGAGCGGTTCGATCGACCGCCGCCGGTGCCGTACGCGGTGGTCGCCGACTCCCGGCTGGCGCTGGCGCGGAGCGCCGAGATCGTCGCCGGCCACCCCTCGTCCAGCTTGCAGCTCGCTGGCGTGACCGGGACCAACGGCAAGACGACGGTCATTCACATGGTGGCGGCCGCTTTCGAGAACTGTGGGATCCCGTGCGGTCGGCTCGGCACGCTCGGCGTGCACACCCCCCGGCGCGACTATCAGTGGGCGCACACCACGCCCGAGGCGCCCCAGCTCTCGCAGGCGCTCGCCGGTATGGTCGCCGACGGGGCGCGCGCCGCGGCGCTCGAAGTCTCGAGCCACGCCCTGGCGCTGCGGCGGGTCGACGGTCTGCGGTTCTCGGTCGCGGCGTTTACCAATCTGTCGCCAGAGCACCTGGATTTTCACGCCGACATGGAGGACTACTACGCGGCCAAGCGCCGGCTCTTCGTCGAGCTGCTGCCGGCGACCGCGCGCGCCGTGGTCTTTACCGGCAACCCCACCGGCAAGCGGCTGGCGGCCGAGCTGGGCGAGCGCGCGCTGTGCGTTGGCATCGGCACCGGCGCGGAACTCGAGGTGGCCGCGCGCAAGGTCGTCTACAGCGCGCGCGGGACGCGCGCGAGCGTCGAGATCGCCGGGCAGTCGTTCGAGCTTAATTTGCGGCACGTCGGCACGTTCAATCTGGAAAACGCGCTGGTCGCGCTGGGGGTGGCGCACGGCCTCGGGTTGCCGCTCGCGGCGGCGGTCGCCGGCATTGGCAAGTGCGAGCCCGTGCGCGGCCGCCTGGAGCGTATCGACGTGACAGGCGCGCCGGCGACGTTCGTCGATTACGGCCATACCCCGGACGGACTGGCGCGCGCGCTCGACACCATTCGCGAGTTCGCGTCCGGCCGGGTGGTCGTGGTCTTCGGCTGCGGCGGCGATCGCGATCCACACAAGCGCGGCCAGATGGGCGCGGTCGCGGCCGAGCGCGCCGACGTGGTGTTTGTCACCGACGACAATCCGCGCTCCGAGCCGGGGCAGCAGATCGTCGATGCCATCGTGGCCGGTGCCCGCGGGGTTGCCAACCCACGCGCCAGCCGGATCGAGGTCGAGCGAGATCGCCGGCGCGCGATCGAGACCGCGGTGGCCGAGGCGGGCGACCAGGACGTGGTGTTGATCGCGGGCAAGGGCCACGAGGAGCAGCAGATCGTCGGTTCTGCTGCGGTGCCGTTCAGCGACCAGCGCGTTGCCCGCGAAGCGCTGGCGGCGAGGGTCAGTTGAGCCGCCTGAGCGCAGAGTTCATCGCCCGCGCCACCGGCGGCGAGCTGGTGGGTGGCGATTTCACGGTCGACCGCGTCGAGAAGGACTCCCGGCAGGATCTGCGCGGCGCGCTCTACGTGGCGCTCCGGGGCGAGCGCTTTGATGGCCACGACTTCGTCTGCGCCGCGTTCGAACGGGGTGCGGTCGCAGCGCTGGTCGACGCGACCCACGCGCCGGCGCTGCCGGCGGCCGGGCCGCTGGTGGTCGTAGCCGACACCGAGCGGGCGCTGCTCGATCTGGCTGCTGCGCACCTCGAACGGATGCCGGCGCGGCGGGTGGCGTTGACCGGCTCCAACGGCAAGACCACGACCAAGGAGATGATCGCGGCGATCTGCCGGGCTGCGCACGGGGACGACGCCGTGCACGCCACGACCGGCAACCTCAACAATACGATCGGGATGCCGCTCACCGCGCTCGGGATCGAACCGAGGACGCGGGTAGCCGTGCTCGAGATGGGCATGAACCACCCGGGCGAGATCGCGGCCATGGCCCGCTGCGCGCGGCCGCACGTCGGGCTGATCGTCAACGTGCAGCGCGCCCATCTCGAGGGGCTGGGCAGCCTCGAGGGAGTGGCGGCGGCCAAGGGCGAGCTGTTCGAGGCGCTGACCGCCGACGCCGTGGCGGTGGTGAATCTCGACGACAGCCACTGCACGGCCCAGGCTCGACGGACCGCTGCCCGCCGCGTCACCTTTGGCAGTACCGGTGACGCCGACGTCGCTCTGCTGCAACGCGTTCCGGTCGCCGGGCAGCAGCGCCTCGTGTTGCGCGTCGGCGGCCAGGAGGTCGCCGCGGTGATGCCTCACGAGGGCGCGCACAACGCGCACAACGCCACCGCGGCCGCCGCGGTCGGCCACGCTCTCGGCATCGATACTGCCGCGATCGCGGCCGGCCTGGCCGCGGCACCGCTGGTGCATGGCCGCCTCAGCGTGAGGCAGCTAGGCGATGTGCAGGTCATCGACGACACCTACAACGCCAACCCGAGCTCGATGCAGGCCGCGATCGAGGTGGCCGTACAACACGCGATCGGCCGCCGGCTGCTGGTCGTGCTGGGCGAGATGCGCGAGCTGGGGTCGCAGTCTGCGCAGTTGCACCGCGAGCTCGGTGCGGTCGTGGCGCGGACGAGGCCGGCGCGCGCCTGGTTCAGCGGCGCATTCGCCGCCGACTGTCGCAGCGGCGCGATCGACGGCGGGCTGCCGGGTGATCGCGTCGCCATCGCCAACGATGCGGCGGAGTTTGCCGACGACGTGGCGCGGGCGGTGACCGCCGGCGATGTCGTGTTGATCAAGGGCTCGCGCGGCGCGCGCATGGAGCGCGTCGTCGAGCGGCTTGCTGCCGCACTGGGGAGCTGAGAGAGCATATGCTTTACCATCTGCTCTATCCGCTGTCGGACGCCGTCACCTTCTTCCGGGTGTTCCAGTACCCGACCTTCCGCATCGTGATGGCGGCGCTCACCGCGCTGATTCTCACGATGCTGCTCTATCCCTGGTTCATCGGCTGGCTGCAGAGACTGCAGTGGGGCCAGACCGTTCGCGACGACGGGCCGCAGACACACCTCAAGAAGACCGGCACTCCGACCATGGGCGGCGCGCTGCTGTTGATCGCGATCGCGGTTTCAGTCGGCCTGTGGGCGGACCTGACCAACCGTTCGCTGTGGGTGGTGATGTTCGTGACCCTGGCCTACGGCACTCTCGGTTTTATCGACGATCTGCTCAAGGTGCGTTTCAAGAACAGCAAGGGTGTCTCGGCTCGGGGCAAGCTGATCTGGCAGTTCGGCATCGCCGCGGTCGCCTTCGCGGCGCTGTTCTACCTGTTCGGTTTTTCGGATACCCGGGTGGCGGTGCCGTTTCTCAGCACCGATCGCTTTTTCCCGGCGCTGCCGATCTGGCTCTACATCTTGTTCGCGATGGTCATCGTCGTCTCCACCAGCAACACGCTCAACCTGACCGACGGGCTGGACGGGCTGGCGATCGGGCCGACCATCGTCTCGGCGCTGACCTTCTTGATCCTGGCCTATGCCGCCGGGACCCGGCTCGGGCTCGAGATCTCGCCCGGCAGCTTCGTCTACTTCGACTTCGCGCGCTACCTGCGCATCCCCTCGCAGCCGGGCGCCGCCGAGCTGGCCGTGCTGTGCGCGGCGATCATCGGCTCGAGCATCGGTTTTCTCTGGTACAACACCTACCC
>JAFGSX010000211.1 GCA_016934455.1 Deltaproteobacteria bacterium
CGGGAGCGAAAGTTGCCACCGCAGGTGGTCGAGAACCTGAAAAAGGCGTGGCACCTCGACGACCCGCTCTGGGTCCAGTACGGCCGCTACCTGGGCGGCCTGGTGCGCGGCGACCTCGGGCCGTCGCTCAGCCACCCGGGGGTCAGCGTCAACGAGATCATCGCCGACCACTTCCCGTTCTCGCTGACGCTCGGCCTGGTCGCGCTGGCCTTTGCGCTGGTTTTCGGCGTCTCGCTGGGCATGTTCGCCGCGGCCCGGCAGAACCGCTGGCCCGATCACCTGATCTCGGGCTTCGGCCACCTCGCCGTGAGCACGCCGTCGTTCGTGATCGGGCCGCTCCTGATCCTGGTCGTCTCGCTGCAGCTCGGCTGGCTGCCACCCGCCGCCATCGACGGGCCCACGAGCTACATCTTGCCCGGCATCACGCTCGGCCTGGTGCTGATGGCCGCCATCATCCGGCTCACCCGCGCCGGTTTTCTCGACGTGCTGTCGCAGGACTACATCCGCACCGCGCACGCCAAGGGGCTGTCCGAGCGCAGCGTGCTGCTGCGCCACGCGCTGCGGCCGGGCATCTTGCCGGTGCTGGTCTTTCTCGGGCCGGCCACGGCCGACGTCATCTCGGGCGCGGTCGTGGTCGAGAACATCTTTGACATCCCGGGGCTGGGCGCCTACTTCGTCAACTCGGTGGCCGACCGCGACTACACGGTGCTGACCGGCATCTCGGTCTTCTACGTCGTCATCCTGATGGCCCTGAACCTGGTGGTCGACCTGACCCAGGCCGCGCTCGACCCGCGCGCACGGGAGGTGGTGGCATGAACCGCAGCGGAATCTCGCCTGCCCGGCAGGCCTGGCAGCGGCTGCGCGCCAACCGCGCGGCCGTGGTCGCTGGCATCGTCGCGATCGTCGTCGTCACCTGGTGCGTGCTCGGTCCGCTCCTGATGTCGGCGCTGGCCGGCATCGAGAGCACGGACCAGGATGTGCTGCTCGGCGCCACTGCACCGTCGTGGCACCACTGGATGGGCACCGACATCCTGGGCCGCGACCTGATGGTGCGCACCATGATCGGCGGCCGCATCGCGATCGCGATCGGCCTGCTGGCCACGCTGATGGCGATGGTGATCGGCGTCGGCTGGGGCGCGCTGGCCGGCTACGCCGGCGGCCGCGTAGACGAGCTGATGATGCGCGTGGTCGACGTCATCTACGCGCTGCCCATGCTGGTGGTGGTGATCGTCATCATGGCGCTGCTCGAGACGCGCAGCGTGGTCGTGCTGGTGCTGTTCATCGGCAGCGTGTCGTGGCTGATGATGGCGCGCATCACGCGCGCGCAGGTGCTGTCGCTCAAGCAGCGCGAGTTCGTCGACGCTGCGCGCGGGCTCGGACTGCGGCCGAGCCGCATCCTGCTGCGCCACCTGGTCCCCAACGCGCTCGGGCCGGTGGTCGCCTATGCCTCGCTCGCGATCCCTGGTGCCATGCTGTTCGAGGCCTTTCTGTCGTTTTTGGGGCTGGGCGTGCAGCCGCCGGCCGCCAGCCTGGGGTCGCTGGTCTCCGAGGGCGCGGGGCTGCTGCTGGTCTATCCGTGGACGCTGATCGGGCCGGGCGTGGTGATGGTGCTGGCGCTGGTCGCGCTCAACTTCCTGGGCGACGGGCTGCGCGATGCGCTCGATCCGCGCGCGGCGCGCTGACACCGCATATCCTCTGCTCAATTGAGTCAAATTCCGGCTGGGGCCCCGCTGATCTGCGGAGACCTTCTCGTCGTTCCTTGAAGGGACCGACAAGAAGGTCTCCTCCGGCCCCCCAGCCGGAAAATTTGCATCGGGTGACGACGGAATTCCGGGAGCGATGGTTGCGTGCGGTTGACGTCGTCCCTGCCTCAGTCCACCCGATCGGCGGGGGGCCGGCGGAAGGCTTTTTTCGTCGCCTTCAGCGACGAGAAAAAGACTTACGCCGAACAGCGGGGCCCCGCCGAAAATTGACCAAACTGAGGAAGAAATCTCTCGTCGCCCACGCTCAGACGACGTGGCACGCCACGCTGCGACCGTCGCGCTCGACCAGCGGCGGCACCTCGCTGACGCAGCGCTCGCTCTTCTTCGCGCAGCGCGGGTGGAACGAACAGCCGCTCGGAGGCGACAGCGGCGACGGCGGGTCGCCCTCGAGCACGATGCGCTGGCGACTGCGCTCGCGCTCCGGGTCAGGCACCGGCACCGCGCTGATCAGCGCCTGCGTGTACGGGTGCAGCGGCCGATCCACGACATCGCGGGCCGGACCGAGCTCGACGATGCGGCCCAGATACATGACCGCGATGCGGTCGCACACGCCGCGCAGCACGGCCAGGTCGTGGCCGATGAAGATCAGCGACAGCCCGAGCCTGGCGCGCAGCTCGTTGAGCAGCGTCAGGATCTGGGCGCGGATCGAGACGTCGAGCGCCGACACCGGCTCGTCGGCCACGATCAACTTGGGCTCGACCGCAAGCGCGCGCGCGATCGCGATGCGCTGGCGCTGGCCGCCCGAGAACTGGTGCGGATACTGGTCGAGCGCGCTCTCGCTCAGGCCGACCTGCTCGAGCAGCTTGAGGACGCGGCCGCGCAGCTCGGCCGCCGGCACGGCACGGTGCGCCTGCAGCGCCTCGACGAGCGTCTCGAGCACGGTCATGCGCGGGTTGAGCGACGCCTGCGGGTCCTGGAAGATCATCTGGAACTGCGCGCGCGATTTTCGCAGTCCCTCGCCCTCGAGCGCGGTGACGTCGAGGCCGTCGAGCTTGACGCGGCCGCCGGTCGGCTCGGTCAGGCGCACGATGGTGCGGCCGAGCGTGGTCTTGCCGCAGCCCGACTCGCCGGCCAGACCGAGCGCTTCGCCAGCACGCATGGTGAAGCTGACGCCGTCGACCGCCTTGACCGTCTGCGTGCCGTTGCGAAACGCACCGTCGGCGACCGGGAACCAGGTGCGGACGTCGGTCACCTCGAGCAGGGCGCTCATGGCTGCAACCCCTCGGTCTGCACGCGCACGCAGGCAGTCGCGTGCAGCGCGTCGAGCGCAGTCAGCATCTGCGACTGCGAACATTTCTCGGCCGCAACGTCGCAGCGCGGCGCGAAAGCGCAGCCCGCGATCGGCGACGCCAGGTCGGGCGGCTGGCCGCGGATCGATACCAGTTGCGGCTCGACCGCCTGCAGATCGGGTGTCGAGCGCAGCAGCGCGCGCGTGTAGGGATGCCGCGGCGTCTTGAACAGATCGGTTGTCGGTGCGGACTCGACCACGCGGCCGGCGTACATGACCAGCACGCGCTCGCACAGGCCAGCCACCACGCCCAGGTCGTGCGAGACCAGCAGCACGGCCATGTTCAGCTCGCGCCGCGCGCGCTGGATCAGCTCGAGCACCTGCGCCTGCACCGTGACGTCGAGCGCGGTCGTCGGCTCGTCGGCGATCAGAAGCTGCGGCCGGGTGAGCAGCGCCATGGCCAGCACCGCGCGCTGGCGCATGCCGCCCGACAGCTCGTGCGGATGGCAGCGCATGCGCGCCAGCGGGTCGGCGATGCCGACGTCGCGCAGGGTATTGACGGCCGCGTCCCAGGCCGCGCTGCGGCTCACCTTCTCGTGCGTGCGCAGCGCCTCGGCCAACTGGTCGCCGACGCGCAAGTACGGGTTGAGCGCGGTCATCGGGTCCTGGAAGACCATGGCGATGCGCTTGCCGCGCACCGCGCGCAGCTGCGACAAGGGGCAGGTCAGCAGGTCCACGCCGTCGAACAGCACGCGGCCGGCGGCGTAGCGGCCGGGCGGTGGCACCAGTCGCAGCAGCGAGGCGCAGACCACCGACTTGCCCGACCCCGACTCGCCGACGATGCCGAGCGCCTCGCCGGGGCCGATCTTGAAGCTGACGTCGTCAGCAGCGCAGACCTGGCGATCGTGGAGATCGAAGACCACGCGCAGTCCATCGACGCGCACCAGAGCAGACCCTTCTGTCGTCATGCAGCCCCCCGGGCGGAGCCCCCATCAAGCCAGACCTTGGCCTGACTGACAAGGTGTCGGATAGCACTCTGAGTAAGGCGACAGATCGTGTCGCGAGAGCTATGTGTCCGCGCCGAACTCCCGCTCGACCGCGGCGGTGATCTGCTGGCGCTGCTCCGCCAGCCCCTCCCAGCGCGCCAGCAGCTCCTCGAGCTTGGCCTTGGCCGCGCTGTAGTCGCGCAGCAGCTCCTGGTAGCGCGCCTGGTCCTGGTAGGTCTCGCTGAGCGCCAGCACCTGCTCGAGCTTCTGTTGCTGCGCCTCGAGCTCGCCGATGCGCGCCTCGAGCTCGGCGATCTTCTTGGGGATGCCGCCCAGCTTTCTGGCCAGCACCTGGCGGTACTCGGCCTCGGCCCGCTTCTTGGCCTTGACGTCGTCGCGCGTGCGCGGAGAAACCGCGGCCTTCTTTTCCTCGACGACAGGCGCGGCCTGCTCGCGCTCGCGCTGCTCCAGGTAGTAGTCGAAGCCGGCCACGTACTCGCGCACCTGGCCGTCGCGCACCTCCCACACCTTGGTCGCCAGCCGCCGGAGCAGGCTGAGGTTGTGGCTGACGAACAGCACGGCGCCGCCGTACTGCGCCAGCGCCTCGGCCAGCGCCTCGCTGGCGTTGAGGTCGAGGTGGCTGGTCGGCTCGTCGAGCAGCAGGAGGTTGGTCGGGTTGACGACCAGCCGCGCCAGCGCCACCCGCGCCCGCTCGCCGCCCGATAGCACGCTGACCGGCTTGAGCGCGTCGTCGCCCGAGAACAGAAAGGTGCCGAGCACGGTGCGCACGTAGGTGACGCTTTGCTCCGGGATCGTCTCCCACAGCGTCTGCATGATGTTGAGGCCGCCGTGCAGGTCGTCGGCGCAGTGCTGGGCGTAGTAGCCGGGCACCACCTGATGGCCGAGCTCGACCACGCCGGCGTCGGCCGCCAGCTCGCCGGCGACGATCCGGAGCAGCGTGGTCTTGCCGGCGCCGTTGGGGCCGACCACCGCCACCCGCTCGCCGCGGTAGAGGCAGAGGTCGACGTCGCGGTAGAGCTCCTCGTCGCCGAAGCGCTTGCCGATGCCGGCCAGGTGCACCACCAGCCGGCCCGATGGCGCGGCGTCCTTGAAGGTGAAGTGCAGCTCCTTGGGCAGCTCCAGCGTCTGCACCGACTCGAGCTTGCGCAGCATCTTGGCCTTGGACGACGCCTGCCGGGCATGGGTGGCCTTGGCCTTGAAGCGCTCGACGAAGCGCTCGACCTCGCGCTTCTCGCGCTCGATGTTCTTGGCGCGGTTTTGCAGGATCGCATCCTCCTCGGTGCGCTGCTCGACATAGTGATCGTAGTTGCCGGCGTAGGTGCGCATGCCCTCGAGCTCGAGGCTGATCACGCGCTCGATCTGGCGGTTGAGGAACTCGCGGTCGTGCGAGACCAGCATGAAGGCGCCCGGAAATTTCTTGAGGTAGCCGTCGAACCAGCGCACCGACGGCAGGTCGAGGTGGTTGGTCGGCTCGTCGAGCAGCAGCACGTCGGGCTGCTGGAACAGGATCGCGGCCAGCGCCGCGCGCATGCGCCAGCCGCCGCTGAGTTGCCACAGCGGTTTTTCGAACTGCGCGCTGGTGAAGCCGAGGCCGGTCAGGATGCGCTCGGCCTCGTGCTGCGCGTAGCAGGTCTCGTAGTGGTCGCGCAGTTGCGCCAGCTCGCCCAGCCGCAGCGCCAGGTCGTGCTGCTCCAGCGGCTCGGTCGCGGCCGCCAGCTCGGTCTCGACCTGCGCCAGCTCGACCTCGACCGAGGCGCGGCCCGGCACCGAGTCGAGCACCGACGCCAGCAGCAGCTTGTCCGACGGCGCCGCCACCTCCTGCGGCAGGTAGCCGATGCGCACGCCGCGGGCGATGCGAAACCGGCCGGCGTCGGGCTGCAGCTCGCGCATGATGGCGCGCAGCAGCGAGGTCTTGCCCATGCCGTTGCGGCCGACCAGCCCGACCCGGTCGTCGGCGCTGACGGCGAAGCCGACGTCGTCGAACAGCACGCGGCCGCCGAACTGCAGGCTCAGCCCCTCGACCGTGATCAGGCTCATGGCGACTTTTTATGCCAAAAACTCGTACGCTCGGCGCGCTTTTTCGGCGGCGTCGTAGGCGGCTAGCGCTGCTCGGTCTCGGTCTCCGGGGCGGCCGTCGGTGCAGTCGCCGCTGCCGGATCGGCGATGATCTTGGTCTTGGGCCGCCACAGCCCACCGCTGCTGAAGCAGGCGAAGCCCCAGCGCAGCCAGCGCAGCAGCACCCAGGCCAGCCACATCGCCCACGCCAGCATGGCGGCCCGGTACCACCAGATCGAGACCGTGATGGCCCACGGCTGCGGAAGCTGCGCGGGCGCGCGATCGACGTACCAGCGCAGCAAATCTCGCGACGAGCCGTTGCCGGCGATCTGCATCTCGGGCGTGCCGAGCAATCCCTGAGCCACGGCGACCACCAGCGTGATCAGGGCGACCGCGCTCCAGATCGCGATCGCCACCTGGCTCAGGTTGAACCGGTGACGCGATGCGATGATGTGCGTCCTCCGCCAACCCAGCGCGAGCAGCCAGACCACGACGACGAGCGCGGTCCAGATGCTGACCTGCGACAGGCCGATGCCGAGTAAAAACCAGTGGTACCAGCGCAGCGGCACCCACCTCACCAGGCCAAGCGCGATGCTGGCTATGAGCAGAACGACGAGCATGCTCCAGAACAGGACGGCGGGCCCGAGCTGCTGCGGCTGGAGCAACAGCACCCAGCGGTTGCGCGGTATCTCGATCTGGGTCTCGACGTTGACCGCGGGCGCTCCGACGTCGACCGGCGCCGGTCGAAAGCGCAGCCCCCGATCTCCGATGCCTCCCGGCTGGCGCCAGCCGAGCGCGATGCGCTGCGCGCCGGGCAGCAGCGGCAGCGTCACCTGGCGCCCCTCCTGCCGCACCGGCTGCGGGCGTCCGTCGATGCTGACCGACTGCAGATTGGCGTCGGCCGGCAGCGCGACGACGTGCTGGCCGCCGCGGCTCGAGCGCAGCACCAGCTTGAGCTCGACGTCGGTGGCGCGGCTGCCCGGCCGCACGGTCTGGTGCGCGCCGTCGATGGTCAACGTCTGGCCGGCCACGCCGGCCGGCCGGCTGGTGGCGATGGTGACCACCTCGCCCGGCCACGGCCGCCATTCGCGGCGCCCTTCGGCGGCCTGGTTGACGGTGGGGATGCCGCTCACCTCGAGGTGCCAGATCGGGCTGGCGTCCAGCCGCCACAGCTCGGTCCAGGCCACGCCGGCCGGAGCTTTGAGCTCGAGCTTGGGCTGGGTCTCGAGCACCGAGTTCCAGCTCAACTCGCTGACCTGCGGACCCATGTTGACCAGCAGCTTGCCGCGCTCGACGCGCAGGTCGGCGCTGGTGACACTCTCGCCGGGCAACAGCGGCACCTCGATCACGACCGCGGTCCCGGGTGGCGTCAGACGCACCACGCGCGTCTCGATCTGCCACGACAGGCCGAGCGAGATCTCGCGCTCGACGCGCACGAACGGCGGCAGCGTCGACGCCTCGAGCGCGGCCGCGGCGCCCTCGTGCTGCTGCAACCGGGTCATTTGCAGCACCTGGTCGACGGTGCCGTCGGGGTGGATGCCGTCGACGCTCCAGCCCGTCGCGCGCGCCTCGACCCGGTGCGGGCGCAGCGGCAGACCGAGCTGCACCACCTCGCGCGCCGGCAGCGGGCCCTCGAGCGCGACCTGGTGCTTGCCCGCGCTCAGGTAGAGCCAGAGCTGGCCGTCGGCGCTGCGCGCCAGGCCGGTCGCCGCCCGGCCGTCGATCCCAACGGTCGCCGGCAGCCACTGCGCGGCGTTGCCGGGCAGCGGCACCGCGCTGTCGGCCGCGGCGTCGATCTCCTGGCGCAACCGCAGCGTCTCGCCGGTCACCTCGAGCAGCAGCCGTCCGCTGGCGGCGCAGGCTGGCAGGCACTGCGGAGGCGTGAGCAGCCGCTGGCGGAGC
Organism: Deltaproteobacteria bacterium; assembly: GCA_016934455.1. Lineage (GTDB taxonomy): Bacteria > Myxococcota > JACRCW01 > JAFGSX01 > JAFGSX01 > JAFGSX01. The sequence goes on from JAFGSX010000211.1 coordinate 7,956, forward strand.
TGGTCGAGCAATTCGACCGGCGGTGGCTGCGGTGCGACCTGGGTCAGCGGTTCCTGGGCGCGCGCTGTCGTCGTCAGCAGCAGCGCCAGCGGGATCGACCACAGCGCAGGCCGCGGCGGCTGCCCCAGCCGCACCAGCCTCGGCCAGAATTTTCCGGGAAAGCCAAAAGCGCACAGCACCAGCGCGGCGACCAGCAAAACCCGGATCAAGGAGAGCAGCAGGTTGCCGGTCGGGCCGACCAGCCACAGCCGCAGCTTCTGATCGCGCTCGACCGGGCCGCTCCAGTGGAGCCTGACCGTGTTCCATTCCCAGGCTGGCCGGCCAGGTCCGGTCTGGACCACGGTGTTGGGATCGTAGTCGTAGCCCCATTGCTTGGCCGGCGCCTTGCGCCGAACCGACCGGGTCACCGCGGTCGAGCTCTGCGTCAGGCCTGCGATCTTGCTGCGCTCGAGCTTGACCTCGACCTCTTGCTGCGTTGGCAGGTCTCCGGGCTCGCCCTCGTACTCTCCCTTGCCACCCAGGGCGGTTTCTTTGTCCTCCTTCTGATCCAGAGCCTCCGGCTCCGCCGGTGGAGGCGGCGGGATCTCCTCGAGCAGATCCTCCCCCGAGATCACTCCGGCGGGCGGTTTTTCCGCGCTCAGCACGAAACCCAGGTGCGGCGTCTGCCAGCTCTGCTCGAGCGCCGGGTACATGCCCTGGCGCACCTGCTGGATCAGGAACGGGATGGCGATGGCGGTCAGCACCAGCAGCGCGCCCAGCCGGTAGATCTTGAACAACCTGCGCAGCGCGCCCTCGGGCAGCACCCGCACCAGCGCCTCGCCGATCAGCAGCGCCGGCCAGATGTACTGCGGCGCGCCCGGCTCCTGGTAGGTGAAGGCCAGCGTGAACAGCGCGATGGCCGCCCACGCCACACCCCACAGCTTGCCGATGGCGAGCACGACCAGCAGGGCGATGAACAGGTCGAGCAGCGTCCAGCTTCGCACCCAGGTCGGGTTCGCCTCGTCGGCGCCGGCGACGTGCAGCGCGCGCCAGCCGGGCGGCAGCCTGAGCTCGGCCTGCAGCGACTGCAGATCGTGGTCCCAGCCGACGGCCGGCAGCGAGCGCGCCGGGCCGTCGATGCGGCTGTCGGCGACGGCGGCGAGGTGGCGCTGCCGCACCTCGACACCGGCGCGGCCTTGACCGTCCAACGCGGTGATGAACTGGTCCCGGCTGTCGACGGCGACGCGGCCGAGCTGCGCCGGCAGCCGCATGGTCAGGCGCCAGCTCTGGTTGAGGTTGCCGTGCAGCCGATCGCGAACGGTGTAGCCGCGGCCGTCGAAGTCGAGCCACAGCGTCCGCTCTAGGTCGAGCTGGTCCGGCACCGGGTCGCTGTCGCCGCGGCGGCGCTCCTGCAGGGTGATGGTCGCCCCTGGCTCGACGCGAAAGGCGGGCAACCGCTTCCAGTCGTCCGGCAGTCGGGTCTGCTGCGGATCGACGCCGGGCACACCCTCGAGGTCGACCAGCCGCAGGTTGGGGCGCGCCTCGAACACCCAGATCTCTTGCTCGGCCCAGGGCCCCTCTGTCTCGGGTCGGGTCAGCGCCTTGGCCGGGCCGTCGTGGCGCGCGGTGACGACGACGCTGAAGGTGCCCGGCCGCACCTGCACCCGCAGGCGGCCATTCGGCTCCAGCCGCGCCGGCAGCGGACTCTGCAGCGCCAGCGGCACGAAGCCGTCGAGCAGCGCGCGGCCGAGCAGCTCCTCGCGGCTCTCGCCGGCCACCTCGAGCTCGATGCGGGTCTCGACCAGCAGCGGGATGTCGTCGACGAGGCGCCGATGAACCACCAGGTCCAGCCGGTTCTCGCGCTTTTCCTCGTCGCCGCGCTTCTGCAGCCAGAGCCGACCTTGCTCGTCGCGGTGCGGAAAGGGCACCGCCTTGCCGCGCAGCCGCAGGTCGAGCAACCCGGTCTCGCTCGGCACCGGAAGCTGCTCGGGCAGGTTGCTCCACAGGAAGCGGCCGGCGATCTCGTGCGCGCCCGCCTCCAGCGCCAGGCCTGGCTGTTCGCCCACCGGGGTCACCACCGCCGGTTTCCCGTCGACGGTCACGTCGAGCGGCCAGCGCTTGGCATCGCCCGGCAGCGGCACCCAGCCGCGGTTGAGCAGCAACCACTGCTGCTCGAAGCGGCCGCCCCGGTCGTCCAGCTCGAGCCCGAGGCTGGCCGGCCACTGGCAGCGGCGCTGGTCGCTGCTCCCGAGCAGAAACGGGCAGCGCGCCTGCTCGTGGCCGTAGAGCGCCCAGTCGATCCAGGGCTTGAGCGGTGCCGGCACCTGATCGCGGGTGAGCGGCTGTCCGGACGCGACCGCGCTGACAGCGCAGACCAGCACGACGACGATGGCGCGAGGCTGCATGGCATCCCTCCGCTCCGAGCGGCCGTCGCTGGCGGGCCGCCAGGCCGCAGCATTGTCCTGGAAACCGGTCCCGCGTGCAAACGCGCATCCCGGGGATGGATCGCAGTTGCGGCGCGCCGGTCATTTGGGATGATCCGCGGATTGCAGAGGCAGGAGGCGTCATGGCAGCCAACAAGCAGAAGACCGTCTCGCCCGTCGACGGCAAGGTCTACGTCGAGCGCCCGCTGGCGACCCGGCGGGAGGTGCAGGCCGCGCTCGCGCAGGCGCAGTCCGCGCAGGCCGAGTGGAAGCTGCTGCCGGTGGCCGAGCGGGTGCGCCTGGTTTACCTGTTCGTCGACAGGATGGTCGAGCTGAAGGAGCGCATCAGCGAGGAGCTGGCCCGGCAGATGGGGCGGCCTATCAAGTACGGCCCCAACGAGGTGCGCGGCTTCGAGGAGCGCGCCCGCCACATGGCCAGCATCGCCGAGGAGGCGCTGGCCGACGTGGCGGTCGGCGACAAGCCCGGCTTCACCCGCTTCATCCGCCGCGAGCCGCACGGCGTGGTGTTCGTGATCGCGCCCTGGAATTACCCCTATCTGACCTCGGTCAACGCGGTGGTGCCGGCGCTGCTGGCTGGCAACTCGGTGCTGCTGAAGCACTCGGCGCAGACGCCGCTGGTCGCCGAGAGCTACACCGAGGCCGCTCGCAAGGCCGGTCTGCCCGAGGGCGTGCTCGCGCACCTGCACCTGAGCCACGACCAGGTGGCCCGCGTGATCGCCGATCCGGCGATCCGGTACGTCGCCTTCACCGGCTCGGTCGAGGGCGGCCGCGCGATCCACCGCGCCGCGGCCGATCGCTTCATCCACTGCGGCCTCGAGCTGGGGGGCAAGGACCCGGCCTACGTGCGGCCCGATTGCGACCTCAGGCATGCCGTCGAAACGCTGGTCGACGGCGCCTACTACAACTCGGGCCAGTCCTGCTGCGGCATCAAGCGCGTCTACGTGCACAGGTCCGTGTTTCAGCAGTTCGTCGACGGCTGGGTCGAGCTGACCAGGCAGTACCGGCTGGGCAACCCGCTCGACGCCGAGACCACGCTGGGGCCGGTGGTGCGCACCAGCGCGGCCGAGGCCATCCGCGGTCAGATCGAAGCGGCGATCGCGGCCGGTGCCAGGCCGCTCATCGACGAGAAGTGGTTCCCGCAGGCCAGGGGCGAGTCGCCCTACCTGGCGCCGCAGGCGCTGCTGTGCGAGGACAACAAGCTCGGGTTCATGCAGGACGAGACCTTTGGCCCGGCCGCCGGCATCATGCCGGTCGGCTCCGACGACGAGGCTGTCGCATTCATGAACGACAGCCGCTTCGGCCTGACCGCGGCGGTGTTCACCAAAGACGTGGATGCCGCGATCGCGCTCGGCCGGCGCGTCGACACCGGCACCTGGTTCATGAATCGCTGCGACTACCTCGATCCGGCGCTCGCCTGGGTCGGAGTCAAGGACTCCGGCGTCGGCTGCACGCTGTCCAGGGTGGGCTTCGAGCACCTGACGCGCCCCAAGTCCTTTCACCTCAAGACATCGCTGTGATCGGGAGGCTGCCATGACCACCGCCGACATCGACGCGCTGCGCGCCAACTGGAACTACCCGACCGCGATCCGCTTCGGGGTGGGCCGCATCAAGGAGCTGCCAGACGCCTGTCGGGAGCTGGGCATCCAGCGACCGCTGCTGATCACGGATCCGGTGCTGGCGCGGCTGCCCATGACCAAGGAGGTGGTGCGGATCTGCGATCGGTCCGGCCTCGCCACCAGCGTCTTCTGCGACATCAAGCCCAATCCGGTGGGCAAGAACGTCGAAGACGGCGTGCGCGCCTTTCGGCGGGGCAACCGCGACGGCGTGATCGCCTTTGGCGGCGGCAGCGCGCTCGACGCGGCCAAGGCGGTGGCGCTGATGATCGGCCAGACCCGGCCGCTGTGGGACTTCGAGGACGTCGGCGACAACTGGACCCGCGTCGATCTGGCCGGCATGCGGCCGTGCGTGGCGGTGCCAACCACGGCCGGCACCGGCTCCGAGGTGGGCCGCGTCTCGGTCATCGTCGACGAGCGGCTGCACCAGAAAAAGCTGATCTTCCACCCCAAGCTGCAGCCGGCCAGGGTGATCTGCGATCCGGCGCTGACCGTGGGTATGCCGCCGCGCCTGACCGGCGAGACCGGCATGGATGCGCTGTCGCACAGCCTCGAGGCCTATTGCAGCCCGTTCTTCCACCCGCAGGCGGCCGGCATCGCGCTCGAGGGCATGCGGCTGGTCCACCGCTCGTTGCTGAACGCGTGCGCCGAGCCCGCCGACCTGCTGGCGCGGGCCGAGATGCTGGCCGCGTCGCTGCTGGGCGCGGCCGCGTTTCAGCGCGGGCTGGGCGCCATGCACGCGGTGGCGCACGCCTGCGGCGGCCTGCTCGACACGCCGCACGGCCGCACCATCGCGGTGATGATGCCGTACGTGCTGGCGCTCAACCGGCCGGTCATCGACGAGCGGCTGGCGCGGCTGGCCGCCTATCTGGGGTTCAGGCGGCCGTCGTTCGAGTCGGTGCTCGACTGGGTGCTGGGGCTGCGGCGGCAGCTCGGTATCCCGCACGCGCTGGCCGAGCTGGGGGCCCGGCGCGATCACTTGGCCCCGCTGACCGAGCTGGCGGTCGCCGATCCGAGCGGCGGCACCAACCCGGTGGCGCTGACCAAGGTCAACCTGCGGCAGCTCATCGCGCGCGCGCTCGACGGCGCGCTGCCGATCGCGCGCGCCGCCAAGGTCGCTTCGAGATCCAGAGCCAGGGCAAAGTCCGGAGCCAAGGCAAAGGCCAAGCCGAGGCGCCGGGCTCCCGCCCGTCGCCGCAGCTAGCCCCGTGCAGCTCCGGGTCGAGTGCCATGCCGGCTACCGCGGCGAGGAGACCCCGCGCCGTTTTTTTCTGGGCCACCGCTGCATCGAGGTGGCGGCCGTGCTCGATGCCTGGCTGGCACCGGACCATCGTTACTTCAAATTGCGCGGCCACGACGGTGGCTGTTACCTCGTGCGCCATGACGTTGTCACCGGCGACTGGGAGCTCGCCGGCTACGACCGGGTGGCGCCGGGTTGAGCCCGGCGAGCCTCGCTCTCGGCGACCCTCGCGAGTCCCCGACGGGGGCGGCCCCCGGACCTACGCAGTCTCGTACTTGAGCGCTGCCGTGGTCAGCCAGCTCGTCAGCTCGGCCTGGGTCGGCAGTACGCCCTGGCACCGGATCGCGCCGTCGATGATCAGCGCCGGCGTCGTCGCGACGCCGCGCGCTGCGATCTGTTCTGGTTGCTCGACGCGGACCAGCTTGACCGGGATGCCGACGAATTGGCTCGCCCTGAGCACCTCGCTGGCGAGCAGGTTGCACTCGCCGCCGGTGCCGAGCAGTTCGACCTTGAACATGGCACCTCCACCGCGCCTGCTCCGGAACCATAGCGCAGGCCACACGGTTGTCGCCAGCGACGCCAAATTGGGATAAGAACCGGGAGTCGCGGCGGCGGCCGTTGGTCTCCGGAGGTGCTGTCATGAGGCTGTGGCGGGGTCTGCTCGGGTCTGTGGCGACGGCGTTGACGTTGAGCCTGCTGGGTGGCTGCAGCGGCGCCAAGGAAGCGGTCAAGCCCGACGACGGAACCGGCGGCAGCAGCGCGGTCGTGGCGGTGCCGGCCGAGAAGGACGACCTCGCGCTGGTCTTCGAGAACATCTTCGACGTGCCCGCCGACGCCCGGATCGCGGCCAACCTGCTCGATCCGAAGACCGTCGACGATGCGCAGGCGATCGTGCGCAGCGACAACCCGGCGCTGTTCGACAAGGCCGATCGCGTCTTCGCCGAGCACCTCAAGGGCAAGCCCGACGATTTGAAGAACCTCACCTGGCACGCCCAGCTCTTCCTGGCGTGGGCTGACTCGGCGGCGCTGACCGCCAGGACGCTGGACAGCAGCGTCGAGAAGCTGGCCAAGCGCCAGGCCGCCCTGACCGAGAAGCTGGCCGGCGATTCGCTCTCCGACCAGGACCGGGCCAAGGCCCAACAGGCGCTGGCCGAGACCGAGCAGCTCATCCCGCTGGTGCAAAAGGTTCTCGGCCAGCTCGAACAGGTGGCCGCGCAGAAGAAGGCGATCGGCAAGGAGAAGACGCAGGCGTTGCTCAAGCAGCACCGGGACACCTACGAGGGCTACCGGCTGGCGGCCGACTGCTATCGCATCGAAGAGGACTGGGGCAATTACGGCGACGCGCTGGCCAAGCTCGAGAAGCTCAATCCCCAGAGCAACGGCCTGCTGTTCATCAAGGGCGTGGTCGCCTTCCAGCGCGACCGGGAGTACGGCTCGGCCGAGAGGTACCTGAGCCAGGCGGTCGGCAACGACGCGCAGTTCACCAAGGCGCAGTACTACCTGGCGCTGACCTACGTCAACATGCGGCGTTTCGACGACGCGCAGCGGGCGCTCGACCAGACCCTGGCGCTCAGCCCGGGCCATCCGTTCGCCAACGCGGTGAAGAAGCTGGTGGCGCGGCTCAGCCGCATGTGAGCCCGGCGATGCGCTGGTCGGTCCTTCTGATCGCCGGCCTGCTCGCGGCGCCGGGGTGGGCGGGCAAGCTCGACGACGCCAGCGACGCGATACACGGCAGCAGCGACGACGACGATGATGACGACGCGGGGGACTCGACGAGCAGCGACGAGGACGGTGACGACGGTGACGGCGTGGCCGGCCTGGCCGATTGCGGGATGGACCTGTTTCTGCCGGAGCTGGTCGAGCTGGTGAGCAGCGACAGCGCTGGCTACGGCGACAGCCTCAGCTTCTTCGTGCGGCCGCCCTATTTCCGGGATGGCCGGTTGCTGCTGCTCTTCCCGCAGCCCGCCGACGAGGCGATCTCCTCTCGGCTGGCAGCGGAGGCGATGCGCCGCGGCGGTGTGCCGTTCGCGCAGTGGCTGTCGACCAGCTATGCCTACGACCTGGCCGGGGTGCATCGCCTGGCGCTGAGCGCCGGTTTTGACACGGCGAGCCGTCTCGGCGCGCAGGCCGAGATCGCCCACTACGTCGAGCCGCAGCCGGGGCACACCGACAAGTTGCTGGTCGGTCAGGCGGCGGGGACATTCCGGCTGGTGCAGGCGCCCGATCTGGTATCGCGCGTGGCACTCGGCGTGGTTCTGCAGCGCGACGCGGGCGGCGTCGCGGCCGGGCTGCTGCTGTCCGAGGATATCGAGGTCTATCCGTGGTCGCCGCTGGTGATCTCCGGCCGTGCCGAACTCGGCTGGCTGGGCAAGGCGCTGACGGTGAAAGCGCGGGCCGTGGCCGGTATCAGCGTCCACGGCTGGGAGCTGTTCGCCGGCTACGACCTGTGGGGCCTCGGCGGCGACCAGAGCAGCGCGGTGCTCCACGGGCCGCTGGTCGGGATGCGCGCCTGGTTATAGGTCGGCAGCCGCGGCGTCGGGCGCGGCGTCGGGCGCGGCGTCGGGCGCGGCGTCGGGCGCAGCGTCGGGCGCGGCGTCGGGCGCGCTGTCCTCGGCCGGGCGATCGAACGGCGCGACATCGCGGCCGGCCTCGGGAGCCGCGTCGCGACCCGTGTCGGAGCCGGCTTCGAGGAGGCTGTGGGCATCTGGTCGCCAGCCGTCAGCCCGCGCTGCATCGGGACGTCGACAGTTGGAGCTCTCGCACAGCTCGTAACTGGCGACGAAGAAGTTGCATCCTCCGCCCGCGATCGCCGCCAGGGCGAGCGCGGCGAGACAGCCGGCGCATCGCCGCGGCGAACGTCTCATGGCTCACCGATCTGGACCGCCGGCAGGCGGGAGCCCATCTCGTCGGGATCGTCACCCCGGTGCTCGGTGTCGCCCAACCCGAGCTGTCCGCAAGCGTTGTCGCCCCAGCAGTACACGCTGCCGTCGGCCAGCAGCGCGCAGGTGTGGTTGGCACCCGCGGTGATCGCGTAGACCTCCTGGTCCGATGCGAGCGCGACGGGGGGCAGGCTCGCCCCGAGCTCGCCGATCTGATCGCCGCGCGCGATCGTGTCGCCCTGACCGAGCTGCCCCTCGTAGTTCCAGCCCCAGCACTTGATGCCGTGCCCACCGAGCACGGCGCAGGCGTGGTTGTCACCGACCGCGACGTGGGTGGCGCTGCCGCTGGGCTCGAGCTCGACCGCCGGCAGATAGGCCATGTCGCCGGGGACGCTGCCTCGGGTGAGGGTGTCGCCGACGCCGAGCTGGCCGCGCTCGTTGTCGCCCCAGCACCAGGCGTCGCCGCCGGAGGCGACCGCGCAGGTGTGGGCGCCGCCGCCGGCCAGCGCGGGGTAGCGC
>JAFGSX010000212.1 GCA_016934455.1 Deltaproteobacteria bacterium
CTCGACGACTTTGGCAACGTCAATGTCCACTACGGCGGCGTCGAGATGGGTCAGGGGCTGCACTCGGTGCTTACCCTGGCCGTGGCCGAGGCGCTCGGCGTCACGCCGGACCAGGTCTTCATCAACCAGACCGACACCGCCACCTGCCCGTGGGACGTCGGCACCCACGCCAGCCGCGGTTCGTTTGTCTCCTGCAACGCCGCCATCCTGGCGGCCAACGAGCTGCGCGCCAGGATCTTCAAGGAGGCCGAGAAGATCTTTCCCCGGGAGATCGCCAGGAACCTAGAAAAGCACCGCCAGCGCCACCCCGACGAGAAGGCGCCCGATTTCGACTTTGCCGGGCAGAGCCGCGCCGACAATTTCGAGCTGCGCGACGGCGTCATCTCGCTCAAGAACGCGCCGGCCGCGCCCTGGGCGACCATCGAGCTGGGCCGGCTCCTGCGCGCGATCCATTTTCGGCGGGGCGGCGACGTCCTGGCCGCGCAGGCCTTCTACGATCCGCCGACCGACCTGCCCGACTGGGAGAAGGGCTACGGCAACTTGTCCGCGACCTACACCTTCGGCACCCAGGGCGTCGAGGTCGAGGTCGACACCCAGACCGGCGTGGTCAAGATCCTCAACTTCGTCAACGCGCTCGACATCGGCAAGGCGCTCAACCCGCAGACGCTCAAGGGCCAGATCTACGGCGGCATCGCCCAGGGCATCGGCTACGCGCTGTACGAGGAGATCAGGGAGCAGCAGGGCCGCATCCTCAACCCCGGCTTCACCGACTACAAGATCCCGACGACGGGCGAGATGGACTTTCCGATCCAGCTCGAGTTCGTCGAGACCGACGACAAGTTCGGCCCGTTCGGCGCCAAGGGCGTGGGCGAGCCGGCGCTGGTGCCGACCGCGCCGGCCATCGCCAACGCCATCTACGACGCCGTCGGTGTGCGCATCTTCGACCTGCCGATCACGCCCGAGAAGGTGCTGCAGGCGCTGCAGCAAAAGCGCGACGCCCGGCGGTGAATGCGATGCGGTCGCGGTTGGTCGTGGGGCTGGCGCTCGCCGCCGCGCTCGGTCAGGGCTGCCAGCCGCCGACGCCCGCCACGCCGTGCGACCAGCGCCACCCCTGCGGCGCCGGCTACGAGTGCGACACGGTCCGCGGCTACTGTCGGCCCACCGATCAGGACGCCGGCTCTCAGTCCGGCGACGCGCCGATCGTCGACGCGTCCGGTCGCGAGCGCCCGGACAGTGGACACGCCGACCGCGTGCACCTCGACGTCGGCGTCGACCACCTCCACCTGGATAACGCTGGCTCGACCGACCTCGGGGGACACATCGACGCGGTCGTCGGCACCGACCGCTTTGACGTCGACGCCGCTCCCGTCGACGCTGCCATCGGCACCGATCGCAGCGGCCCGACCGATGCGGCAGCCTCGATCGATGCGGCAGCCTCGACCGATGCGCACGCCGCCGACGCCGGCACCGGCGATGCGAGCACACCGCCCTGGCTGCTCCGGTTTGTCTTCACGGGACCGACGACCTTTGACCCCTCGCTGTTGCTGCAGCCCGGTCTGCTGACGCCCCACTGGACATTTGCCGACGGTTGCACTGCCACGGGTGCAGCGATCAGCCATAGCGTCACCGCCGAGGGTCAGCAGTGGGTCGAGCTGGCGCCGTTCGAGCTCGGGCCCGAGGTCTGGAATGTGAATGCCAGCTCCGACGCCCTGACCTCGTTTCCCGACGGTCTCGAGCGGCTGGTCGATCTGCAGGCGCTCGACCTCAACTCCAACCAGATCGCGGGATCGATCCCGGACGTCATCGGCCTGCTGACCAGCCTGATCACGTTGTACCTCCACAACAATCGGCTGAGCGGCGAGATCCCGACCGCCATCGGCAGCCTGCACAACCTCCAATACCTCGCCCTTTACGGCAACGAGCTCACCGGTTCGTTGCCGAACGAGCTGCGCTCCCTGTCCCGCCTGCGCGTGCTGTCGCTCAGCTCCAATCGGCTCTCCGGGCCGCTGCCGCGCGTCGTCGGGAGTCTGGCCAGCCTGCGCGAGCTGCGCGTCGACCACAACCAGCTCAGCGACGCGCTGCCGATCGAGCTGGCCGACCTGACGCAACTGCAGCTCTTGTTCCTGCACGACAACGCGCTCACCGGCGTCGAGCCAAACGCGCTGGGGCAACTGCACAATATCCAGTCCATACGACTGGACAACAACGCCCTGGACCCGGCCGCTGCCGACCAGATCGTCGCCGAGATCTGGACTGCTCGAGCCGGCTATCTCTACCCCACCCCCGCGCTCGACATCTCGGGCAGCAACGCCGCGCCCTCGGGGGTCTGGACCGATCCCACGGTCATTCCCGGCGAGACCCGTTCCAACGGCGACTGGATCTGGGACGGCAACCGCCAATGCCACGCGCCGATGACCGGCAAGGCGATGGCGTACGATCTCGAAAGGGACGTCTGCGGCGAGGGCTTCAAGCGCTGGGACGTAACCTGCACGCCGTGACCCCGGGCAGACCGGCGGCGACCTACAGGCAGCGCCCCGTGTCCGGATTCAACGCAAAGCGATCGCCGCAGTCGCAGGTTCCGTCCTCGCGGCAGGTGCCGTGCAAGCTCGAGATGGCGGGGTCGTCGTTGCACATCTGGTCAACACCGTGCTCGCAGACGGTCCAGCAGACCTTTTCGGGGCTGCGCGGCGACTGCGGGTCGCCGTAGAAGAGCTCGACGAAGATGCACCGGTAACCCTCTCGGCAGTCGCCGTCGTCGCCGCAGGGGCGCAGGCAGACGCCGGAGATCGCGTGCATGGGCAGGGGCGAGCAGACAGTTCCGGCCGGGCACGGGGCCTCGGGATCGCGGCACGCGGTGGGTCCGCCCGGAGCGCCGGGCATGCAGTAACCGCCGGGCGCCTCGGTGTAGCAGTCGAAGCCTGCGCCGCACTCGATCGCGGTCTCGCAGGCATTCCCGACGACGAGCGCGGCGCTCGCGTCGCCCGCGCTGCGGTCGGCCAGGCCGCGATCGTGTGCCACGGCGTCGGCCAGGCCGCGGTCCGATGCTCCGCGGTCCGGAGCGCCGACGTCAGCCGCCGCGGCGTCAGCCGCGCCGTCAGCCGCGCCGGCGTCCGCGGCGCCGCTGTCATGAGCGACCGGGTCGAGCCAGCCGCAGCCCAGGCCGGCCACCGCGACGAGGAGGATCAGCATCCGGCAGCTCGACATGTTCCCTCCCTTGCCGGAGGCGGCGATCACTCGGTTGCGCGCAGCGCCCGCCCCTGCTCAAACGCCGCCAGGTTGGCGCGCTTGGCCAGCTCGCCGGGCGAGCTGTCGATCAGCGCGCCGCGCCAGAGCGCGACCGGGATCGCGGCCAGCGGTCCGATCGTGGACAGCACGCCGAGCGCCACCACGTTCATGGTGCGGCCCGCGCTGTCGCCGATCGCCTGCGCCGCGGCCAGCGCGTCGAATTGCACCACCTGGCAACCTGCCAGCGCGGCGCGCACGGCCGCGAGCGCCGGGTAGTCGTCGGGGTCGAAGCCGCTGGGCAGGACGCGCAGCGCGTTGAGCGCGACCACGCCGTCCGGCTTGAGCAGCTCGAGAAAACCGGGCCGCAGCACCTCGCTGTACTCGAGCGCGACCAGCACGTCGACCGTGCCCGGCGCCAGCACCGGCGAGTAGACGTCGCCGCAGGCAAAGGTCGACTGCACGGCGCCGCCGAGCTGCGCCATGCCGTGGGTCTCGCCCTTGACCACGTTGCCGAAGCCGGTGCGCAGCGCCACCTCGCTGAGCACCTTGCCCACAAACAGGTTGCCCTGCCCGCCCAC
>JAFGSX010000213.1 GCA_016934455.1 Deltaproteobacteria bacterium
CGCCGAAGCGCTCGACGAAGCGCCTGGCGCCGAACATCCCGGTCTCCTCGGCCGCGCTGAACAGCAGCACCAGACGCCGCCGCAGGCGATCTCCCGCGGCCGCGATGGCGGCCGCCGCTTCGAGCGCGACCGCCACCCCCGAGGCGTTGTCGGCCGCGCCCGGAAAGTGGCGCCCGTCGGGCAGGGTGCCGAGATGATCGTAGTGCGCGCAGACGACGGCTCCGATCGGGTGCGGGCCGAGCCCGGCCATAACGTTGCCGGCGCTGTACACCTCTCGCCGCTCCAGCTCCACCCGCAGCTCGACCGACCGGCCGCGCTGGCCGACGGCCGGGGGCGGGTAGGGCGCGAACAGCGCGCGGCCGATCGCCGGGTCGACGTCGAGCACCGGCAGCTCCGGAGTCTCGTGGCAATGCGCCATCACCTTGCGCCGGTCGACCCGCGGCGCGATCTGCAACAGCGCGCTGGCGCCGGCGTCGCGCGCGCGCCGCACGCGCTGCAGATAGGCCTCGAAAGCGGCGCGCAGTTGGTCGCCGCTGACCGGCGGCGTGCTCCAGCAGACGCCGACCCGCCCGCGCAGCGCGTCCGGCAACCCGTCCTCGGCCGCCATGGCGCCGAGCCAGACGGTCTCGCCCCGCGCCCGGCCGCTGCCGGCCGCGCCCTGCACGTCGACGCAAAAATCCCGCAGGTGGACAAAGGCCGTGGCCGGCGCCTCCGCCAGCGCCAGCGTCGGCTCGCCCGCGAGCTCGCTGACAGTCAGTGAAAACGGATCGCGGTGCGCGCCCACCTCGGCCAGCGGGGGCCAGCCGATCGCCTGCAGCCGGTCGGCCAGATATTCGGCGGCGCGCTGCTCTCCGGCGCTGCCCGGCGCCCGGCCGGCGCAGGCGGCCGAGGCCAGCAGCGCGACGTGTCCGCAGGCGCGCCCGACGTCGACCAGGCGCAGCAGTTCGGGCACCAGCTCCAGCTTGGCCATCCCGTTCACTGGCCGTCCGCATCAGGTGAAGTAGAAGATACGCTCGTGCTCGTCGACCCGTTCCTCGAGCTGCGCCTGCCTCGACTCGATGGTCTGCTCGAACATCCCGCGCACGCGCGGCTCTCGATCGAGCATCTCGTTGAGGTCGGCGGCGGAGATGCGCAGCAGCGTGACCAGCCCCATGGAGCGCACGCTGACCGTGCGCGGCACGTTCTTGAGCGCCGCGATCTCGCCGAAAAACTGGCCCGGTCGCAGCTTGTTGACGAAGATCGAGAGGCCGTTGCTGTCGGTGCTGAAGACCTCGACCTCGCCCATCTTGATAAAATAGAAGGCGTCGTTGCGCTCGCCCTGGGTCACGATCTGCACGCTGTCCCGGTACTGCTCGAGGGTCGAGCGCCGCACCAGCTCGTGGCGATCGGCCGGGCTGAAGAGCGCGAGCAGCGGGCTCTTGGCCATGAGCAGCTCGACCACGCGCTCCTTGTAGAACTGCAGCAGCGGCTCGCTGGTGGTGGGATCGCGGTCCAGGACGGTGTCGACCACGCCGCGCTCCATCTCGACCAGCAGGCAGTCCGTGACCGCCTCGACGCTGGCGCTGCGAGGACGCCGGGTGAAAAAGCTGAACTCGCCGAAGAAGTCGCCGTCGGCCAGCGCCGCCAGGTAGACCCGCTCGCCGGTCGGCGGCGACCGACCGTCGTTGGCGGTCGATTCGTCGGCGTCGGTCTCGGTGCGCTCGCTGCCGGGGGTGGCGACCAGCGCGGCCACCTCGTCGCGCGAGCCCGGCGTGCAGTGGACCACCAGCCGGCCGCGGCCGACCGCGAACAGCGATTCGCTGCGCTCGCCCTCGCGGATCACGATCTCGCCCGGCGCCACCGCCCGCACCTGCACCGCGCGCGCCAGCTCGGTGAACTCGCGTGGAGCCAGAAAGCCGAACAGCGGCGTGCGCGCGCGCTGGGTCACCGCCCCGGTCAGCTCGCCGCCCAGATCGCGCGGGTCGACCATCTGCAGCAGCGGCCAGAACCCGTGGCCGTCGAAGCGCTGCAGCAGGGCCTCGAGCTCGCCGCGGTTGCCGATCTCCAGGTCGGCCAGCGCCATCAGATCCTGCGCCTTTTCGCCGTCGCCTCCGGGCGAGGACTGCCCGGGGTCGCCGCTCAGGCCCGGCACCGGGTCGAGCGCGCACACCGCCGCGATCAGCAAACCCTGAAAGGCGAACACCGCGGCCGCGGTGCGATAGGCCGAGCGCGCCACCTCGGGCTGCCCCAGCGCGCGGTAGCGGTCGCCCAGCGCCACCAGCGTCCACAGACTGGGCTCGGTGCGCAGCGAGGCCAGCAGCGACCGGATCTGCTCGTCGTCGATCTGCAGGTGCGGCTGCGGCCGGGTCGGGCTGCGCGGTCCGGCCGCCGCTGGCTGGATCGACAGGCTCGGGCGCATCGGCGAGGTGACGCCGCTCCACTCGAGGTGGGCCAGGGCCGCGGCGAGATCGCTCGCGTCGTAGGGCTCCTGCCCGAGCAGCAGGTCGAAATCGGCGGCCATCTCCTCGGCGGTCTGGTAGCGGTGCGCGATGTCGCGGTCGAGCGCGCGCAGGACGATCGCGTCGAGCTCGGGGGGAACGCGCGGTTGCTTGGCCGAGGGCCGCAGGATCGGATCGTTGAGCACGCGCACCAGCGTCGCGACCAGGTTCTCGGCCGCGAACAGCCGGTCGCCGGTGAGCATCTCGTACAGGATGACGCCGGTGGCCCAGATGTCGGTGCGCGCATCGACGCGCTCGCCCACCGCTTGCTCGGGGGACATGTAGGGCGACTTGCCCATGACGGTGCCGGGCATGGTCGCGGACAGCTTGTTGCGCGCGGTCGCGATGCCAAAATCGGTCAGCTTGACCTCGCCCTTGCGGCTGAGCAGCACGTTGTGCGGGCTGATGTCGCGGTGCACGATGCCGAGCGGCTGGCCGGCGTGGTCCCGCTTGCTGTGGGCGTAGTGCAGGCCGTGGCACATGCTGCGCGCGATGTAAGCCGCGGCGCGGGGATCGACCGACTCGCCGCGCGCGAACAGCTTGGCCATCAGCTCGGCCAGGTCGGTGCCGTCGACGTACTCCATGGCCATGAAGTAGGCGCCGTCGTGCTGGCCAAACTCGTACAGGGTCACGATATTGCGGTGGTTGAGACCGATGGTGATGCGCGCCTCGTCGATGAACATGGTGACGAACTTGAGGTCGCTGGAGTAGGCCGGCAGCACGCGCTTGATGACGCAGGTGCGCGCGATGCCGCCCAGCGACGCCGATCGCGCGAGCAGGATCTCGGCCATGCCGCCGACCGCGATGCGGTCGAGGATCTCGTAGCGGCCAAACTGCTGCACCGGCTTGGAGCCGCTCTTGGCCGCTCCACCGGGACTCGGCCCGGCCGTGCCGCTCGCGCTGGCCATCGCTCGCTCCCCGCCACAGGCGCTGGCAAAAAACGGGTACAATGGATTCTTGCGGCGGGCTGGCACGCAGTCAACAGCGGGTGTCGGACGGGCGCGATGGGATGGACCGGGGCCAGGCCGGGTTGTTGCGCGCTGGCGTGCGCGTGGCTCGCCGCCTGCCCGCCGCCGGTGGTCTCGGGCGACGCCGCCGGGACGGACGCCGCGGTCGGGGAGGATGCCTGCGTGGCGACGCTGCCTCCGATCGAGACCCTGGTGGCGCTCGGTTCATCGTCGGTGGCCGGAGTCGGCGCCAGCGACGAGGCGCACCGCTTTGTCAACCTGATCGCGGCCGGCGTGCGGGCCGCCGCGCTGGTCAACCTGGGCGGCCCGGGTCAGTCCGGCGTCACCGTGGTGGGCGCGATCGCCGAGCAAGCGCGCGCCGCGGATCCCGACCTGGTGGTGGTGCTGGCGCTGACCGACTACGCGACCAGCGAC
>JAFGSX010000214.1 GCA_016934455.1 Deltaproteobacteria bacterium
GCCGCGGCGGCCGTTGTCGAACAGGGCGTCGACCGACTCCTGCAGCATCCGCTTCTCGTTGCGGATGATGATCTCGGGCGCGTTGAGCTCCTGCAGCCGCTTCAGGCGGTTGTTGCGGTTGATGACGCGCCGGTACAGGTCGTTGAGGTCAGAGGTCGCGAAGCGACCGCCGTCGAGCGGCACCAGCGGACGCAGGTCGGGCGGGATCACCGGCACCACGTCGAGCATCATCCACTCGGGCCGGTTGCCGGAGTCGCGGAACGACTCGACGGTCTTCAGCCGCTTGGCGATCTTCTTGCGCTTGGCCTCGCTGCTGGTGGTCTTCATCTCCTCGCGCAGCTCGGTGCCGAGCTTGTTGATGTCGACCTCCTTGAGCATCTCGCAGATCGCCTCGCCGCCCATCTGGGCGACGAAGGCGTCGTCGCCGTACTCGTCGAGGGCGCGCTGGTAGCGATCCTCGCTGAGCAGCTCGCCGCGGGTGAACGGCGTCTGCCCCGGGTCGAGCACGACGTAGGCCTCGCAGTAGAGCACCTTCTCGAGATCCTTGAGCGTCATGTCGAGCAGTGCGCCGATGCGGCTGGGCAGCGACTTGAGAAACCAGATGTGGGCGACCGGGGTGGCCAGGTTGATGTGGCCCAGCCGCTCGCGCCGCACCTTGCTCTGGATCACCTCGACGCCGCATTTCTCGCACACCACGCCGCGGTGCTTCATGCGCTTGTACTTGCCGCAGTTGCACTCGTAGTCCTTGACCGGCCCGAAGATCTTGGCGCAGAACAGGCCGTCGCGCTCGGGCTTGAAGGTGCGGTAGTTGATCGTCTCCGGCTTCTTGACCTCGCCGTGCGACCAGTCGCGGATCTTCTCCGGGCTGGCGATGGAGATGCGCATCGCGCTGAAGGACAACGGATCCTTGGGCTTCTCGAAGAAATTGAAGATGTCTTTCACTGTGGCGCCTCCACGTCCTCAAGCAACTGGACATCCAGTGCCAGCGACTGCAGCTCCTTGATCAGCACGTTGAACGACTCGGGGATGCCCGACTCGAGCACGTGCTCGCCCTTGACGATCGCCTCGTACATCCGGGTGCGGCCGACCACGTCGTCGGACTTGACGGTGAGGAACTCCTGCAGCGCATAGGCCGCGCCGTAGGCCTCCATCGCCCACACTTCCATTTCGCCGAGACGTTGACCACCAAACTGCGCCTTGCCGCCGAGCGGCTGCTGGGTGACCAGCGAGTAGGGACCGATCGAGCGGGCGTGGATCTTGTCGTCGACCAGGTGGTGCAGCTTCATCATGTACATGACGCCGACCGTCACGTCCTGGTCAAATGGTTCGCCGCTGCGGCCGTCGAACAGGATCTGCTGGCCGGTCAGCGGCTGCTCGGTCTCGTCGAGCAGACGCTTGATCTCGGCCTCGGGCGCGCCGTCGAACACCGGGGTGATGATCTGCACGCCCTCGACGGCGAGCCGCCGGCTCAACCGCACCACGTCGTCGTCGTTGAGATCGGCGAGCTGCGCCGCCGACTTGTCGTCGGTGTATATCTTTTTGAGCTGGTCGCGCAGCGCCTTGGGGCTCCATTTGTCGTCGATACAGCGCTGGATCTGGTCGCCCAGGCACTGGGCGGCCCAGCCCAGGTGGGTCTCGAGGATCTGGCCGACGTTCATGCGGCTGGGCACGCCCAGCGGGTTGAGCACGATGTCGACCGGCGTGCCGTCCTCGAGGTAGGGCATGTCCTCCTCGGGCAGGATGCGCGAGATGACGCCCTTGTTGCCGTGGCGGCCGGCCATCTTGTCGCCGACCTGCAGCTTGCGCTTGACCGCCAAAAACACCTTGACCATCTTGATGACGCCCGGCGGCAGCTCGTCGCCCTTGCGCAGGCGCGAGATCTTCTCGCCAAAGGCCATCTGGATAAGCTCGACCTGGCTGGTGATCTGCTGCAGCACGCGGTGCACCTGGTCGGACACCTTGTCGTCGGAGAGAGGGATCTCGGCCAGCAGCTTGGTCGGCACCTGCTCGAGCAGCTCGCGGGTCAGCTCGTCGCCCTTCTTGATCAGCACCTTGCCCTTGTCGTCGACAAGCTTGTTGGTGGCGACCCGGCCGTGCAGCAGCTTGAGCGCCTTCTCCAGCGCCGACTGACGAATGATGCGGATCTCGTCGTTTTGGTCCTTGAGCAGCCGCGCTTCTTCTTCGTCCTCGATCTTCTGGGCCCGGGAATCCTTCTCGACGCCCTTGCGGCTGAACACCTTGGCGTCGATGACGGTGCCGGTGACGCCCGGCGGTACCCGCAGCGAGCTGTCGCGCACGTCGCCCGCCTTCTCGCCGAAGATGGCGCGCAGCAACTTCTCCTCGGGGCTGAGCTGGGTCTCGCCCTTGGGCGTGATCTTGCCGACCAGGATGTCGCCCGGCTTGACCTCGGCGCCGATGCGGATGATGCCCGCCTCGTCGAGATTGCCGAGCGCCTCCTCGCCGACGTTGGGAATGTCGCGCGTGATCTCTTCCTTGCCGAGCTTGGTGTCCCGGGCAACGCATTCGTACTCTTCGATGTGAACCGACGTGAACAGGTCGTGCTTGACCACCTTCTCGCTGATCAGGATCGAGTCCTCGAAGTTGTAGCCCTGCCACGGCATGAAGGCGACCACCACGTTGCGGCCGAGCGCCAGATCGCCGCGGTCGGTGGCCGGCCCGTCGGCTATGACGTCGCCCGCCTTGACCCGATCGCCGCGCTGCACCACCGGCTTCTGGTTGATGCAGGTGTTCTGGTTGCTGCGCTGGTACTTGGTCAGGCTGTAGATGTCGACGCCCGAGCCGACCTCGGTCTCGCGGGCGTCGACCTTGACCACGATGCGGCTGGCGTCGACGTGATCGACGACACCCGAGCGGCGGGCGATGACGGTGACCCCCGAGTCGCGGGCCACGATCGCCTCGATGCCGGTCGACACCACCGGCCGGTCGGTGCGCAGCAGAGGCACCGCCTGGCGCTGCATGTTGCTGCCCATCAGGGCGCGGTTGGCGTCGTCATTTTCCAAAAACGGGATCAGCGAGGCGGCCACCGACACGAGCTGGCTCGGCGACACGTCCATCAGCGTGACCTCTTCCCGGCGCGCCATCACGTAGTCGCCGGACTTGCGGGCCGACACCAGGTTGTTGAGAAACCGGCCCTGCTTGTCGACGTCGGCGTTGGCCTGGGCGATGACGTGCTGCTCCTCCTGCAGCGCCGAGTAGAACTCGACCTCGTCGGTCACCTTGCTGTCGACCACCTTGCGGTAGGGTGTCTCGACAAAGCCGTACTCGTTGACGCGGGCGTAGGTCGAGAGCGACGCGATGAGGCCGATGTTCGGCCCCTCGGGCGTCTCCACCGGACAGATGCGGCCGTAGTGCGTGTTGTGGACGTCGCGCACCTCGAATCCGGCGCGCTCGCGGGTCAGGCCGCCCGGCCCCAGGGCCGACAGCCGGCGCTTGTGGGTCACCTCGGACAGCGGGTTGGTCTGGTCCATGAACTGCGACAACTGCGAGCTGCCGAAGAACTCCTTGACCACCGCCGACACCGGCTTGGCGTTGATCAGGTCATGCGGCATGAGCGTCTCGATCTCCTGCAGGCTCATGCGCTCCTTGATGGCGCGCTCCATGCGGACCAGGCCGATGCGGTACTGGTTCTCGAGCAGCTCGCCCACCGCGCGCAC
>JAFGSX010000215.1 GCA_016934455.1 Deltaproteobacteria bacterium
CCCGGCTGCACCTCGAAATCGACGCCGTCCACCGCCCGCACCTCGCCGCGGCTCTCGTCGTAGAAGTACTTGCGCAGCGCGCGCACCACCACCGACGCCGTCATGGCCGACCTCCGCGGCTCCGGGCGCCGCGCCCCAGCAGCCTCTCGCCCACCAGCTTGAGCAGGTGTCCGCGATACGACCCGATCTGCACGTCCTCGTACCGCAGCACCGCCGCCGCCAACCTGAGAAAGAGCGCGACCGTGACCAGATCGACCGCGCACGCCAGCGCGATCAGCCCGATGTCGAAACGCGACAGCAGCACCTCGCGCTCGATCACCAGCAGGTTGGCGACCGGGACCAGCGCCAGGCCGAGCGTCAGCTCCAGATCGGGTTGCTGCAGCACCACCAGCGGCAGCATCAGCAGCAGGTAGAAAGGCATCACCGCCGACTGCCCCTCCTTGAAGGTGCGCGCGAAGCTGGCGAACAGCATCATCACCGCCGCGATCAGCAGGGCCAGCAGCGGCGTCAGCAGCGCCAGCACCGGCGCCGCCGTCAGCGGAAACTCGAACCGCAGATCGCTGCTCGACGCCGCCAACTGTTGCGCGAAGATGACCCGCATCGAGACCAGCATCGCCCCGACGTTGAGAATCCCGGCGGCCGTGCCCATGGTGGCGACGTAGAGGTACTTGCCGACCGCGACGTTCACGCGCTCGGTGCCGGCGGCCAGCAGCGTCTCCCAGGTGCCGCGCTCGCGCTCACCCGCCGTGGCATCGACCGCCGGATAGAGGCAGCCCATCGCGACCATGACCACCAGCATGAAAGGCAGCAGCATGCTCATGACAAAGGCACCCATGCGCTGCCCCGAGGCGGCGTTGCGCCGCTCGACCAGATAGCCCTGCCACGCGTCGGAGGTCAGCCCGCGGCGAAGGGCCTCGTGGCTCAACGCCCGGTCGCACTCGCGGTCGAGCAGCAGGCCGAGCCGGCGCTGGGCCTCCTCGCTGCGCGGGCGCGAGCCGTCGAAATGGATCACCGCCGCGTAGTCGAGCTCGTTCGTCCGCGGGCTGACCGGCGGCGTCAGCTCGACGGCGGCGTCGAGCGTACCGGCCCGAATGCGCGCCAGCGCCGCGCCGAGGTCGGTGCCGGCGTCGACCGCGAACCGCTGATCGAGCGTCGCGCGGCGCTCGATCCGGCTGCGCGGCCCGCTCTCGCCGAGGATCGCCACCCGCGACACGAAGCCCTCGGTCTGGCCCGCCACGAAGCTCGTGCCGGTGAACATCAACCACAGCGTCAGCGGGTAGAGCACCACCGGCAACACCACGCTGTAGATGACGATGTTGCGCTCGCGCAGCGCCGAGCGCAGCTCGTACCTCCAGATCAGGGCGGTGTCGCGCCAGTTCAATGCCTAATCTCGCTCTCCCGTGCGTCGGCACATTGAATCCGATATGGTAGGGCGGCGTCCAGCGCGACGCACGGCGCGAGGTCGCGGAATGACGACCGAGAGGATGACATTTTGCAAGCGCTACGACGTGCGCGCGCACGAGGTCGACCCGGGCGGCCGGCCCGCGATCCGCGCCCTCGGTTACTGGCTGCAGGACGCCGCCGGCGAGCACGCCCGACGGCTCGGTGCCTCGATCGAGGAGATGGCGCGGCAGGGCTGGACCTGGGTGCTGACCCGGCTGCGGATCGAGCTGCGGCGGCCGGTGCGCTGGGGCGACACGGTGGTGGTCGAGACCTGGCCCGCCGGCGCCAGGCCGCGCCTCGCCTACCGCGACTTCGAGCTGCGGCTCGACGGCGGCGAGCCGATCGGCAGCGCCGCCAGCGCCTGGATGGTGCTCGATCTGGCGACCCGCCACCCGGTGCGCCTGCCCGAGTTCGTGCGCAACTTGAGGCAGCCGGCGCGCGCTCGCGACGCCGGAGCGCCGGGCCGGCTGAGCGCGCCCGCGCCCGACGCAGCGGCGGTCGATCTGCGCGTCAACCGCAGCGACCTCGACGTCAACCGCCACGCCAACAACGTCAGCTACCTCGGCTGGCTGGTCGAGTCGGTGCCGGACGCGGTCTGGGAGAAACGCTGGCTCGAGCAACTCGACATCGGCTACCGCGCCGAGGGGCGGAGCGGCGACCGGATCGCGTCGCGCTGCGGACAGGTCGACGGCGACGGCGCGGCGTCGACCTTCGCCCACAGCCTCGTGCGCGTCAGCGACGGCAGCGAGCTGGCGCTGGGGCGCAGTGTATGGACGGCACAGCCGTGAGCGCGCGGGGAGCAAACACATCGTGAGGTGGGGCATGGCGCATCGAAGTCACCGCTTGCTGGCACCGGCGCTGCTGCTCTGGCCGCTGGCCGCGTGCGATTGCCGGCCGGCGCCCGAGATCGACGGCGGCCCGGACCTGCGAGACCGCGCCGCGAGCGACCGCCGCGAGCCGGCCGACGCGGCGCCGCGGTCGGACCTGGTCGCGCGGCCCGACCTGGTCGCGCGGCCGGATCGACCGTTGCCAGATCTCGATCGCGATGACCTGGCGCCGCGACCGGACAGCGCGGCGACGGACGCGACCGCGACCGACCTGTTGGCGGAGGACGGCGCCGTGACCGATACCTCGCCCGCCGACACCGGCGATCCGCTGGCGCCCGCGGCACCGACCGCGGTCGCCGCCCATTCGGGCGCCGCCATCCGCGTCACCTGCGCCGAGGTCGCCGCGGCCACCGGCTACCGCGCCTACACGGCGCTGACGGCTGGCGGCCCCTATCGCCTGGCGGCGCCGGAGGCCGCCGTTCCCGCCGTCGAGGTGCGCGGGCTGGCGCTCGGCCTCACGCACTTCTTTGTCGTGCGCGCGGTCAACGCCCACGGCGAGTCGCCCGATTCGACCGAGGTGAGCGCGCAGACCTACGACGGCGTCGCGTTCCTGCGCGGCACGCTCAGCGGCACGGTCAGCCGCGACCGGTCGCCGGTGGCCGGTGCCGCGGTGCGCCTGTTCACCCGCGTCGACCACGGCACCCTGCTGGCCGAGGCCCGCACCGACGACGGCGGCGCCTTTTCCTTCCTCGCGCCGACCGGGCTCTACCGCGGCCTGATCGCCGGCGACGACCTGGATCGCGACGGCGACGCCTTCGAGCCCGGCGTCGACGCCATCGGCGTCTACCGGCCGCCGGGCAGCGGCATCGGCAGCCCCGCCTTCGAGGTGGTGGCCGGCGCCGACTGCGGCGGCATCGCCGTCGATCTCGACCTGGCGGAGACCGACCGCTCCATCCAGGGGCTGGTGCTGGTCGCCGCGGGCTGGCCCACCGGCCACATCGTCGTCGAGGCGTTCGCGCCGCAGTCGAGCCTGCGCCCCTACCGGCAGACCCTGGACGGCGCCGGGCCCTACGCGCTGCGCGTGCCGGCGGGCCAGTACGAGGTGCAGGCGTTTCTCGACATCGATCGCAGCGGCGAGCAGGACGTCAACGAGCCGCGCGATCGCGTCCCGCAGCTCGTCGACGTCGCCGCCGCCGATGCGGACGGCCAGGACATCGCGCTGCCCGCTCCGGCCACGCTCAGCGGCCAGGTGACGGGCGGCGATGGCTGGCGCGTCAGCGCCGAGGACGAGCGCTGGCAGGTGGCAGCCGTCTACTCGGTGGCGGCGCCGGCGGGCACGACCTACTCGCTGACGGTGCCGGCCGGCTTGAGCTACACCGTGCGCGCCTTCCACGACCTGGACGGCAACGGCGCGCGCTCCTACTACGACGCCGACGGCGACGGCCGCCGCGCCGGCAGCGACGAGGAGTGGTCCGAGCCGGGACTGCCGCCGATCTCCGCGGTGGCCGCCGGCAGCGCGGGCCTCGACTTCGCGATCGACAGCTCGGTCACCATCTCCGGCCAGGTGGCGCCGGCCGGCCCGTGGCGGCTGGTGGCGCGCGAAGCCGACGGCGAGCGCCTGTTCCGCGCCGACAGCGGCGCGGGCGGCGCGTTCGCCATCGGGGTGGCGGCCGATCAGACCCTGTTCCTGTTCGCCTACCAGGACCGCGACGGCGACGAGCGCCGCACGCTCGGCCGCGAGCCGCTGCTGCTCCACGGCTCGGCCGTCGACACCTCGGCCGGAGACGTCGCCGGCTGCGACATCGCGCTGCGCGCGCTGCGCGGTAGCATCGCGACCGATCGCAGCGATCCCGGCACCGGTGTCGTCGAGACCGTGGTCGCGCAGCAGGTGATCCAGGGCGTCGGCGGCGGCCTGTTCTGCGCCGCGGCGGAGTTCAACAGCTACGCCCGCCCGGCCGTTGACGGCAGCTTCGTGCTCGAGGTGGGCGCCGTCGGCAGCGGCAGCGGCACCCTTCCCTACGCGGACTGCCAGCCGACCTGCAGCGGCATCACCGTCACCCGCTACCTCGACCACGGGGCGGACTACGTGCACGCGCAGGAGGGATGCGGCATCCCGGCGCCGATCACCTACCCGGCGACGCCGGCGTCACCGACGACGCCGGCACTGGTGCTCGACACGTCGGCCGGAGACGTCAGTAACGTCAATTTCTAGTTTACAGGTTACAGGACAGCAACTGCGATGAGCTGTTCACTGTCACCTGTAATGCGAAATCCGGATGATTCGGATCGTATTGGCCTGGGTCCCCGCGACCGCGGCAAGTCTTTTTCTCGTCGCTGACGCGCCGAAAAAAG
>JAFGSX010000216.1 GCA_016934455.1 Deltaproteobacteria bacterium
CCGATACGGCGCAACCCGACACCACCGTCCCCGACGCAACGCAACCCGACACCACCGTCGCCGATACGGCGCAACCCGACACCACCGTCCCCGACGCAACGCAACCCGACACCACCGTCGCCGATGCGGCGCAACCCGACACCGCTTCTCCGGACGCCGGACCTTGTTTCAACAGCGCGCTTTTCTTCGACGGCACAGACGATTACGTACACGTCCCAGACGACAACGATATCGACATCAACGGGCCGATCACCATCGAGGCCTGGATCCGGCCTACCGATGTAAGCGGCGAGCGCGCGATCGTCGCGCATAGCAATCCCAACTACCCCAACGGGTACCAGTTGCTGTTGAGCGATGGCTATCTGCGGTTTCAAATTTACAATGGGAGCGGGGTGCACCAGGCGCCGTCCGTGGACGGCACCGGCATCCTGCTGCAGGCCGGTCGCTGGTACCACGTGGCCGGCACATATGACAGCGAAACGCTGAAGGTCTTTGTCAACGGCTATCTGTCGGCTTCCAATGATTGCGGGGCGCAGACGATCTCGACCACGGGCCAGGCGCTGCGCGTGGGCGCAAGGACAGTCTCGCCGTACTCCTATTTTGCCGGGACCATCGACGAGGTGCGAATCTCGGCGGTGGCTCGCTACCAGGCGAACTTCGTCGTGCCGGCCGCGCCGTTCGCCGACGACCAGGATACCCGCCTGCTGCTGCACTTCGACGAGGGCAGCGGTCAGAGCGTGGACGATGCATCGGGCAACGTGTCGGATGGCCGGCTCGGCAGCGGCTCCGGCAGCGACAGCGCCGATCCGGCCTGGGTCCAGGTCCCGTGCATCCCCGACCGCGACATTGCGCTCTCCTGCGACGAGCTGTTCTCCTTTGCACCCGGCTACGAACTGTGCGCCGAGAGGTCAGACGAGTGCGAGTTTTATCTCAGCAGCGGCAAAACCATGAGCTGCACCACAGTCTGCAAGCAGCGCGGCACAGATTGCAACACAGCCCACGGCAACACCACGCACTGCGACTACAGCGCCAGCGCTGTCGACTGCGATACCCTCTACGACGACATCATCTGCGTCTGCGCGCGCTGAGCCGCACTCTTGCCGCGGCAATGCCAGTGGCGAGCGGGGCGTGCGATAATGCGCCCCATGACACCGCTCTCGATCGCCTGCATCATGTTGGCCGCTGCGGCTGCCGCGCCAATCGCCCGCGAGCCGGTGGACGAGGTCGATCCCCGCATCGGCAACATCGGCCAGCTCCTGCGGGCGACCGTGCCGCTGGTGCACCTGCCGCACGGCATGGTGCGCCTGGCGCCGATCACACGGCCGGAGATCCGCGACCGCTACCTGGCCGACAAGATCTTCGGTTTTGCGGCCGGCGCCTCGTCGCTGATGATCGGGACCGGGGATCCCGCGTCCTCGGTTGAGAGCAGCGCCTCGCGCTTCGATCACGACTTCGAGACCGTGACCCCGTACCAGACCCGGGTGCTGCTCGAGGAGATCGGCGTCGAGGCCTCGTTCGCGCCCAGCCAGCACGCCGCCTACTACCGGTTTCGCCCGGAGCGCGGCGGCACCTACCGGCTGTTCTTCAGGCTCGGTGACCAGGCCGAGGTCGCGATCACCGCGGACCCCGCGGTGGTCGGCTCCGAGGTGGTCGACGGCGTCCGCACCTGGTTCTTCGCCCGCCTGCGCACCGCGCCGCGCGACGCGGGGGTGGTGCGGGCGGGAGTGGCGGAGGCCAGGTCGAGCGCGACCGGCACGGCGATCGGCGCCTGGGCCACCGTCGCCGCCGAGCGGGGCGAGCCCGTCGACGTCAAGGTCGGGGTCTCTTACATCAGCGCCGAGCAGGCGCGCGCCAACGTCGACGCGGAGCTGCCGGACTGGGACTACGAGCGGGTGCGCCGGCGCGCGCGCGACGCCTGGAACGAGGCGCTCTCCAAGATCGAGATCGTCGGCGGCACCCCCAAGGAGCGCGCGCTGTTCTACACCTCGCTCTACCGCTCCCTGGAGCGACCCGTGAACATCAGCGAGCAGGGGCGCTACTACAGCGGCTACGACCGGCAGGTGCACGGCGACGACGGCGCCGGCTTCTACGTCGACGACTGGCTGTGGGACAGCTATCGCACCCTGCACCCGCTGCAGCTCCTGCTCGAGCGGCAGCTCGCGGCCGACGTCCTGCGCTCGTACGTGCGCATGTACCAGCAGAGCGGCTGGATGCCCCTGTTCCCCGACGTGGGCGGCGATCGTCCCTGGATGCTCGGCCACCACGCCGCCGCTCTGTTCGCCGACGCCTGGGCCAAGGGCATCCGCGGCGTCGACTACGAGATCGCCTTCAAGGGCCTCAGGAAGAACGCGCTCGAGGCCACCATGCTCCCGTGGCGCAACGGACCCGCGACCAGCCTCGATCGGTTCTGCTTCGCGCACGGCTTTTTCCCCGCCCTGGCGCCGGGCGAGGAGGAGACGGTGGCCGAGGTGCACCCCAAGGAGCGCCGCCAGGCGGTGTCGGTGACGCTGGAGTACGCCTACGACGATTGGTGTCTCTCCCGGCTCGCGGCCGGCCTGGGCCACGGCGACGACGAGAAGTTGTTTCGCCGGCGATCCCGCAACTGGAAAAACGTCTTCAACCAGAAGACCGGCTTCATGGCGCCGCGCTCGCAGAGCGGCGCCTGGATCGAGCCCTTCGATCCCAAGCTCGGGGGCGGACAGGGCGGCCGCGACTACTTCGCCGAGGTCAACAGTTGGATCAACACCTTCAACGTCCCCCACGATCTGCCGGGCCTGGTCGCCGGCCTCGGCGGGCGTGCAGCCTTCGAGCAACGCCTCGACCAGCTCTTCATCGAGCAGTACGGCGGCCGCAAGTACCGCTTTCTGGCCCAGTTCCCGGACGCGACCGGTCTGATCGGGCAGTACGCGCACGGCAACGAGCCGGGCTTGCACATCCCCTATCTCTACAACTCAGTCGGCGCGCCCTGGAAGACCCAGCGCCGGGTGCGCGAGATCCTGAGCGTCTGGTATCAGGACAACCCCAGGGGCCTGTGCGGCGACGATGACGGCGGCGCGCTGTCGTCGTGGTATGTCTTTTCGGCCGTGGGTCTCTACCCCGTGGTCCCCGGGCTGCCGATCTACGATCTGGCGAGCCCGCTGTTCGAGAAAGTCGTGATCCACGCCGGCGCCAAGCCGTTCACGATCCTGGCGCCGGGCGCGTCGGCGCAGAACAAGTACATCCAGCGGGCCTTTCTCGACGGCGCTCCCCTCGCCGGACCCTGGATCTCCCACGCCGCGATCCAGCGCGGCGCGGTGCTGCGCCTGGAGCTCGGCCCGCGGCCCAACGCGAGCTGGGGCCGGGACGCCAGGCCGCCGCCCGGCCGCTGATTGCGCTGCTCACCGCAGTTGATCCTGTGTGGCGGGGGGCCGGCGGGAGCGGCCCGCCCAGTGGCGTTTTCAACAACAACAAA
>JAFGSX010000217.1 GCA_016934455.1 Deltaproteobacteria bacterium
CCCCCCCCCCCTCCGATACCGCTATGGACCATAGACACCGACGTCCAGGGTGTACGGGCACGACTGCGTGCTCGGGTAGCTGTAGACCTTGAAGTAATAGGTGGCGGCGCTGGTGGCGGTGGCGGTCACCTCCTCGAGATCGCTGACTCCGGCGCTGGAGTCGAGCGTCCCGCCGCTGCTGTCCTCCAGCCTGAGGTCCAGATCGCAGGTCTCTCCGTGCTCGAACATCAGCGTGCCGATCACCGTCTCGCTCGCGGCCACGTTCACCTTGAAATAATCGTCGTCTCCGCTGCAGCGCTGAGCGCCGACCGACGAGTTTGCGGCCACCGCCGTGGCTGACGCGCGCGAGTCGTTCTGCTCCCACCAGTCGTCGACACAGGAACCGCCGGCGCGCGCCACGTTGATCGCAAGCTGGTACCAGTTCTCGGCGCTCTGGTAGCCGGCGACGACGACGAAGTAGTTGCCGGGCGCGCTGCTCGGCACGGTGTAGCTCAGGTGCTCGTTGTCGACCTCCCCCGCCTGCTGAAGCACGATGGTGCCGTCCGGCTCGAGCAGATACAGGTCGAGGTCGCCGACGACCTGGGCGAAGTAGAGGTCGGCAGACACGCGATCGCCGGCGGCGAGCGCCACCCCGTACCAGTCCATGGTGGTGCCGCAGATCACTCCGTCGATGGCCTCGCCCGAACGCATTTGCCACAAGGTCAAGAAGTAGGTGTTGGCGAGCCCGTCGTCGCCGGGACAGCCCTTGGGGGGCCCCGCGGCATAGAACGGCGACTGCTCGAGCGACAGCGTCAACGAGTAGCGCGCCGAGTCGCCCAGGTAGCCCACCACCTTGACGTAGAACGTGGTGGCGCTGTCGCTGTAGCCGTCTACGAACTCGGTCGACGACGTCGTCTCCGAGCTGTCGACAAGGCTCTGGGCCGCGCTGTAGAGGTACAGGTCGAGGTCTCCCTCGCCGCTGTTGAAGGTCAGGGTCGCCCGCAGCAGTCCGCCCTCGGGCACCTCGATCTTGTAATAGTCGTCGTCGCCCGAGCAGACGATTCCGACCACCGTGCCGACGACCGCCAGCCGCGCCGCGCTGAAGCTGTCGTTCTGTTCGAGCGGGTCGTCCGCGGGGCAGGTCAGGTTGGCGGTCACCGCTGTGTTAAGAAGGTAGCTGTTCTCGTCGCCAAGGTGACCCCAGATCCGAATGATGTAGCGGCCGGCCAGCCGCGCGGCGTACGAGATGTGCTCGTCGTCGGTGATACTCATCGACGACGCCAGCGTGGTGCCCGCGGCATCGTACAGCCGCAGCTCGAGATCGCCGTCGGCGTCGGTGAACTGGAGGTCGATCACCAGCGTCTCACCGGCGTCGAGATCGAGGTAGTAGTAGTCGTCGTCGCCGCTGCAGATCTGGCCGCCGAAGCTGGCGGACGGCAGCGCCACGGCGGTGGCCAGCGTGTCGTTGTTCTCGTGGGCGTCATCGCTGCAGGTCGGCGTCGCCGGGACCACGGTGACCGTCAGCGTGTAGCTGTTCTCGGCACCGAGAAATCCGTAGATGCGGAGCGCGTAGGTGCCGGCCGCGGTCGCGGTGTAGTCGATCTGCTCGTTGTCGGTGGTCGACGTCGAGGAGGTGATGAAGGAGCCGCTCTGTTGGTAGAACGCGAGCTCGAGGTCGCCGTCGGCGTGGGTGAAGCTGAGCGCGGCGCGCATGCTGTCGCCGACGTTGAGCGACACCGCCACCCAGTCCGGATCGTCGGCACAGATCTGACCGGTCAGGGGAGACCCCGGGTAAGGGGTCGCCGTGGCCTGGGTGTCGTTCTGCTCGTGGCTGTCCTCCGGGCACACCGGCGTCGGCGGGACCACGGTGAGGGTCAGCAGATAGGCGTTTTCGGCCTGCCCCACGCCGAACACCCGCAGCGCGAAGGTGCCGGCCACGGTCGCGGTGTGCTCGATCAGCTCGTCGTCGGTGACCGATACCGACCAGTCGAGCAGGTTGCCGGACGGGTCGTACAGGTAAAGATCGAGGTCGCCATCGGCGTCGGTGAAATCGAGCGCTGCCGTCAGCGCATCGCCGACGTTGAGCGCGACGCTGAAGAAATCGTAGTCGCCGGCGCAGATCTGGCCGGCGATCGGAGTGGTCAGATATGGGGTCGCCGTGGCCCGGGTGTCGTTCTCCTCGTATCCGTCCTCGGGGCAGACCGGCGCCGCCGGCGTCACCACGATCGACAGGCGGTAGCTGTTCTCGGCGCCGAGAAAACCGCGCACCCGCAGCGCGTAGCTGCCGGCATTTGGCACCACGTAGTCGAGGATCTCCTCATTGTCGTCGGTCGACGCCGAAGTCCGAAGCAACACGCCATCGGGCGCGCGTAGCTGCAGATCGAGATCGCCGTTGGCGTGCGCGAACAGCAGGTTGACGTCGAGCGTGTCGCCGGCGTTGAGGTTGATGGCAAACCAATCCTCGTCGCCGGCGCAGGTCTGGCCGTCGTAGGTGCCGGCGGTGACCAGCGTCGCGTGCGCCTGATCGTCATTGTCCTCGTAACCGTCCTCGCGGCAGGTCGGGGTGGCGGGCGTCACCGTCAACTGCAACTGGTAGCTGTTGGTCGCGCCCCGGTAGCCGTAGACCCGCAGCGCGAAGCGGCCGGCGATCACGGCGACGTGGTCCACGGTCTCGGTGTTGCCGGTGGCGGTGGTGGACGAGTCGACCACCTGGCCGCTCGGGTCCAGCAACTGCAGATCGAGATCGCCGTTGGCCGCGGTGAAGCTGATCTGGGCGCTGACGGTGTCGCCGACGTTGAGGTTGAAGGAGTAGTAATCGTCGTCGTTGGGACAGATCTGGGCCGCGACCTGGCCCGGCGTGAGCGCGGCGGCGGTGGCGATGGTGTCGTTCTCCTCCAGAGCGTCGTCGCGGCAGGTCGGCGTCGCCGGCGTGATGGTGAGCTGGAGCTGGTAGGTATTGCCGTCGCCCTGGAAGCCGTACACCCGCAGCACGAAGCGCCCGGCCACCGTGGCGACGTGGTCGACGGTCTCGGTGCTGCTGCTGGCGGTGGTCGAAGAATCGACAACCGCGCCGCTGGGGTTGAGAAGCTGCAGATCGAGGTCACCGTTGGCGACGGTGAAGCTGATCTGGGCGCTGACGGTGTCGCCGACGTTGAGGTTGAAGGCGTAGTAGTCGTCGTCGTTGGGGCACACCTTGCCGTTGTAGGTGCCGGCGGCCAGCGTCACCGCGGTCGCCGCCGTGTCGTTCGGCTCGAACGGGTCGTCGATGCAGACCACGGTGGCCGGCGTGATCGCGATCTCGATCTGGTAGGTGTTGACGACCGCGGCGCCCACCCCCACCACCTGCGCGAGCACGTTGCCCGAAGCGGTGGCCACGTAGCTGAGGTGCTCGTCGTCGGTCGTGGTCAGCGAGGAGGCGAGCAGAGTCCCGCCGTCAGCGCTGAACAGCTTGAGATCGATGTTGCCACTGGCATGGGTAAAGGTCAGGTCGACGGTCACCGTGTCGCCATTGTCGAGCGCCAGCTTGAACCAGTCGGCATCGCCCGGGCAGATCTTGGCGGCGTAGCTGCCAGCGCTGAGCGCGCTGGCCTGCGGCACCGTATCATTGG
The DNA here is from genome assembly GCA_016934455.1 of Deltaproteobacteria bacterium. Classification (GTDB taxonomy): domain Bacteria; phylum Myxococcota; class JACRCW01; order JAFGSX01; family JAFGSX01; genus JAFGSX01. The sequence goes on from JAFGSX010000217.1 coordinate 3,588, forward strand.
GCTCGAACGAGTCGTTGGCGCACGTCGTGTTGGGGGTGACCACCACCACCATGCGGTAAGCGTTCTCGACCTGGGCGCTCGCGCCGAAGACCCTGATCAGGTGGCGGCCGCCCGCGGTGGCGGTCGCGGTGACCCGCTCGTGATCGGTGTTGGTGTTGCTGAGCGCGAGCTGCTGGCCGCTGGGCGACGACAGCGCCAGGTTGAGGTCGCCGTTGGCGTGTGTCAGATCGAGATCGACCGCGATCTGGTCGCCGGCCTGCAGCGTCACCGAGAACCAGTCCTCGTCGCTGGCACAGACCTGGCCGTCGAAACTGCCGGGCGAGATCGGAGAGGCGTGATCGGCGTCGTCGTTCTCCTCGAACCCGTCGTCGCGACAGGTGACGGTTGCCGGCGTCACCGCGACGGTCAGATCGTAGGCGCTGGAGTCATCGGGGGTGACGCCGTAGATGCGGATGGCGTAGTCGCCCGCGCTCGCCGCCGTGACCACGGCGTGCTCGGTCTGCGTGTTCGTCGTCGAGCTGCCCACCTCCTGGCCGGTCGGGCTGATGATCTGCAGGTCGAGGTTCTCGTTGGCGGTGGCGATCTGGACGTCGACGGTTAGCTGGTCGCCGGTGTTGAGGCTGACCGAGTAGAAGTCCGGGTCGCCGCCGCACAGCACGGCCTGATAGGAGCCGGCGGCGACGGCGCTCGCGGTCGCCTGCGTGTCGTTGTTCTCGAAGCCGTCGTCGGTGCAGGTCGGACCGCCCGGCGTCACGGTCAGCGCCAAGCTGTACGTGTTCTGGGCGCCGGCGTAGGGCACCACCACCACGTAGTAGGTGCCGGCCGTGGCGACCGTGGCGTTGACCGCTTCGTTGTCGGTCATCGACTCGGACTCGGCCAGCGGCGGATTGGGATTCTGGGCATCGATGAGATAGAGATCCAGGTCTCCGGCGGCGTGGGTGAAGAGCAGTTGTACGTCGATGGTATCTCCGACGGCTGCGGTCACCGCGAACCAGTCCTCGTCGTCGGGGCAGGTGCGCCCCTGGACGGTGCCCGGCGCCAGCAGCGTGGCCTCGCTGGGATCGTCATTTTCCTCGAGCGTGTCGTCGACACAGGCGGCCGCGCTGTCCTGCACGCTGGTGTCGTGACCGGCCGCATCGGGCTGCGGGCTGGTGTCGGGGCGCGCCGCATCGCGAAATGCGGTGTCGCGGCGGTGGGCATCGGCGACCGCGCCGTCGACGCTCGCGTCCGTGGGAACGAAGTTCGCGTCATAGCGCGGCGTGCCGCTGTCCGGCTCGACCGTGTTGTCCTCGCACTCACAGCCGTTGACCGCTGCAAAAACGGTCAGCGCCAGCACCAAAGTCCATTGCCATGGCTTTCGCATTGTCAATACCCTCCGTGGGGATCCCCCCGCTCCGGTGCGCAGGTCGCCCCTGCACCTCGAGCCTGCAGCGTAGGGAGACAGATGGGATGCGTCAAGCCCTTGCACCCGAGCCGAGCCGAGCCGTCACCCGCTCGAGCAATGCGCCGATCTCGCGGTCGAAGCGCGCGGCCGAAAACGCAGCGGCGTTGTGCACCAGATTCTCGACCGAGAAGCGCGCTGCCCGGGCGGCGAAGAGACGTACCGCATCGGCCAGCGCGGCCGCGGTCTGGACCTCGAAGAACACCCCGGTCGGCCGCGCGTCGTCGAGTCCGCGCACCGTCTCCAGCGCGCCGCCGCGTCCAAACGCGATCACCGGGGTGCCGCTCGCCTGCGCCTCGACCGGCGTGATCCCGAAGTCCTCCTCGCCGGGGAAGATCAAGGCCGCGGCGCCGCGGTAGAGCCGCGCCAGCTCGGCGTCGTCGACCCGTCCCAGAAAGCGCACGCGCTCGCCGGCGGTCGCGCGCAACCGGGCCGAGTCTTGACCCTCCCCCGCGATCCAGAGCGGGCGGTCGAACGACCCGCAGGCCGCCAGCGCCAGGTCGATCCGCTTGTACGGAGCGTGCGCGCCGACCACCAGGTAGTAGCCGCGCGCCGAATGCGGATCGGGCGCAAAGCGCTCGAGGTGAACCGGCGGGTAGATCACCGTCGCCGCCCGTCCCCAGTGGCGGCTGATGCGCGCCGCCACGTGCCTGCTGTTGGCGACCAGCTCGGTCGGCCGGCGCGCGGTGGCCAGATCCCAGGCGCGCAACAGCGGGCGAACGGCGGTGGCGGCCAGGCGCACCGGCAGCGAGGCGCGACCGGTTCCAAAGTAGTCGTCAAACTGCTCGTAGATGTAGCGCATCGGAGTGTGCACGTAGCACAGGTGCTCGGCGCCGGGCCCGATGCGCACAGCTTTGATCGCGGCGTGGCTGGTCGAGACCACCAGGTCGTAGGCGGTCAGATCCAGCCGCTCGACCGCGACCGGATAGAGCGGCAGCAGCTCCCGGTAATGCCGGCGCGCGCCCGGGATCCGGTCCAGCAGGCTGGTGCGGATGGAGCGCCTCTCGATCAGCGGCGAGACCGAGCCCGGGAGGTGGAACATCGTGTAGAGCGGCGCATCGGGAAAGCGCGCGCACAGCCGTTCGAGCACCGCCTCGCCGCCGCGCATGCCGGTCAGCCAGTCGTGCGCGAGCGCCACGCGCAGCGGGCCGCCCTTCATCGGGATTGCAGACATGAGGCAAATCCTTCGCCGCGCTGCGGGGCCGCGATCTGTCGTTCCAGGCTCCGCGCCAGTTGCTCGCGCCCGGCGCCGCGCAGCCATCCTGCTAGCAGCTCCTGGTATTCCAGCCGGCGCAGGCGAGCGGCGCGCAGGAGCGCATCGCCCGCGGTGGTCGCCACTGTCCCGAGAGCGACCTCCCGCGCCTGGCGCAGGTCGCCGTTGTGCGCGATCAGCTCGGAGCGCCACAGGCGCCCCTCGGGACCGGCGAACTGCGCGGGCGCGAGCAGCACCCCCCACCATTGAAGGTTGATGGCGCTTCCGGTCCGTTCGTGCTTGAGCAGGTCGCAGATCAGCTCGCGCTGGATCTCGGCCGCGCGCCGGGTCGCCCCCAGGCGTGTCGCCTCGAAAGCGCGGCTGTCGTAGCGGGGCGCCGGCACTACCGGCAGCCCGAGATCGAGGACCAGCGAGGTCGTCCGCAGCGCGAACAGCAGCAGCAGCGCGCCCAGGCCGAGAGCAGCGCCGGCGTGCGGCGGCCGCGCCGTCGCTCGCAGCGCGGTCAACGCCGCGCCCGCCACCACCAGCGCTGCGGTCGCGCGTCCGACGGTGGTCCAGGACGGCGGGTCCCCGACACCGTCGCTCATGGCCAGCAGCGCCGGAAACCAGAGCGCGGCGCAACCGGCGGCCACCAGCGCGCCCGCCCGGCGCGCGCGCCCGGCGAGCCAGATCGCGCCCGCTACCGCCGCCCCGAGCGTCACCGCCAACGGCGCCTGAAGCGCAACCATCGCCAGCCCGAGTCCCAGCAGCGCTCCCAGCAGCAGCCGCGCCACCCGGCCGCGCGGCTTCCAGATCACGGCGCCGGCGACGACCAGGACCAGCGCCACCAGCGCCGGCCCGGCCACCGCGCCGAGCGCCGACCCGGCCGCCAGCCACAGCACGGCGACGGCAGCGCGGCGAGCCCACGGCGGCGCCTGCAGAGGCGGCCCGGCGATGCCGGACGGCGGGCGCTCGCCCGGCGCGACCAGCGCCGCCAGCATGGCCGGAGCGTAGAAAAAAGCGCAGGCCTCGATGGCCTGGTAGAGCGGATCGTGAAACAGCGAGAGCGCGATCAGCGAGCCCAGCGCGAGCACCGAGCCGTGCCTTACCGCTGCCTCGGCGCTGTCCGCCGCGCGGGTCGCCCGCGCCTGGTCGACGCTCGTCCACAGCAGCCCGAGCAGCGCCAGCACCCCGAGCGGCCCCATCTCGACAAAAAACGTCAGGTAGAGGTTGTGCGCCTGCGAGCGCATGGCAAAGGCCGAGTTGGCCCGGTCGTAGTAGAACGGATGGGCCAGGTGGTAACCGTTGAAACCGATCCCGGTGGCGCCAAAATCGCCGACGATCTCGAAGGCGCGTCGCCAGATGAACTGGCGGTCGCGATTGGCCACCAGGTCGAAGGCCGACCCCAGGCGACCCCGCAGCGATGGCGTCAGCAGCACCGCCAGGGCGACCGCCAGCGCCACCAGGACCAGGCCGATCCAGGTCGATCGCGTGAGCTTGATGCGATCGAGCAGCAGCACCGCGACCAGGGCCAGGGCGAAGGCGGCCAGAGCAGCGCGCGTATAGCTGAGAAGAAATCCGCCCAGCAGGATCGCCGCCAGCGCGGCGCCGACCAGACGGCCGCGGGCGGTCCGCGCCGAGAGCGCCTGTCCGACCGCAAATGCCAGCGCCACCACAAGCACATGGGCGTAGCGAGTGTGGTTGTAGAAGAGGCCGAGCGCGGTGTAGCGGGTCGGATCGTTCGGCGCCGGCTCCTGCCAGCGCTGCGCCGGCACGCCGAGCAACTCGGCCCCCGGGTGGATGCCCCAGAGATGCTGGGCGATCCCGATCAGCGCGGCGCACACGCCGCCGGCGAGCAGGCACCAGACCGCCCACCGCCGCACGCGCGGGCCGCCCAGGGCGAACGCGATCGCCAGCGGTATCGCGCCGAGCCAGGCCCGACAGCGCTGCCAGAAGCCAAAACCGTCAAAGGCCACCGGCGTCGCGCACTGCGACAGCAGGATCGCCAGCAACAGGCCGCCGATGCCGAGCAACAGCGGCGCCGTGGGGCGCACTCCGTCTCGCCAGAAACCGCGTGGATCGCGCGCGGCCTCGACCGCGAGCGCCAGCGCGGCGACGAGCAGCGCGTACTGCACCGTCGACAGGTTGAGGCACAACGCGGCGCTGGCGATCAGCACCGCGGCCACGGCGACCCGCCGCGCGGAGGAAGCGCGCGGCGTCGGCGCGACCACCTCTGGTCGAGCCGCGTTCAGACCCGCCTCTCGGCCGACGGGCTCTCCGCCTCCGGGTCGCGGTGCGCCCGGTCGATGGCGCACGCCAGCCCGATCAGGCACCACGCCTCGGTCCGGAACAGCGTCTGATTGAATTGGTACATGACGCCGAAGATCACGCAGCTCGCGAGCAGGACCGCACCGGCCAACTGCGACAGCGCGCGCTCCCCGCGCCGCCAGGCCCGAAAGACGCCGCGCGCGCACAGCAGCAAACCCGCGAGCACGATCGCAAGACCGAGCAAACCGTTCTCGGCGATCAGCTCGACGTAAAGGTTGAAGGTGACGACCGCGTCGATCTGGCGCGGCGTCAGCGCCCCCGGCGCGTCGCCGATCGCCACGCCACCGTATTGAGCCAGGCCGACGCCCAGCAGCGGATGGTCGCTGAACATGCGCAGGGCCTGTCGGGTGCCATCGAGGCGCGGTTTTGCCGACGACTCCTC
>JAFGSX010000218.1 GCA_016934455.1 Deltaproteobacteria bacterium
CGGTGGCGCAACCGGGCAGGGCGCGGCCGCAGCCGGCGCCCGCCCCGGCGCCGGTCGAGGTACCGATCGCCAGCGACGACTTCATCGTGAGCGAGACCGACGACATGGCGCAGTTGCTGCCGGTCGGTCTGCCGGCGGCGGTCGTCGGCCTCGACTTCGGTCAGAACTCGTGTCGCGCGGCAGTGGGCATCGACGAGCTGGTCTACATGATCCCGGACGCTACGGGCCGCAAGCTGTTCCCGACGGCCATCTGCTACCCCAGGGACGGAGCGCCGCAGTTTGCATGGAAGGCCAAGCAGTGCCTCGGCACCGATCCGACGCGCACCGTCACCGCGATCAAGCGCATCCTGGGGCGTAGCTACACGGATCCGATGATCGCGGGCCAGCTCTTCTCGGTCGCCTTTCGCACTGCGGCCGGTCCCGACGGCGGTATCGACATCGCGATCGACGACAAGCGGCGGCCGGTGGAGGCGGTGTGCGCCGACATCCTGCGCTTCATGCGCGACAACATCGAGCAGCGGCTCGCCCAGCCGGCCAACCGGGCCGTCTTTACCCACCCGGTGGCCTTTTCCGACGAGCAGAAGCAGGCGCTGTGCCAGGCGGCCGAGCTGGCCGGCTTCGAGGTGGCGGGCCTGCTCGACGAGCCGACCGCGGTCGCGCTCGCCTACGGGCTGGGCCAGCGCCGCAAGGAGATCATCGCGGTCTACGATTTTGGCGGCGGCACCTTCGACTTCACGGTGATGGAGATCCACCTCGACGACTACCGCGTGCTCGGCCGCGCCGGCGACGCCTGGCTGGGGGGGGACGACTTCGATCTGGCGCTGGCCCAGGCGCTCGGCAACATCTTCTGGCGCAAGACCAAGATCGAGCTGCAGAACCTGGCGGTCGAGTGGCAACGGCTGCTGCGCGCCTGCGAGTCGGCAAAGCAGTATCTGTCGGACCACCTGGTGACCGAGGTTTTGCTGCGGGAGCTGATCACCTCGCCCCAGAAGCTGGACTTTGTCCAGCGCATCGATCGCGCCGGCTTCGAGCGCATCACCGCCAACTACTTCGGCCAGACGCTCGGCCTCTGCCAGGAGGCGCTCGAGCAGGCCGGCCTGAAGCCAGGCGACGTCGACCAGCTCGTGATGAGCGGCGGCACCACGCGCATCCCGTTCGTGCGCCAGGGGCTGACCAGCTTCTTCGGCAAGCCGGCGACCCATGTGCTCAACCCGGAGGAGGCGGTGGCTCTGGGCGCGGGCCTCCACGCGGCCAGGCTGTGCGGTCACAGCGCGCGGCGCGTGGCGTCGTCGCGCGTCGACCAGCGCACCGAGTAGCGCGCGCACGGGTTCCGGTATCCGCCTCCCGCCGCCGTCCGGTCACCTGCAGTTATACCCGTCCTCGGACCTCACCCAGCCGCACCCCATGCCGTCGTCAGCGCAGTCGTACCAGAGCACCTGCTGGTCCTCGCACCAGACCAGGACGCTGCCCTCGCAGGTCCCGGCGTAGGTGTAGCCCTGGCACGAATCGCCGTCGACCTCCTCGTCCATGCAGTAGTAACCGTAGGAGCCACCGGTGTCGCCGCAGATCTGACCGTCGTCGGCGCAGTCGCGCTCCAGCAGCTCGCCGTCCTCGCACCAGACCGCGACGTCGCCCTGGCAGGCGCCCAGGTAGTCGAGACCGTTGCAGGCTCCGTCACCGCTGCTCGAATCGCCGCTCCCGTCGCCCTCGCTGTCCGCGATCTGCCGGGCCACCCAGGCGGCGTTGTGGCTGGCCAGCGTGAAGTGACTGTCGCCCCGGCACTCGGCGTCGCCCCACGAGACCGTGCCGACCACGCGCAGCTCGCCGTCCACCTCGAGCAGCGACGGGCCACCCGAGTCGCCGTTGCAGGTGCCGGCGTTGTTCTGTTCGAAGTAGGTGGTGAAGTCATAGCTGCTGACCTCGGCCACGGTCTCGACCGACCAGTAGCGGCGGCCGCTGCTGGAACCGTTGCTGCGGGTGACGCCATAGCCGGCGTTTTGCACCTGGCGCCCCCGGAGGTCGGCGATGGAGGTGCGGTTGAGCGGTATCGGCACGATGGTCGAGACGACGTTCGCGGCCGGCCGTTCGAGGATGAAGACCGCGACGTCGCGCCGGGCGGTGATGAGCGACGAGAGCTGGTCATAGTCCGGATGGGCCGCGATCCGCGCCACTGGGATGGCTGCGGTCGGGTTGTTTGCGTTGCGTCCGATGGCGAAGTCGATGCTGTCCGACGTCCCATAGGCGCAGTGGGCTGCCGACAACACCACCTGCGGCGCGATCAGGGTCGCGCTGCAGAACGTCTCGCCGCGCTGGCGCAGCGCGCCGATCGCCTGCTGCTGGCCGCTGGAAATGGCAAACAGCGTGGGCCCGCTGGTGCCGCCCAGGATCTTGTCCCGGTCGTCGCCGGAGCGGTCGCCGGCGGCGGGAGCGGGGCCGGTGTCGGCAAAAGGGGAGGGGTCTGGCTCCTGGCCGCGGCCGCAGGCGGTCGCCAGGGCGAGCAATCCGAGCATGGCGGTGAGCTGTTGCATGGCATACCTCGCGCGATCGAGGCCAGGCGATGGCCGCGACGGGAAAAGAGGTGAGTGCTGCCGCGATCACCTCGGGTGTCGGCCGCGGCGGGTTGCATGGCGCGGGCCAGGGATCGCGTCCGCAAAAAGGCTCGCTGTTCGATGGCCGGCTGCTCCAGGTCGACTCGACCGCCGAGCGCGCTGTCGCACGATGCGACACCTGGCCGGGCAAGATGCGACGTGGTTTGTCGCGTCGACGAGCCATCCTGTTTTGAGATTTCGCGCGGTGGGTTTCGGCGGTATGCAGGGTGTAGCGCAGCGCGCGATCGGATCAAAACATCGAGGGGGGCTCGCGATGGCGCGACAGTTGGTTTGGCCGGGTCCTAC
>JAFGSX010000219.1 GCA_016934455.1 Deltaproteobacteria bacterium
ATGAGGCAACGCGCGCGCTGCGCAGCCACTGCGGTCTTTGCATCTGCCGCGACTGCAGCGCTCGCCGCCTGCACCGACGGCAGCTCCGCCCACTTTGGCCACGTCCGGACTCCCGACCCGCAGCACGTCAACTGGTGCACGATGGAGCCCGATTCCGTCGACCCAGCTTCCATGGGCCTCGCTGCTTCGTGGGACATCATGCTGCAGCTCTTCGAATTGCTGGTTGCCTACGGGAGCAACTTCGAGCCGCTACCCGGTCTCGCCGCATCGTGGGAATCGTCTCCCGATCAGCGCGTGTTCACGTTTCGTCTACGTCCGGATGCGCGATTTTCAAACGGTCGTCGCATCACTTCTGACGACGTCCGGTATTCGATCGTTCGAGTTCTCTATCCTCTCACAGCGGCGCCGCTCGCCTATGCTTTCTGGCCGATCCGCCACGCCAAACCCTTCAACGCAGGCATCGCGCGCCTGGTCGTGGCTGACGAAGCGCCCTTCAAGACGGGTGACGTGGTCGAGCTGGTCAAGCAGGAGGCCACGCTGCCGGACCCCAACCTTCGTCGGGCGGCGCAGCCGATCGAATTGCGGGCATGGCCCGACAATACGAGCGCGGTGTTCGAAACGCTGGTCGCGGGCAGCGAGGTGACTCTGGTCGACGCTGACGCGAACCGCGGTTACGCCTACGTGTATCGCGATGGCGGCGAGGGCCGGTATGGATGGTTGCCGATTGAGGCGCTCGCCAATCCGAATGCCGACGTCAGATACCCGGTCGCCAGCCTGGATGACACGCCCTCGAATCGCCGGACCGGAACGGTGCGCGGAGCTGACCTGCTCAACACCACAGCATTCGTCGGCGTGAGAATGCCCGACGCCGAAACAGTCGTCGTCGAGCTCGAGAAGCCGTTTCCCATGTTCTTTTTCCTGGTCGCCGAGAACGTCGTGATTCTCCCGTCCGAAGTCATCTCGCGCTGGCCCAGATCTTGGACACGGCCCGAGCACATCGTCACGAGCGGACCGTACCACCTCACGTCGTGGCGGCAGAACGACCGGCTCGAGCTGCAGCGCTCGAACACGTACTGGGACCAAGATCGCGCTGCGATCGAGCGGGTAACGGTGCTCAGCACGTCGGGCTCGGCGATGAGCCGCTATTTCTATGGCGACTGCGACCTGGTCGCGCCCTACGTGGTGCCAAAGCCGAGCATGCCCCTGATTTTCGACGAGGCCGGGCAGCCGCGCACGCATGACGTCACGCCGTGGCCCATGCCGTCTTCGCTGGCGATCGCGTTCAACACGAAGCGTCTGCCTGACCGGGGAATGCGCCGCGCTCTCGCGTTGGCGCTCGACATCGGCGAGGTCGCGCGCATCTGGCCAGGATTCCAGGTCACCGGCCAGTGGACTCCGGGCAAACCGGTCGCCGATCTCACCGCTGACGAACGAGCGCTGTGCGGGGTCGATGCGGACATTTCTGGCTCGGCCACGATCCTGGAGCCGGGCAAGGTCTGCTACGTGCCGCCACCACCGCTCGGCTTCCATCCCGACGAGGCTCGAGCCGAACTGGAAGCGGCGCGCGGCCGCGGTTCGGTCCCGGCCAAGCTTGTCTACAGGACCAGCTCGCGGCCCGACGACGTCAAGCTCGCCGAGTGGTTGGCCAACCAGTGGAAATCGAACCTCGGTCTCGACGTCGAGATCGTGACGTCGGAATTCAAGAGCTACGTTGCAGCGCCTCTCGAAGGAGCAGATGTCACATGGGAGGGCCGCTTCATGGGCCCGGATCCCGAGACTCAATGGCTCAATATCTTTCGATGCGACTCTGGATTGAACGCCATCGGAGTCTGTCTCGAAGAATACGACCACCTATTCGCGCGAGCCGAGCAACTCCCCGACATGAAAGAGCGCCTGGTCCTGATGCGCCAGGCAGAAGAGTTGCTGCAGCGCGAGGTCGTGATCGCGCCGCTCGGTATGCCGCGGGCCGGGTTCGTGCTCGCCAAGCCGTACATGAAGAACGTCGGCTGGTATGCGGCCGACTGGCGCATCGACGAGAACTGGCAGGGGGAGCCGTGACAAGGGGCGCGGCTAGATTGCGCGGTGTGCGCTCGGCGCTCTTCGCTGTAACGGTCGGCGTGGTCGTCATTGCGCTCGTCGGCTGCGTCGACACCAGCGGTCCATATCTTGGCCGCGTGCGGCAGCCCGAGCCTGGGCATGTCACCTGGTGCGAAAACGACCCGGACTCGCTCGATCCAGCCCACTTTCACCTGGCATCGTCGTGGGAGATCTTTGCGCAGATGTTCGATGCGCTGGTGGCGCAGGGCGCGCACCTCGAGCCGATCCCGGCGCTTGCGACGTCCTGGGATACTACGCCCGACCAGCGCGTCTTCACATTTCATCTCCGTCGAGACGCGCGCTTCTCCAATGGCCGGCCGATCACGGCCGAGGACGTGCGCTACTCGATCGTCCGCGTGCTGCATCCGCTGACCGCCGCGACCGGCGCCGAGTCTTTGCTTCCGATCCGGCATGCCAGAATCTTCAATGCCGGCAAGGCGCGAAGGTCCGCGGTGGAAGCGCCGCCGTTTCACGCTGGCGACGTGGTCGAACTGGTCGAGCAGACACCGGCTTTGCCAGACCCGGACCTGCGCCAAATCGCGACCAGCGTTGCGCTCCGCGCCTGGCCCGACGACGCGAGCGAAATCTTCGGCACGCTGCCAGACAGGACAGAGGTGAAGCTCGTCGAGGTCGATGACCGGACCGATCGCGCCTACGTCTACTGGCCTGGCGGCGAGGGCATGTATGGCTGGGTGGCGGCCTCGGCGCTCTCCAATCCCAACGCCGACGTGCGCTACCCGGTCGCCAGCGCAGACGATCCACCCGGGCTACAACGTACCGGTTTCTTGCGCGGCGCCGAGCTAAAGCCTTCACCAGACATTGTCGGCGTCCGCGCGCCCGATCCATTCACGCTGGTCATCGAGACCGAGGGGCCGCACCCGCTCCTCGTCGCGGGGCTTACCACGACTCTGTTCATCATGCCGCGCGAAACCATCTCGCGCTGGCCGCGCTCCTGGACGCGGCCGGATCGCATCGTGACCAGCGGCGCGTTTCACCTGCTTTCGTGGCTGGCGCGCGATCGGCTCGAGCTGAAGCGGTCGGAGACGTACTGGGACCGCGAGCGGGTAGCATTCGAGCGGCTGACTGTTCGCGCGGGCTATGCCTCGGCATTAAGCCAATACCTTTCCGGCGACTGTGACGCGCTCTCGTCGATGGCGTTTCCGCAGGCTGTCGGGGCTCTGCTGTTCGACGCGTCCGGCCAGCCGCGCGCACGCGACGTGCGCCTTCTCTTCAATCCCAGCTCGGCCGGCGTAGCGCTCAACCTGCAGCGCCTGAGCGATCGGGGATTGCGGCGAGCGCTCGCGCTGGCGCTCAACGTCAGCGAGTTCTCGCACGTCTGGCCCGGATTTCAGCCTACCGGGCAGTGGACACCCGGCCTGCCGATCTCTGAGCTTTTACCCGAGGACCGCTCACTGTGCGGCGTGCAGCCGGACACGCCTGGAGTGGCGGCCGTTTTGATACCGGGCCGCATGTGCTACGTGCCGCCGCCGCCGCTCGGCTTTCACCCTGACGAGGCGCTCGCTGAGTTGGCAGGTGCGCGCGCACGCGGCGCAGTGCCCGACAAGATCATCTTCAAGACGTCAGCCCAGGCACACAGCATCAAATACGCCGAGTGGGTCGCTAAGCAGTGGAAGAAGTACCTCGGCATCGAGGTCGAGATCAGAAGCGAGGATTCCAAAACCTTCGCAGTCGATCCTCTCAACTCGGCAGACGCTGCTCGACAGATTTTTGTGCAAATCATCGACCCTGAGACGTACTGGCTGGGTTGGTTCAGGTGCAAGTCGCCGACCAATTATTCAGGGTTTTGCGACGACGAATTCGAGGGACTGCTCGACCGGGCGGCAGCAAGCGCGCACCCGGCTGAACGGATGGCCCTGGTGCGCCGGGCTGAAGAGGTCTTGCAGCGCGAGCTGCCGATCATTCCCATCGGCATGCCGCGGTACGGGTTCGCGCTCGCCAAGCCGTACATGAAGAACATCGGCTGGTACGTGGCCGACTGGCGCATCGACGAGAACTGGCAGGGGGACCAGTGACGACGGGCGCGGTCAGAGTGCTCGGGGTGCGCGCGGCGATCGTTATCGTCGCTGCTTCACTCCTCGGCTGCATCGACACGAGCGGGCCTTACCTCGGCCATGTCAAGCCGCCCAAGCCGGGGCACGTGCGCTGGTGCCCGTTCGACCCGACAACCCTCGACCCGGCAATGGTGTCGCTCTATCCCGATTTTCTGATCAGCTACCAGCTGCACGACGGACTCGTCGTGCCGGGACCCAACTCCGAGCCGCGGCCGTCGCTCGCCGAGTCGTGGGAGGTCTCCGCCGACCAGCGCGTCTTCACGTTTCACCTGCGAACCGATGCGCGTTTCTCGAACGGTCGCGCGATCACGGCCGAAGATGTGCGCTACTCGATGGTCCGCGTGCTGCGCGCACGCACAGCTGCGACGACCGCCGAATACCAGTGGGCGATCCGGCATGCCAAGGCATTCAACGCAGGCAGGGCCCGTCTGGTGACGGTCGAGGCCTCGCCCTTTCACGTCGGTGACGTGGTCGAGTTGGTCGAGCAGGCGCCGCCTTTGCTGGATCCGGATCTGCGCCACGTTGAGCACGACGTCGCGTTGCTGCTGTGGCCCGACGATGCAAGCGAGGTCGTCGGCGAACTTCATGCTGGCGAAGAGGTCTATCTCGAAGAGTTCGATCAGTCGGGTCAGCGTGGCTACGTGTTCAGGCCCGGCGGCGAAGGTCGATATGGGTGGGTGCCGCGCGAAGCGCTCACAATCCCGAACGGCGAGCTCAGTTACGCGGTGGCAAGCCTCGACGATCCTGCGGCCAGCCGACGGACCGGCTCGTTGCCCGGTAAGGTGCTGCTTTCGACGCCCGAGATCGTCGGAATACGAGCGCCTGATCTCCACACGCTCATCATCGAGACCGAGGCGCCGACTCCCACGCTGTTGATGACGATGGCGGTCGAATGTGTCGGCCTCGTGGTGCCGCGTGAAGCGGTCGCGCGCTGGCCGCGCACCTGGTTTTACCCCGAGCACATCGTGACCAGCGGTGCGTATCATCTCAAGTCTTGGCTCGAGCACAGTCGGCTCGAGCTCGCGCGCTCTGGCACGTTCTGGGACCGCGACCACGTGGCGATCGAGCACCTGGTGCTCGACTACGGGGCGGGCTCGACTTTCTACAAGTACCTGGCCGGGCAGTGCGACGTCCACGAGACGAGCACCAGCGTGTTCCTCAACGCCGGCCTGCTCTTCGACGACACTGGCCGGCCGCGCGTGCGCGACGTGAGACCGCGCTTTCAGCTCTGGACCTCGGCCATCGGCCTCAACATGCAGCGGCTCACCGACCATGGTCTCCGTCGCGCACTCGCCCTGGCTCTGGATGTCAGCCAGCTCTCGCGCGCGTTGTCGGCATTTCGAGCCACCGGTCAGTGGACGCCCGGCCGTCCCGTTGCCGAGCTCACTGTCGACGAGCGTGTTCTGTGCAACGTGGCGCCGGACACACCGGGCGTGGCCCTCATCGTGGCGCCGGGCAAGCTCTGCTACGTGCCTCCACAGCCGTTGGGATTCCATCCGGACGAAGCGCGCGCGGAGCTGGCAGCGTCTCGCAGTCGCCATGGGGTTCCTGAGCGCATCGTCATCAACGTCGGGAATCGTCCCCGCTTCATCAAACAGGCGGAGTGGGCGGCCAGGCAGTGGCAGCAGAACCTGGGGCTCGCCGTGGAAGTGCGCACCCAGGACATCAAATCGTACTGGGCCGATCCGTCGGCGAACAGCGATGCCTTTGTTCTCGATTGGGCAGACCGGGTTCCCGACGTCGAGAGCGCGTGGCTCACCTTGTTCAGGTGCGGCAGCTCGTTCAACTACGGCCACTTTTGCAGCGAAGAATACGAGCGACTTTTCGCACAGGCCTCACAGATCGCGGACCAGCGGAGACGGCTCGAACTGATGAGGCAAGCCGAGGAGATCCTGGCGCGCGAGGTGGCCGTGATCCCGATCGGCATGCAGCGCAACGACTTCGTGCTTGCCAAGCCCTATGTGCAAAACGTGACGTTGATGGTGCGCGACTGGCGCATCGACGAGAACTGGGGGCAACAATGACTCGCTTTCTGCTCCGCCGTCTTGGCTCGACCGTGATCGTGGTGTTCGTGGTGGCCACCTTCAGCTTCTTCGCGCTGCACGCCGCGCCCGGCGGGCCGTTCGACCGGGAGCGAAA
>JAFGSX010000220.1 GCA_016934455.1 Deltaproteobacteria bacterium
CGGCGCGCAGACTGCCGGTTGACGCCCGCTATCTGCGCTTCGCCGTGGTGCCGTTCGACGCGCTGGATCCCAAATCCAAGGAACAGGGGCTCGGGCTGGTGATCGCCGACGCGATCGCCTCCACCTTCGTGCGCGACCACCGGCTGGCCCTGGTCGAGCGCGCCCGGCTCAAGGCAGTGCTCGACGAGATGGCGCTGCAGCAGACCGGGATCACCGACGACGCGACCGCCGTCAAGCTGGGCGAGATCGCCAACGCCGACATGCTGGTCGTGGGCCAGGTGGCGTTGCTGGGCGACAACTACCAGGTTCACGCCAAGCTGCTCGAGGTCGCCACCGCGCACGTCCACGGGGTCGCCACGACGACGCTGCCGGCGGCCGACCTGGTGGCGCTGTCGTCCGACGCGGTGGTGCTGCGCTCCCGGGGCGACGCCGCGTTCCGCTCGGCGGTGCTGCCCGGCTGGGGGCAGCACTACAACCGCGAGAGCACCAAGGGCTGGGTCTTCACCGGCGTCGCCGGTACCCTGCTCGCGCTCGGTCTCGGTCTCGAGCTGGGCGGACTGCTCACCCACCTGCTCTACTACGTGCCGTACAAGCCGGCCGACGACGGGTTCGCCAGCTCCGGCGATCCGGCGTTCCAGCGCAACCTGCAGGAGCGCTACGACCTGGCGCAGACCCAGTTCATCGTCGGTCACGTCACGCTCGGCGCCACCGCGGCGGTGTGGGCGTACAACGTGCTCGACGCCTACCTGTCCGGGGTCGACGGCGACCAGTGGGTCGGCGGGGCTGCCGGAGACTAGACAATGGCCGGCTGTTCCCGCGTGATCTTCTCCTGCAGCAGCATCAGCGCGTCGAGCACGGCCTCGGGCCGCGGCGGGCAACCCGGAATGTAGACATCGACCGGGATGATGTTGTCGATGCCCTGGACTACAGAATAATTATTGTAGAATCCGCCCGACGACGCGCACACGCCAAACGCCACCACCCACTTGGGGTCGGCCATCTGCTCCCAGGTGCGCAGCAGCACCGGCGCCTGCTTGTGGGTGACGGTGCCGACCACGAACAGCAGATCCGACTGCCGCGGCGTGAAGCGCGGAAACTCGGCACCAAAGCGGCCGATGTCGTGGCGCGGCCCCCACACCGCCATGTACTCCATGCCGCAACAGGCGGTCACAAACGGGTACTGGAACAGCGACCACTTGCGCGACCAGTTGACGACCTGGCGCAGCGCGCGCCGCCGGTTGAGCAGGTCGCGCAGGTAGCCCTCGGCGGCCTCGCGGCGGGTCGGGATCACCGCGTTGGCGAGCACGTCGGATTCGGCCGACTCGGTCAACGCCTCACTCCCACTCGAGCGCGCCGCGCTTCCAGACGTAGGCGAGGCCGAGGCCGAGGACCGCCACGAACACCGCCATCGCCGAGAAGCCGGCCCAGCCCAGCTCACGAGCCAGCACCGCCCACGGGAACAGGAACACGATCTCGACGTCGAACACGACGAAGAGCAAGGCGATCAGATAGAAGCGCACGCTGAAGCGACGCCGCACGCTGCCGACCGAGACGGTCCCGCACTCCCAGGGCTCGCTCTTGACCGGATTGGGCGCCCGCGGGCCGAGGTAGATCGAGCCGAGCAAGAAGACCGCTGCCAGCGCGATCGCGACCGCGATCATCAGCGCGACGCCGGCGTACGGGACGAGCATGTGACCTCGCAGGCGCAGATCCCGGACCGGAGGTATAGAGCCGCCGCCCCCGGCAAGCAAGCTCCGATCAGCGCGACGCCGCCGCCGGAGGGCCTTGACACCCGGGGGGACGGCCCATAGAAACCTAATCGTCGCGGCGTCGAGCTGCCGCGAACGGCAGCGGCGAGGCGGTCATGGCTTTTCATTTCACGGTGGTGCTGGTGCTGCTGCTGCTCGCCTGCGTCGTCGTCTACGGCGGGCTGGTGCTGCAGCGTCTGGTGGCACCGCGCAAGAAGATGACGACCAAGAGCACGGTCTACGAGTGCGGCGAGATGCCGATCGGCGGCGCCTGGTTCAACTTCAATCCCCGCTTCTACATCGTGGCGCTGGTGTTCGTGGTCTTCGACGTCGAGATCGCCTTCACTTTCCCGATCGGCGTGGTGTACCGGCGCTGGGTCGAGGGCCCCGACTGGGTGGTGGCCGCGGTCGAGGTGGCGGTCTTCATCCTGGTCCTGCTGATCGGCCTGGCCTACGTGTGGCGCAAGGGCGACCTAGAGTGGATCAAGCGCATCTGGGACGATCGCGACATCCAGGCCGGCGCCCACCGGCGGGGGCTGCCATGAAGTTCGAGGAGATCGAGCTTCGGCTGCGGACGCGCTTCGGCGCCGCGATCAGGGAGGCCAAGCCCGACGCGCTCGATCCCTGGATCGCCGTCGACCCGGCCGCGCTGCCCGCGGTGGCGCTCTTTTTGCGCGACGCCGAGGAGCTCGCCTTCGACGATCTCTCCATCCTGACCGCCACCGACTTCCCGCCCGATCGGATCCAGGTCGCCTACCATCTCTGGTCTTACCGGCACCACCACCTGCTGGTCCTCAAGGTCGATCTGCCGCGCGCCGAGCCCGGCGTGCAGACCGTCGGCGATCTGTGGCCGGCCGCCAGTTGGTACGAGCGCGAGATGTACGATCTGCTCGGGGTCAGATTCGCGGGTCACCCTGCGCTGCGGCGGCTGCTGCTGCCCGAAGACTGGGAGGGACACCCGCTGCGAAAAGACTGGCGCGAGCCGGAGCAGTACCAGGGGATGCCGACGAGTCGTACCTTTTCCATCGACCTCTTCGGCGACTACGCGAACGAGATCGCCCGCTCGCGCCCGCTGCGCGGGTTGCTCGTCCACGACGGCGAGGAGACGCGGCGCAGCGGCGAGGTGCTGGCAGCGCGGCTCGGTCTGGCCGACATCGACGTCGAGCTGGCCGCGGTCCACCAGATCGACCCGCGGCAGGCGAGCGGCCGCGATCTGCTGCTGATCGGCGTTCACGGCAAGGGTCTGCTGGCAGCGGCGACCGACGGCAATGTCCTCTCCTTTGTCGAGCGGCTGCCCGATCTGGGCGGCCTGCCGTGCGCCGTCTACGAGGTGTACACGGCGACCGCCGGCGACGTGCTCGACCAAGTCTGCGCGTTGCTGGCCCGCAAGAACGGCCGGCTGCTCGGCCGCGGGGCCGTCATCGCGGGGCGGCCGGACAAGGATCCGGACGGGCTGGCGGCGACCCTACTCGACGCCCTGCGCAGCGGCGCGCTGGCCCGACCGCCGGCGCCCCCGGCGCCAGCTCCTTCCGCGCCGACAGCGGCCAGCGAGACCAGAGATGCGTGAGTTTCCGCCCATCGCGTCGTGGAAGCAGCCCCGGGAGGGCCTCATGTTGCTCAACATGGGGCCGCACCACCCGGCCACCCACGGCGTGCTCAACTTCGTGGTCGAGACCGACGGCGAGGTGCTCTCGCGCGCGGTGCCCGAGGTGGGCTATCTCCACCGCGGCATCGAGAAGATCGCCGAGAAGGTCGGCTACACGGGATTCATGCCCTACACGGACCGCATCGACTACTGCGCCGCGATGTTTCCCAACCAGGGCTGGGCCATGGCGGTC
This sequence comes from Deltaproteobacteria bacterium, assembly GCA_016934455.1. Lineage (GTDB taxonomy): Bacteria > Myxococcota > JACRCW01 > JAFGSX01 > JAFGSX01 > JAFGSX01. The sequence goes on from JAFGSX010000220.1 coordinate 3,587, forward strand.
GAGCGACTGCTCGGTCTCCAGGTGCCGCGGCGCGCCGAATACCTGCGGGTGATCGCCACCGAGCTGTGCCGCATCGCCAGCCACTTCATCGCGGTCGGCTCGATGGCGATGGATATCGGCGCCTACACGCCGTTTCTGTTTCTGATCCGCGAGCGCGAGACCTTCAACGACCTGATGGAGTACCTGTGCGGCGCCCGGTTGACCTTCAACTACGTCTGGATCGGAGGCGTCAGCCGCGATTTTCATCCCGGGCTGGACAAGAAGATCTGCGCCTGGCTCGACAAGCTGGAGCCGATCATCGACGAGTTCGATCGGCTCATCTCGTTCAATCCGATCTACATCGACCGCCTGGTCAACGTGGCCGTGCTGTCGCGCCAGGACGTCATCGGCCACGGGCTGGTCGGCCCCAACCTGCGCGCCAGCGGCGTCGACTTCGACCTCCGGCGCGACGTGCCGTACTCGGTCTACCCCGAGCTCAAGTTCAAGGTGCCGGTCGGCCGCGGGCCGTTCGGCGTGGAAGGCGACTGCTACGCGCGCTACTACGCGCGGATCGAGGAGATGCGGGAGTCGATCCAACTGCTGCGGCAGGCGATAGCCGGGCTGCCTGAGGGCGAGCACCGCGCCAGGGTGCCAAGGAAGATCAAGCCGCCGCCGGGCGAATGCTATGCGCGGATCGAGAGCGCGCGCGGCGAGATGAGCTATTACCTGATCTCGGACGGGACCGAGCTGCCCTATCGGGTGCACGTGCGCACCGGTAGCTTCTCGGCGATGTCCATCATCGAGCACGCCTCGCCCGGGCTGATGATCGCCGACCTGGTGGCCCTGATCGCCTCCCTGGACGTGGTCGCGCCCGAGGTCGACCGCTGACCGGCGGACGGTACGCGATGCTGCTGGCCAGGATCAGGGCCCATCGCCACCTGTTGTGGCCGCTGCTGGTGCTGGTCGTCGCCAGCGTGTTCTTTCTCTACAGATTGGATCTCCGCAAGCTCGAGAAATCCGACGAGGCTCTCTACGCTGCTGCCGCACTCGAGCTGGTCAACGGCGCCAATCCGCTCTTTCCGCGCGGCCAGTTCAGCGACTACCGGAGGATGGGCAAGCCACCGGGTGCGCTCTGGCCGCCGGCGCTGCTGATCAAGGTCTTTGGCCGAAGCAAGGTCGCGGTTCGCCTGCCCACCATGCTGGCGGGCATCGCGGCCATCTTCCTCGTTTACCTGATCGGTGCGGCCATCGCCCGCCACCGCGCGGCCGGCGCTCTGGCCGCCCTGCTCGCGCTTACACCGGGGCTATGGCTCGAGATGGCTCGCATGTTCTGGCTCGAGAACACGCTCACCGCGCTGTTCCTGGCGGCGATCTGGATCGACGCCCGGGGGCGTGCCGCGGCCGATCCGCGGCGGCAGCTCTGGCTGCACGGCGCGGCCGGCGCGTTGATCGGATATGCGATCCTGGTCAAGCACGCGGTCGGCCTGGCGCCGCTGGGCGCGCTGCTGGTGGCCGAGCTGGTGACCAATCCCGCCATCGCCGGTCAACCGCGTCGCCTGGCGCGCCGGTTCGGCCCTTTGCTCGGCGGCGCACTGCTGGTCAGCGGGCCGTGGCTGGCCGCCTTTGTCGCCGACGCCGGGATCGGCGCACCGCTGGCGGAGATCGGCAAAAAACTCGGGCCCGACACCCATGGTCCCCGCTCCGCCAACGACGTGTGGAAGATGTTTTTGACCCTGGTGGAGCCCTGGTACCTGTTGGCCGGGCTGGCCTGCCTGGTGGCTCTGCTGCTGCTGATCGCGCGCCGCCGTCGCACCGGTCCCGGGACACCTCCGCCGCAGCCGCTCGCAGCGATGACCGCTCCGGATCCGGCGTTCTTGGTGGTGGCCTGCGCCGCGCTGTTCGCCAGCCATCTGGTGGTCTTTTGCATCGTCTCCGACAAGCTGCGCGGCTGGTACATGCTGCCGGTGATCCCGTTGCTCGGGCTGGCGATCGGGACCGTGGTCGGAGGCGCCGCGCTGCGCCGCCTGCCGCGGCTCGGCGCGCTGGCGTTCGTCGTCGTGCTGGGCGGGCTGAGCGCAAGCCTCGATCCGAGCCTCCCGTGGCAGACCTCGCTGGCGGTGGCACTCGGCGCGCTCTTTCTCTGGATCGCGGTCCGCCGGGCCGTGCCGCTGCTGCTGCGGAACCGACCGCGCTGGGAGAGCCGCGTCGGGCGCTGGCTGCCGTCGACGCTGACCGCGCTGGCGCTGGTGGCGCTGCTCGGCGGCGGGCTCAAGCGCAGCGCGCAGTTCGCCTGGCGCGACTACCCGGTGGACAACTTTGCCTACTACGCAGCGCTGTGGCAGCGCCAGCCACCGGCACGGCTGGTGATCGACCAGAGCAACTGGGAGCGGCCGCTCTACATGACGCCCTCGGTGTACTACTATTTCTCCCCGCTGCCGATCGCGCCGCACCGCCTCGATCTGCCCTGCGACATCTCCGATCTGCCACCCGGAGAGCACGTCATGCTGCACATCACCAAATACCAGTGCGTGGCGCCGCGCGTGCGCGAGGTGCGCGAGCTGGGGCCGTGGTGGCGGCTGGTGGTGCTCCGGTGAGCGGTCGGGTGCGCATCCTGACCGAGGCCCGGCTGGTGGCGCTGGTCACCGCGGTCGCCGTCGGCGCCATGGCGGC
>JAFGSX010000221.1 GCA_016934455.1 Deltaproteobacteria bacterium
CCCTCGCCGCCCCCGGGCAGCACCATTGACTCGACCGTCTGGCGCCGCCTGTCACCCGAGGATCGCGCCGACATCTGGAAGGAACAGGCGAACCGCCAGGCCGACCTGGCGCCTGGCGAGACGACCAAGAACGAGAAGCTGCACGACTACCTGATCGCCAATCCGGACGTGAAGACCGTGCAGGATCTGGTCAACAAGACGTGGAGCTCCAACACCTTTTACACCACCTGCGATGAGCTCGGGGTCGACTCCAAGGAGCTGCTCAAGTACCGCAAGATCGCGCTGCGCGACTGGGCCGTCAACCCGGCGCCGCCGAGCGGCACCGCGCCGCGCACGGTCGAGGAGGCAAACAAGGTCTTTCTCAACCAGTACAACACCGACTTCAACCAGTACTATGACAAGTCCAACGTCAGCAACAACTGCGGCCCGACCAGCCTGGCGATGGCCCTCCAGGTCGCGGGCAAGATGCCGCCCGGGCTCAACAGCGAGCAGCAGATCGACTACGCGCGCGGCCTGATGTACCCCAACCTGGACGAGCGCTCCTACAAACATGTCACTGACGCCAACGGCAAAGAGGTGCGGTTGCTCGACAATGACAGCGACCTGACCAACATCGACGAAGTGGTGACCGGCGCGGCCCAGGCCGGCATCACCACCTCCCACGAGAAAGGCTGGAACGAGCTCGACGCCGCGCTCAACGCCGGCCAGACCGCCGTGGTCGAGGGCAACATCAGCGGCACCTGGCGCAGCCAGTTTTCCAACTCCGGGGTCGCGGGCAGTTATGCCGGGGGCGGCAATGGCCACTTCATCGCCGTGCTCGGCAAGACCAGCGACGGCAACTACCTGGTGGCCGACCCGATGTTCTCGGGCGGAGCGGTCGAGATGAGCCGCGATCAGCTTGCGGTCTTCTTCGCCAAGCAGGCCGGCGAGCCGAGCTTTGTCGCGATCGAGGCGGCCAAGCAGCAGGCGGCGCCCACCGTGCCCGCCTGGAGGCTGTCGCAGATGCTGTGAGCGCCGGCACTGCTCTCTGTGATTAAAATCACCAATAAACATCGAAGATTGCGGTGATTTTCGAGCACCTGCTACGAGCATTGCCGATAATCATGGTACTGGGGGATCGGAGGCTGATATGGCGATCATCATGGACGGCGGCGGCTCGACACGTCGCACCACGACGACCACGACCAAACCGGCGACAACCACAGACAGCAAACCGACCACCACCACAACCAGCACCACCGCGACCCAACAGGCCCGCAACAGCGACGCCTTCGAGCGCCGCAACGGGACGACCGCTCCGGGCCGTCCGGCGACCAGCCCCACCCCGATCCCTGACGACCCGGAGTTGGCGCGCATGCTCGCGGCCGCCAGAAGCAGCGCCAATGCCGGCGGCGTGCTCAACACCGGCGCTGGATCATCGACCGCGGCGCAGACCACGACTGCAAACCAGAGCACGACCTCGACCGAGTACACCTACACCGTTAAGCCGGGCGACTGCCGCGAGTACGCGATGAAGAACATGGGTCTGCCGGGCGGCGACTGGAACAAGCTCGGCGATGACGCCATCATCCGCACCAGGACCGGCCGCGAGATCCCGTTGTCGCAGGCCTACGTGCTGCAGACCGGCGACCAGATCGTGTTCCGGGGCGAGGCAGCGAATCGGATCACCGACGCCAACGGCGGCCAGGCGCCGGCAGCAGCCAACCCGCCCCCGGCGACGACCCAGCCCCCGGCGACGACGCAGCCCCCGGCGACGACGCAGCCCCCGGCGACGACCCAGCCCCCGGCCGCTCAGACCACTCCCCCGACAGCCAATGTCGATAAGCCACCTCCCGGCTTCAACGCGGAGCGCTGGAACAGCATCCCGCCCGACGACCGCCAGTCGATCTGGGACGAGTACAACAAATCGCAGACGACCGGCACCCAGGCCACGACGCCGACCATGGGCGCGCCCGGGACCGGTGAAGTCAACCTCAACAACCTGACCCAGGAGCAGCAGTACAACTACTTCAAGAATTTGGTCGAGAGCCAGGGCGGCACCTGGAAGTCTGAGGACGGCCAGGTCAACCTGATCGGCATCCGCAGCTTCCAGGACGGCCAGCCGGTCGAAGGCGAAGCCAACACCTACGACGACACCATCTACGCCGTGCGCATGGTCGACGGTCAACCCGAGGTCAAGGCCTTTACCGCCAGCACCGACGCCGGCGCCTTCACTCCCAGCGGGACCGACGATTACGGTGGATATGACAACGACGGCGACTGGGGAGTGAGCCACCTCGCCGATGGCTTCTACGAGGACACCTGGAAGGCCGGCGCCACGGTTGAGACCGACCTCGGCCTGCGCCAGAACGGCGATATCCAGGTCCACTTTGACAACAACTACGACGGCGTGATCTCGGAGGACGAGCGCGACAGCCAGACCAAGGGCGCAAGCTGGGGCATCCAGTTCCACCCGGCCGAGGTGGGCTACGACGACGGCAAGGTGGGCCGCTGGTCAGCCGGTTGCCAGGTGATCAAGAACGACGAGTGGCAGGGTTTTGAGGACATCCTGCGCGACTCGTCACAGAACCACGGCCAGACCGCCTACTCTTATCTTTTGATCGACAGCTCCAACCTGCCGCCCACGAACCCATCGCCGCCGACAGCGCAGCCGGACGATCGGGATCTTCTCTATTGAAGATGCGGCGAGCTCGGATCCGCCGGACACCAGCGACCGGCCCTCACCTGCCTAAAAAGACACAAACCATGGCATTGGGCGATAATAGTCCTTGGAGCGGATCTCGGAGGCAGCGATGGCAGTCATAAAGGATGGCGGGAGCTCGGTCCGGCGCCCCACGACTCCCCCGAAACCTCAGACCCCCACTACCAAACCGGCGACGACGACCGAGAGCAGACCGGCGACGTCGACAGGTGGGACCGCTGCCCAGCAGGCCCGGCAGGCCGACGGATTCGAGCGCCGCAATGGACCGGTCAATCCCTATCGCGCGCCAGCCCAGGCTCCTGCCTCGACCAGCGCGGCGCCAGCGGGCGGCGGCATGCTGGGCTTTCTGAGCAGCGCCAACGCGAGCAGCGCCCAGAGTTCCAGCGCCACCTCTTCCTCGGCGCAGCCGGCAGCGTCCGAGCACGTCTACACCGTGCAATCGGGCGACAGCCGCCAGCTCATTCTCAACAAGCTCGGCGTCGGCGAATCGCAGTGGAACAAGCTCGGCGATCAGGCGACCATCCATACCAAGAACGGCCAAGAGATACCGTACTCGCAGGCCTACGTGCTCAAGCCGGGCGACCAGGTCGTGTTCAAGGGCGCGCTGGCGGACAAGATCAACGGCTCCAAAGCGCCCGCCGAGCAGAAGACCGCGAACAGCACCGCCACGCCGGACACCGCGGCGCCGGCCCAGGCCGCCGCTCAGACCACCCCCACCACGACCAACATCAACCAGCCACCTCCCGGCTTTGGCGGGGGGCGCTGGAACAACATCCCGCTCGACGACCGCCAGGCGATCTGGAACGACTACAACAAATCGCAGCAGACTGCCGGGGCTCAGGGAACGACGGGCACCCAGAGCACCCCCGGCACCGGGCAGGTCGACCTGAGCACCATGACACAGGAGCAGCAGTACAACTATTTCAAGGATCTGGTCGAGAGCCAGGGCGGCACCTGGAAGGAGGGCGCCGAGGCCAACATCATAGGCGTGCGCAGCTTGCAGGATGGCAAGCCGGTCGAGGGCGAGGGCAACGTCTACGACGACACCATCTTCGTCTGCCGCATGGTCGACGGCGAGCCGCAGGTCGAGTCGTTTACCGCCAGCACCGACGCCGGCGCCTTCGATCCCATCGCCGCGGTGACCAACGCAGACGGCACGCGAAAGACGGACGATAAAGGCAACGAGCTGTCGCCCTATGGCGGTACCGACAACGACGGGGACTGGGGCGTGAGCCACCTCGCCGACGGTTTTTACGAGGACACCTGGAAGATCGGAGACGTACCGCTGGACGACAAGGGGCTGCGGCAGAGCGGCGACATCCAGGTCAATTTTGACAACAACTACGACGGCGTGATCTCGGAGGACGAGCGCGACAATCAGACCAAGAGCTCCGGCTGGGGCATCCAGTTTCATCCCGGCGGCAGCGGCGAACACGTCAATGGCTATTCGGCCGGCTGCCAGGTGATCAAGGAGCAGGAGTACGCGCGCTTCAAAGAGATCTTGACCGAGCAGGAGAATGCCGGTCAGACGGCTTTTTCCTATCTGCTCATCGACAGCTCCAACCTGCCGCCCACGGGCGAATCGCCTCCGCCGACGCCGGGTCGAAACATCCCCGAGTGATCGGAGACCGCGCGCCCGCCCAGCCCGCCCCCGGCCCGGTCAATCCAGCCGCTTGCGGAAGCGCAGCACGGCGCCGCCGAAGAGCAGCATCCCGATCGCGGCCAGCATGGTCGCCTCGAACCACAGCTCGCGGATGCCGACGCCCTTGAGAAAGACGCCGCGCACGATGGTCAAAAAGTAGCGCAGCGGGATGATGTAGCTCACCTTCTGGAAGAACGGCGGCATGTTCTCGATCGGGAAGACGAAGCCCGACAGAAACATCATCGGCAGCAAGAAGAAGAAGATGGTCGTCAGCATCGCCTGTTGCTGGGTGCGCGAGATGGTGCTGACGAAGAGGCCGATCGCCAGCGTGTTGAGGATGAACAGCGACATCAGCGCATAGAGCAGCAACAGGCTGCCGCGCAGCGGCACCTCGAACCACCAGGTGGCGACGACGACGACCAGCGTCGACTGGATCAGTCCGATCAACACGAACGGCAGCAGCTTGCCGAGCAGCAGCGCGGTGGCCGAGATCGGAGTCACGATCAGTTGCTCGAGCGTGCCCACCTCCTTCTCGCGCACCAGCGCCACGGCGGTGAGCACCGAGGTGAAGATGACCAGGATCAGCGCGAGAATCGCAGGCACCATGAAGTTGCGCATGATGAGCGCCGGGTTGTAGAGCACCTTGGGCCGCACGTTGACCGTCGGCACGGACACGCCGGCGCTGGCCAGGCGCGCCATGGCCAGCTCGCTTGCGGTCTGCGCCACCACCGCCGCCGCGTAGGCCGCACCCAGGCCGGCGGCCACCGCGTCCGAGCCGTCGATGGTCGCGTGCACGGTCGCCGACCTGCCGGCGACCAGGGCGCGGCCGTAGCCGCGCGGCACGGTCACGATCAGGTCGTTGTCGCCGCGCTCGATGCGGCGCAACGCCTCGCGCTCGTCCTCCACCGAGGCGGTCACGGTCATGTTGTCGGCGGCCTCGAGCCGCGCTGCGAGCTGGCGGCTGGCCGGGCTGCGGTCGCGGTCGACCATCGCCACCCGCGCCTCGGTTACGTCGAGCACCGCGGCATAGCCAAACACCAGCAACTGCAGCACCGGCGCCACGAAGGTCAGCGGCAGCATCTTGCGGTCCTGCCGCAACTGGAGCATCTCCTTGCGCATCATCTGCGGCAGGCCGGCCAGCGGCCGCCAGCGCGGGCGACGGCGGCTCATAGCCGCACCCGCCTGAGCCGTGCGCTCGAGATGCCCAGCATCAGCGCGGCGAAGATCACCAGCGCCAGCAGGTTGGGCCAGAACACCTCGGGGCCGACGCCGCGCAGGATGATGGCGCGCAGCAGCGCGATGAAGTAGCGCCCGGGCACGGCGTAGGTGATGAGCTGCACGGCGAGCGGCATGGCGCGGATCGGAAAGGCAAAACCAGACAGCAAAAAGGTCGGCAGCAGGGTCAGCAGCGCCGACAGCATGAACGCGAGCTGCTGGCTCGACGTGGCGGTCGAGATCAGCAAGCCAAAGCCCTGAGCGCCGACGATGAAGACCAGCGAGCAGATGGCCAGCCAGACCAGGCTGCCGCGGATCTCTACGCCAAACACGGTGACGCTGGTCAGCAGGATCAGCACCAGCGCCGCGATCGCGACCACCGAGTAGGGCAGCGCCTTGCCCAGGATCACCTGGCCCGGCGTCAGCGGCGACACCAGCACCTGCTCCATGGTGCCGGTCTCGCGCTCGCGCACGACCGAGAGCGAGGTGGCGACCGCGCAGGAGACCATCAGGATAAAGGCGATCAGCCCCGGCACCAGGAAGCGATCGCTCTTGAGCTCGGGATTGTAGAGCACGGTCTGGAGCATGCTGACCGGCGGCTCCATGACGGCACCGCTGCGCTCGAGCAGGGTCAGGCCGTACATGCGGGCAAAGGCCTCGACGTAGGCGAGCGCGGTCTGCGCGGCATTGGCGTTGCTGGCGTCGGCGATCGCCTGCACCGTCGGCGCACCGCCGCCCGCGATCGCGGCGCCCAGGCCAGGCGGGATGACCAGCGCCAGCGTGGCCTCGCCGCGATCGAGCAGCTCCATGGCCGCGTTGCCGTCGTCGGGTGTAGCTCTCAGGTCGAAGTACTCGTTGTTGGTCAGCGCCTGCATCAGGGCGCGGCTGTGCGGGGTGCGGTCCTGGTCGACCACGGCCAGCGAGATGTGCTTGACGTCGAAGCTGAGCACATAACCGAACATCAGCAGCATCAGCATCGGCACGAAGACCAAGAACACCAGGGTGCGCGAATCGCGGCCGAGCTGGCGAAATTCCTTCTTGGCGACGGCGGCGACGGTCATCGCTCGACCCCGCGCGCCAGCGAAATGAAGACATCCTCGAGGCTGGGTGTGGTTGGTTGCGCCGCTCCGGCTGGCACCTGGGCGGCATGGAACGCCTGCGCCAGCGCGGCGCTGGCCGCGGCCTCGGTCGTGCCGGGCTGCCAGAAGACATGCAGGCCGGCGCCGTGCAGCGTCACCTCGTCGACGCCGGCGATGCCGCGCGCCGCCGCCAGCGCTGCCGCCGGGTCATCGCTGCGGACCTCGAGCAAGAGGCGGTCTGCGAGCTGCTGCTTGAGCTGGGTCGGTGTGCCCTGCGCGATCAGCTTGCCGCGCGCGATCAGCGCGATCCGGTGGCAATACTCGGCCTCGTCGAGAAAGTGGGTGGTCAGCAGCACGGTGGTGCCGGCCGCGGCCAGTTGCTCGATCAGCGCGAAAAAGGCGCGCCGCATCAGCGGGTCGACGCCGCCGGTCGGCTCGTCGAGAAACACCACCTCGGGCTCGTGCAGCAGCGCGCACACCAGCGCCAGCCGCTGCGCATAGCCGCCGGCCAGGTCGCCCGCCAGCACGGCGGCGCGATCGGTCAGGCCAGCCACGTCGAGCGCCCAGTCGCGGCGCTGCCGCAGCGCCTGGCGGTCGAGGCCGTAGACGCCGCCGTAAAACGCGATATTCTGGTCGACCGTCAGGTCGCGGTAAAGGCTGAAGCGCTGAGACATGTAGCCGATGCGCGGCTTGACCTGGTCCGGCCGCTTGACCACGTCGACCTCGGCCACCCGCGCCTGGCCGCCGCTGGCGCGCAGCAGGCCGCACAGGATGCGGATGATGGTCGACTTGCCGGCGCCGTTGGGGCCGAGCAGACCGAAGATCGCGCCTCGCTCCACGCTGAAGTCGACCCCGTCGACCGCGGCGAAAGACCCAAACCGCTTGACCAGGCCGGACACCTCGATCGCGGCGCTCATGGCGCGGCCCCGGCGGCGCCCTGGTCGTGCCGCACCAGCGTGATGAAGACGTCCTCGAGCGAGGGCACCACCGGCCGCTGGTGGTGGACCTGCACGCCCTGCGCGGCGAGATCGGCGACCAGATCGGTCAACCCGTCGTCAGCGGCGACTGGCACCGCGTGCAGCCGGTCGCCGAACAACTGCACCTCGGCCACCCGCGACGACGCGGCCAGCAGGTCGCGGCCGACGCGCACCGGATCGCAGACCACCTCGATGGTGGGGCGGCCGTAGGTCTGGCGCAGCCGAACCGGATCGTCCTCGACCAGGGTGCGGCCGCCGCGCACCAGAGCCACCCGCGTGCAGCGCTCGGCCTCGTCCAGGTAGGGGGTGGTGAGCAGCACGGTGACGCCGTCGCGGATCAGCGTGTGCAGCAGGGTCCAGAACTCGCGGCGCGAGATCGGGTCGACGCCGGTGGTCGGCTCGTCGAGCAGGATGAGCTGCGGCCGGTGGATCAGGGTGCAGGCGAGCGCCAGCTTCTTCTGCATGCCGCCCGAGAGCTGGTCGGCGCGGCGGCGCCGGTAGGGGCCGAGCAGAGTGAAGTCGAGCAACCGCTGCATCTGCTCGCGCATGTCGCGCACGCGGTGGATCTCGCCGAAGAACTCGATGTTCTCGGCCACCGTCAGGTCGCCGTACAGGGTGAAGCGCTGCGACAGGTAGCCGACGTGGCTCTTGACGTAGCCGGCCTCTGCCACCGGGTCATGGCCGAGCGTCCGCACCCGGCCGCGGTCGGCTCGCAGCAGGCCGAGCAGCAGGCGGATCGAGGTGGTCTTGCCCGCGCCGTCCGGGCCGACCAGCCCGAACATCTCGCCGCGGCGCACCGCAAAGCCCAGGCCGGTCAGCGCCGGCGTCGGTGCCGCGCCGTGCGCGCCGGCGTAGGCGTAGTGCACACCGTCGAGCACCGCTGCCAAATCGGCGGTCTGTTCCATGGCCGCGCCTAACGCGCCGGGCCGGTCGCGGCCGAATCGCCGTCGAAGGTGGCGCGCGCCGGCATGCCCGGCTTGAGGCTCAGGTCGGCGTTGTCGACGTCGAGCCGCACCTTGAACACCAGCCGCGACCGCTGCTCGGCGGTCTGCACGTTCTTGGGCGTGAACTCGGCCTGATCGCTGACGTGGGCGACCCGGGCCGGGTAGACGCGATCCGGGAACGCATCGGCCACGACGCTGGCGTGCCCGCCGACGCTGATCTCTCCGATGCGCGGCTCGGGGAGATAGACGTCGACATAGGGACGCGCCAGATCGACCAGCACCAGCATCGGTAGGCCGGGCCGCGCCACCTCGCCCGGCTCGGCCAGCCGGTACAGCACGCGGCCGGCGATGGGCGCCTTTACCTCGCCGCGGCCGATGTTGGTCCTGAGCAGCTCCACCGCTGCCTCGGCCTGCTCGCGCGCCGCCCGTACGCCCTGGATCTCCTCGCTGCGAGCACCGTGCTGCAGCTTGTCGAGCATGGCCTGTCCCTGCTCGAGCTTGGCCGTGGCCAGATCGACGCCGGCGCGCGCGTCGTCGACCTGCTTGGGCGTGACCGCGCCGCTCTGGTAGAGCTTGTCGATACGCGCCTGCTCGCGCTTGGCCGTCTCGAGCTGCACCTGCGCCGCGCGCACCGCCTGCGCCGCGCTCTGCAGGTCCTCGCTCCGCGCGGCCCCGCGGATCAGCCGCTCGCGCGCTGCAGCGACGCGCACCGCCGCCTCGGCCTGCTGCAGTTGCAGCTCGAGGTCGGTGGTGTCGATCGCGACCAGCACGTCGCCGGCCTGGACGGCGACCCCTTCTTGGCAGCAGATCGACAGGATGGTGCCTCCGATCAGCGGCGCCACCCGCACCTCGGTCGCCTCGACCGCGCCGTAGCCGACCGCGGCGCCGTCGTCGGCGTCGCCGCAGCGCGCACAACCCGCGGCCGTCAGCGCGACGAGGGCCAACGCTGGCCGGGCCAGCCGTTCCAGTCCGTTCATCGCGGCACCTCCCGCCGTCGCGAGCTCAGACCGCCGATCAGAAAATCCCTGATGAGCCCCGCAGTTTCGGTCAGGTCAAGCCCGCTTCGCTCAAAAAAAGAAGGTTGGCCGAGCGCCTCGATCACCGCCACCGTCGCCGAGCACAGGGCCTGCGGCGAGTAATCGCGCCGCACCTCGCGCCGGCGCTGACCGTTGGCGATCACCGCGACGTAACGCTGCAGGAATTTGTGACGGCGCGCCATCATCTCTTCAAATACCGCCGGAAAGCTGCGCTGCAACTCGGCCGGCGCTCCCGGCGAGAGCGCGGCCAGGCGCCTGGTGATGCCCTCGATCAGCGCGTTGATCTTGGCAAATGCGCCGCCCGTGCCATCGATGATCTCGACCGCGTCAGCGAAGATGCCGTCCATCGTCGCCACCACCACCGCGCGCACCAAATCCTCCTTGCTCGCGAAATGCCGATAGAAGGTCTTCTTGCTCATGCCGAGCGCGGCTGCGATGTCATCGATCCGCACCGCGTTGAAGCCGCGTGAGATGAACTCGCTCCGGGCGCGCTCGATGATCTGCGCCTTGGAAACTTTAGAAACTCGCATGGTTTCTTAAGTATCAAGGGGTCAACGGGTTGTCAATTGGACGCGGCGTCCGGTTTGACGGCTGGTGGCACGCCGGCCGCGGGGCGCAGCGCGCGATCGGTCGCCACCACCAGCAGCGACGCGAGCTTGAGCGCTGCCAGCAGCAGCGCCGTCCCGACCGCTCCGAACAGCGGCAGCGCCACGATCCCGGTGGCCAGCGCACCGACCGCCGCGCCCAGGCAATCGGCGGCATCGATCTGTCCGGCCGAGATGGCGACGCGATCGCGCAGCACCGCCGCGGCCGCGGTGAAGGCCGCGCCCACACCGGCGCCGCCGAACACCAGCGAGGCGGCGATCACCAGGACCGCGGCGACCGGCCCGAGCCGCGCGGCGAACACGAGCGCACCGCCGAGCAACAGCGCCAGCGCCAGGTTGCCGGCCTCGCTCCATACCAGGGCCTTGGGGGCGGTGATGCGCCGGCGCTCGAGCAGGTGAGCGAGCGCGAGACTGCCGGCGGCCAGCCCGAACATGAACAGCCCGACCAGGGCGGCCAGCCCGTTGTAGACGACGCCGAGGCAGTTCTGAAAGGCGTACAGCAGGGCGATGCTCTCCGCGGTGCCGAGCAGGCCGCTGGTGAAGATGGCCAGCAGCGCCGGCAGCGCCGGCGACCGCGGCCGGCGCGACCGCCGGCGCCGCAACCAGGCGGCGAGCGCACCGAGGGCGATCAGCACACCGGCGCCGATCGGCGCGCTCAGGCGCTCGAGATCGCGCAGCAGGACCGCCAGCGCCGGAGAGGTGTAGTGGCCGAACAGGATGAGGTTGCGGTAGTAGCTGATCGGCCGCCGGTCGCTGTTGACGGGTGCCGCCGCCCGCTCGAGCGCGGCGCGTAGCTCGGCGGAGCGCTCGCAGCCGACCCGCAGCGCATAGTCTCCGGCGGCGAAGTAGCTCGACTGCACGCCGCGGTCGCCAAAGCGCCGGGCCAGCACCGCGGGATCTGCGGTGACCACGCCCGGGGCCTCGGCCGCAGCCAGGATTCCGTCCGCGCCCGGCGTGGCGACCCGGTGCTCGAACACCCGACCGAGGGCGGCCCAGATCGACGCCGGCGGGCTGATCGCGGCCGGCCCGAAGAAGGCCTCGGTCGACGGCATCATCACCACCAGCGCCCCCTCGGCCGCCAGCAGGCGCCTGACCTGGGCGAAGAACTCGACGGTGAAGGCGCGGTTGACCATGGCCGTGGTCGGTGGCGGCAGGTCGACTACGACCAGGTCGTAGCGGCGGTCGCTGTCGCGCACGAGGCGCCGCACGTCGCGGCCGATCAGCCGCAGCGCGCCTGAGCGCAGCCGGGTCTGGGCCGGCTCGCCGAGCGTGGCGCCGATCCGCTCGAGCAGCGCTGGATCGAGCTCCGCCGCGTCGAGCTGCTCGATGCCGTGGGCGTAGATCTCGTCGAGCGCCCCCAGCATCGCGGCGCCGACCAGCAGCGCGCGCCGCGGCCGGGGGTGCTGCGCCAGCGCCAGATGCACGCGCGGGGCCACGGCGAACGGGTCCGGCACGGTCATGAGGTAGTGGCCATCGGCAAAGACGCTCAGCGCCGGCGCCGCCGCGGCAAACGAGGAGCGGCTGGCGCTGCTCGCCAGCACCAGGTTCTGGTAGCGCGTGTCGACCTCGGACTGCCGCTGGTAGCCCGGGCCGTAGGCGGCAAAGCGCGTCGCGCGGGTGCGCTCGGCCGCGCGCCACAACCAGCCACTGCCAGCGCTCGCGGCGACGCAGACCAGGCAGAGGGCACAGGCGCCCGCCGCAACGCGCTGGCGCAGCAACAGCGCCGCGGCAGCGCCCACCGCGGTGGCGAACAGCGCCGCCACCCACCAGCTCCGCTCGACGCCGAGCAGCGGCAGCAACGCCAGCGAGGTGGCCAGGCCTGCGGCCAGGCTGGCCAGCGCCTCGACGCCGTAGACGCGACCGATGGCGAGGCCGGGCGGGCGGTCGGAGGAGCCAGCCAATAGCTGGCACAGCGTCGGAAACGCCGCTCCGATCAGCGCGCTCTGAGGCGTCACCGCGACCAGGCAGACCAGCAGCATGCGGCCGAGGCCGGGCAGCTCGCCGGCCGCTACACCGCTCCAGGACTGGCTGGTGCGAAGCAGCGCCATGCCCGCGGCCATGGCCAGCGCGGCGGCCGGGAGCAACAGCGGGCCCAGCGCCGGCGCCCAGCGACCGGGCAGCCAGGCGGTGGCCAGCGTGCCGGCGACGATGCCGAGGTACCAGACCGCCAGCAGCAGGCCGATCACCAGCTCGTTGCCGGCGAAGACCGCCAGCGCCTCGCGCGCCGCGATCGCCTGCGCCACGACCGAGATCGCGCCCAGCCCGACCGCACCCGCGATCGCCCCCGGCGCCGCGCGCGCACCCCACGAGCTGGCGCCATGACTAGACATCGCTGCTCGCCCAGCGCCGTGCCGGCGCGCGGTTCGCTGCCGCCGCCAAGTTCTTTGACCGCGGACCAAAGATCAGCCGATCATGATAATGGGTTTAGTAAATTTGAACAGAACAGGGCGTGCCGAGTGGCCATCCGCAACCAACCGACGCGTTCCGGGCAGATACATGTGCCCGAGCCGGGGCCGGCCTCCGACAGCGCCCCGCCGCAGGAGCCGTCCACCGCCGCGGCCTCGGAAGAGCCGGTCGCGACCGAGCAACCGCTCGCGGGCGAGCAGAGCCGCCTGCTCGACGCGCGCGCCACCGCCTATGCCAATGCCAGGAGCCAGGAAAAGAGCGGTCGTCGCCGGGGCGCCAAATCGCCAATGGCGGTGCGCGCGGACCTGCTCTCCGACA
Organism: Deltaproteobacteria bacterium; assembly: GCA_016934455.1. GTDB lineage: Bacteria > Myxococcota > JACRCW01 > JAFGSX01 > JAFGSX01 > JAFGSX01. The sequence continues at coordinate 12,925 of JAFGSX010000221.1, forward strand.
GCAAGACCACGGACTCCGGGGCCAGGCGCAACGTCGATTCGGCCGGCGACTCGGTTGAATCCGTCTTCAACTACACCTGCCCGCCCAGCCCCCCGGATCCATCCGCGCCGGGCAGCGGCGGGCTCTCGATCGACGTCGACGGCCGCACCCTGGGCACCTCCTTTGGCTCGGTCGGCGTCAACCGCGAGGTCGCGGTATCGGGCTCGCTGGACAGCTTTGGCGCCTCCGTCGACGTCTCGGAGCGGAGCATCGACAGGGAGCACGGCGCCAACATCTATCTGATGCGCGGTTACACCTCGCTCGACTTCAGCAGCAGTCGCTCCTACCACGATGGCACCTCCCGCGGCCGGAGCGGCGGTTTGTTCTACGAGCCCGGCGGCGGCGGCGCCTCCGGCAGCCTCGCCTTCAAGACGATCGCCGGGTTGACCACGAGCATCGGCGGCTTTGCCGGCGGCGGCCTGATCCGCGAGATCGTCGACCACGGCGACTACACCGGCGACCAGGAGAGCCTGCGCGGAACGCGCTGTGTCGAGATGCGGCGCGCGCGCAATATCTATGGCGTGGCGCTGCCCGGTCTCTCGCTCGACCTCGGAGTGGGCGGTCGGATCGGCGTCGCCAAGGGCAGCACCGTCAGCTACACCACCCACCTGCCGCGCGAACAGGCTCGAGGCCTGTTGTTCGAGGACGGCAACCGGTTGAGCCGAGCGCTGCGCAACCGCGGCCGCGCGCTCGGGATCGTCTCCGAGCCGCTGCCGCCGCCCAACCTGTCGAAGATCGATCAGATCAAGGTGGGCGATCGGATCGAGCTGTCGACCGAGGGGGCGCTGAGCGGTGGTATCGTCGCCGGCGTGCCGGCGGTCGGCTACGCCGGGGTGCAACTGGCGACCCGCGGCGAGTTCGAGCTGACGGTCGAGCGGCCGAGCCAGGACCTGCTGCAGGTCAAGGTGGTGCCGACCAAGGTCAAAACGGTCCAGTTCTCGGGCCGCACCGTGGTGCTCGACGCCACCGCCGCCCGCTCCACGGCGCAGGCGCTCTCCCGCTGCTACACCTTCGATCTCACCCGGCCGAAGGCGGTCGCCGCCTACCAGGCGCTGCTTAAGGGCGAGCTGCCCGGCGGCGGCAAGGCCAAGCAGGCCCGGATCCCGGCGCCAGCGCCGGCGACAGAGGCCAGCCAGAAAATGCCCGCCGGCGTCAAAAAGACGGAGATCGAGTGGCTCAAAGGCCGCTTTTTGCGCAGCCACATCGACGTCGGGTTCACCCTGATCGAATGGGGGATCGCGCACAACCGCGCCGATTTCTTGCACCACGTCGAGCGCGACCGGGCAGCGCTCGACGAGCGCGTGCGCTCGCTCGATTCCTGCCGCACCATCCCGCTGTCGGGCGACGAGACCCGCGGTGTGCGCGCCAGCCTGGTGGTCGTCTCCGGCGCCGGTAAAAAGGGCAAGGTCAGCTCGCATTTCGTCGGCCTGCGGCTGATCGCCTACGTCACCGATACCAAGGCCCGCGGGCTCGAGCTCAACGACGACATCGACGCCATCAACCGCGCCTTCGGCACCGCGATCGGCCGCTTTCACCAACCGTCGCTCAAAAACGCGCGCGCGATCGCGATCGAGAGCACGCTGGGCGCGGACGAGCTCAAGGAGCTGGCGCGGCTGCCCGCCGACCAGTTGAGCGCCGCCGCCGTTGCCGCCGGCACTCCCCCGCGACCGCTGCTGGCGCTGGGGCGCGCCCTGCGCGAGCAGCCCGATCCGCGGCGGCGGGCCGAGCTGGTCCAGGAGTATCTCGCCGACAACGGCTTTGCAGCGATGGGCGCGCTGGTGCGCCTGCTGGGCGCCGACCAGATGGCGCTGAGCACCACCAACGGCGATCTCGAGGAGTACCTAGACCGGGCGCGCACCATGCTGTTCAAGTACGATCAGCCGATCGCGGCCAGCGACGCCGGCGACGTGGTGCAGCGCTTCGCCGAGATCGAGAAGCTCGACGCCAATCTGGTCAAGCTGCGCGCGCTGGTCGCCGACGACCCGCTGCTCGAGGCCGAGACCCGAGCCGGCGATCTGGCGCAGATCGACCAGGCTCGCGCCGCGCTGCAGCGCACGCTCGGCCTCGACCACCTCGACGCCGGACAGCGCCAGGCCCTGATCGATCGGCTCGGATCGGGCTGGGTCACGGCGCGCGAGGCGCGCATCATCGAGCTGCTCGAGCACCGCGATTGAGTCGCTGCGCGATCGCAAGCCCGATCACCGGCGTCGCGGTCGCGGTCGCGCTCGCCGCCGCCGGTTGCTCGCATGTGGTCGTGCTCAAAACCGAGCCGCCGGGGGCGACCGTTTACATCGACGGCGAGATCCACGGCGTCACCCCGATCTTCTACGAGGAGGCCACCGGCTGGGGGCGCAGCTACCAGGTGCGTCTGGTGCTGCCCGGGTACCACGTAGAGCAGTTCGAGCTGGCGCAGAACGTCTGGTGGCCTGGGTGCGTCTGGCCGAGCCTGTGCCTGATGCCGGTGACCTGCGGTCTCTCGGCCGGCGGTCTTCTGTTTGCACGCTCGCTGCGGGACGACTACACCTTCATGTTGCGACCGCTGCCGGCGGCGTCCGCGCCTGCCTCCGCCGCCGGCCGGTGACCGGCGCTGCGCTGGCGCCGCGCGAATTGCATTTCGCGATGGCGTGGGCTGGTCTATTTTTGAGTCCCGGGACGGAGGTCGCATGCTGCAACCCGAACAGCTCCAGTGCGTGCCGATCTTCGCGTCGCTCGAGCGCGCCCAGCTTGCGCAACTGGTGGCGCTGGCCACCGAGGAGAGGTACGGCGTCGGGCACCACATCTTTGCCGAGGGCGATCGCGGCACCAAGCTCTACCTGCTGCTCGACGGCCGGGTGCGCATCAGCAAGTTCATCCCCGGCATCGGCGAGGAGGCGCTGGCCATCCTCAACGCCGGCTCCTACTTCGGCGAGATGGCCCTGATCGACCAGTCGCCGCGCTCGGCCCACGCCATCGCCCACTCCGACGTGGTGCTGGGCGCCATCGAGAGCAGCGCCTTCGAGCAACTGTTGTTCGTCAACCGCGATCTGGCCTACGACGTGCTGTGGAACTTCGTGCGCACGCTGTCGGCGCGCCTGCGCGAGACCAACGACAAGATCAAGTCGTTCTTCGCGATGTCGGGTGGTTTCTAGCTCTGGCGACCGGCGCTGTCGGGGTCTCGTTCGCGGCGATCTCGTCGAGCCAGTGGCCCATGCGCTCGCGCTTGGCGATCAGGTATTTATGGTTGTGCTCGTTGGTGCCTACCACCAGCGACCGCCGCTCGTCGACGCGGATGCCGTTGGAGACCAGCCCCTCGATCTTGTTCGGGTTGTTGGTCAACAGCACCACCGACCGCACGTGCAGGTGCTCGAGGATGGCGGCCGCCACGTCGTATCGACGGAGGTCGTCGGCAAAGCCGAGGTGGCGGTTGGCGTCGACGGTGTCGAGGCCAAACTCCTGCAGCGCGTAGGCGCGGATCTTGTTGCCGAGACCGATGCCGCGACCCTCTTGGCGCAGATAGACCACCACTCCGCACTCGGCCTCGGCCACCGCATCGAGCGCAGCGTCGAGCTGAGCCTTGCAGTCGCACTTGACCGACCCCAGGACCTCGCTGGTCAGGCACTCCGAGTGCACGCGGCAGAGCACGCGCTCGCCGTTGGCGACCACGCCGCGCACCATCGCGATGTGCTCGAGGCTATCGCCGTCGCGAAACACGACGCAGCGAAAGAGCCCGCGCGCGGTTGGCAGCAGGGTCTCGCTGAACCGCTCGACGCACTGTTGCCGCTGCTGTCGTAGTGCCGATTCGGCCATTGAACGCACGCTCCCTATACCGGGTAGACCTCTCCGATCTCGGGCAGGTGCTCCCGGAGCACGCGCGCCACACCGTAGAGCAGCGTCATGCCGGCCGCCGGACAGCCATGGCAGGCCCCTTCGAGCCGCACGTAGACATCGTTGCCCTCGATCTTGACCAGCGAGACGTCACCGCCGTCGGCCTGCAACGCCGGCCGGATCTCCTCCAGCGCCGTACGCACTGCCTCTTCGTCGAGCATCGTGGACCTCGCGCCGCCACCGGGGGCGACTCCTAAACGTAATATTGTGTCGGCGCCGCGACCTGTCAAGCAGCACAGCAGATCAGCCCACCGGATGCTCGACCTCGACCCGGAGCAACAGCAGCGCCGCCAGCCCGAGCGTCACCGCCGGCGGGCCCAGCGCCGCCAGCGCGCAGCTCGAAGCGCTGGCTGCCGCCAGCGTGCCAAATCCACCGCGCACCGCAAAATAGTAGCCCAGGATCAGCGCGCCCTCGATCAGGCGGCGCTCGGTCGGCTGGCCGCGTTTAGCCCACGCCGCGAACGGGATCACCAGCAGCGCCAGCGCGAGCAACAGCAGCGGATCGCCGAGCCGGCGCCAGAGCGCGAGCTGAAACGGCACCACGTTGCCGCCCTGGATGGAGCCCTCGCGCACCGCCGTCAGCAGGCCCCTGACGTCGAAGACCTCGGGAAAACCGAGGTGCTGCGCCAGCGAGCCGGCGGCCAGGGGCTCGGGAAAGGCGAGCGCGTCGAACGCCACCAGCGGGGCGCCGACCGGGTCGAGCGCGCGGCTGGTGCCAGCGATGAGGGAGTAGCCGTCCGGCCGCGCCTGCAACTCGGCCGCCCGGATCAACTGTACCGGCAAGAAGGCCGCGTTGTGGCGCACGTAGGTGACGTCGTGCAGGTTGCCGCCGTGCAGGCTGCTCGCATGCAGGAACCCGGAGGGCGTGCGCAGCCAGCGCCGCGGCTGGTAGAAGGCCCAGAAGCGCGGGCCGCGCAACGCAAAGACCTGGTCCTGGAGCTCGACCGCCCGCGGCGCCGTGCGCGGCAGCGCCCATTCGGACAGCGTCGCCAGCACCCCCGCCGCGACCAGCGCCAGCCCGAGCAGCGGCGGCAGCAGCACCCGCTGCATCGAGGCGCCGGTGTATTTCATGGCCGCCAGCTCGTAGTGCTTGGAGAGGCTGCCCAGCGCCAGCAGCGGCCCGAGCACCAGCGCCACCGGCAGCAGCGTCGCCGCGATCTCCGGGCAGCGCAGCAGGTACAGGCGCACCACCTCGGTCAGGCTGCCGCGCGCGATCTGCTGCGCGGTTCCCATCAGGTCGACGACGACGAAGAACAGGATGCCGGCGATCCAGACGAAAAGCGAGGTGGCGCAGGCGCGGCGCAGGATATAGCGGCGCAGGATCATGTCCGCAACCCCGCCCGCTGGCGCCACAGCGCCGCGGCCGCCAGCGCCGCCAGCGCCACCGCCGTCCAGGCCGCTGCCAGCGGCCGCAGGCTGCCGTCGGCGCAGAGCCCGCGCGCCGCCTCGTGGCCGACGAAGAACAGCACCGCCGTCACCAGCCCCCAGACGTAGGCGCGGGCCCGGCGCTCGGGTCGCCGGCCGGCGCCGAGCAGGGCCCCGATCAGGGCCAGCGGAAAACAGCCGAACGGCAGCGTCAGCTTCTGCCACATGAAGAACTCGATCTTGCGGTGATCGCGCGGCCGCTGCTCCTCGGCGAGGTCGTCGACCAGGTCGAGCAGGCCGTGCGCCTGGTAGTCATAGTAGATCGCGGTCTCGCGGTGCGCCCAGTGGCGCAGATCGAGCAGGCCCTGGCCGCTCTGGAAGCTGACCTGCTCGACGATCTCGGGCCCGGCGCCCAGCATCAGGGTCTGCCCGCGCTCGATGTGCAGGACCGCGGCCCGCTCCTCGGCCCGGGGGGTGACGGACACCGCCGGAGCGAACACCAGCAGCTCCCGCTCGACCCCGGCCGGCGCGTGCGCCAGAAACACACCGCGCCAGGTGGCGCGCTCGGCATCGATGGCCGAGGCGTAGAGCGCGGTCGTGCCCAGCATCTCGGTGAACGCCTGCGGCTTGAGCGCCTGCGCGAACGAGCGGGTCGCCAGGGCAGCCATCTGGTCGAGAAACTGGCCGATGCCCCAGGGCACGGCCTGGAGCTGGACCCACAGCGAGAAGACCGCAACCGGCAGCGCGATCACGCCGCTGGCGCCGAACAGCCGCCGCGACGAACAGCCGCCGGCGGCGCAGGCGAACAGCTCGCCGCTTTCGGCCAGCCGATCGAACGCGATCAGGCAGGCCATCAGCAGCGCCACCGGCAGCGCCACGCCGGCCATCGACGGCGCGACGTAGAGCGACAACCGCAGAAAGGCCCCCAGATCGCCGAGCGCGCCGAACGCCACCTCGCCCAGCCGCGAAAGCTGCATGACGCTGGAGACCAGCGCCAGCAGCAGCAGCAGCGCCAGAAACGGTGCGACAATGGTACGCGCGATGTAACGCACCACCAGCATGGTCAGCCGCCATCGTGTCCGAAGCGCGGCGGCATGGCAATCGCCGTGCGCCGCAATTGAGCTTGCGCGGCGAACGCAGTATCCTCTGCAGTGGGATGGCCAAGTACCTCCATCGGCGCCTCCGGCCAACCAGCGTCTGCCCCCGCTGCGAGGGATTCATGCAGCGCAAGACCGCGATCCGCGAGCGCACCGGCGCCCGCTACTGGGGCGACATCGATCCTTACCTGTCCCTGGCGACGGTCAGCATCCACCACTTCATCTGCGTGGTGTGCGGCAACATCTCCGCTTACCAGACCAAGCTCGGCGGCGAATGATGGCCGTCATCGCCCGCATCGAGCCCGGCGTTTGCCCGTACTGACCTTCTCTCAGCAAAATTGACCGGCTGGTGACGCCGACCGGGGTCCCCGACGACCCTTGGAAGTCCCCGCAGGGGGACGACCCTTGGAAGTCCCCGCAGGGGGACGACCCTTGGAAGTCCCCGCAGGGGGACGACCCTTGGAAGTCCCCGCAGGGGGACGGGGAGAGGAGGCGGCGGACCCGCCGAAAGTACGAGTTGATTGGAGAAGGTCAGCAATGATCGGCATTGGATCTAGATCGGATCGCGCCAGGGCAGCACCTCGAGCAGCGGCCCGATCACGCGCCACAGCTCGCTGTCGATCAACGCCGGAGCGTCGCCGCCGAGGGCTCGCTCGACGTCGGCGGTCGGGATCAGCACGAACGGGGCGCGAGCGCAGTTGCCGATGCAGCTATCGCCCTCGCCGCAGCTTCCCGGCCCGCCGGGGCATGGCTCGCCGCTGTTCTGGCAGGTGGCGAGCGCAAACTCGCAGACCACGCCGGCGCTGGCGCAGTCTACGGTGTCGACACAGGTGCTGCCCGACCGGTCCGGCGGCACCGTCATGAAAGTCGCCAGCAGCGCCGGCCGGGCGGCCGCTGACAGGGTCAGCCGCGGATTGCGACCGGCCGCGGTCTCGGCGTCGGCCGCGCCCGGCTCGGCCATGCAAAGCGCGCCCTCGGGGAGCTGCGCCGCGAGCGCCTCGTTGGTCGGCGGCTGATCGAAGAACAGACGGGCCAAAAAGCTGTAACCGGCGTTGCCGGGAGCCTCGATCGGAGACGCTCCGGCCGGCAGCGTGTCGCGAAAATCGGTCACGGCGCCGACGAGGGCGTCGACGAAGGGACTGGCCAGCGGGCTGTCCAGATCGAACAGGGCGCGGCCTTCGGCCGGCTGCGACAGCGCCTCGACGGCCTCAACCAGGGCGCCGAGCAACGCCAGACGCGGAGAGCTCAGGGCCGCCACCAGATCGGCGCCGCCGTCGATCGGAGCCAGGAGATTGCGCGAGAGATCGGCCGCCAGCAGCGAGGCCGAGAGAGCGCGCTCGACCCGGGTCGCGATGGAGCCGTCGGCGGCGGTGTAGGCCAGCGTCTGATCGGCGAGAAAACCGGCCAGCGGCAGCGCCGCGCCGGCGTCGTCGTGGCCCAGGAAACGGTAGGGCGCGGCCACGTCGAGCGCGACCCGCAGGACATCGACGGCCGCGATCAGCAGTCGCAGATCGCGCGGGTCGAGCGGCACGTCGTCCGGCAGCCGCAGCAGAAACGAGGGCAGCGCCTGCTGCAGCGCCAGGGTCGCCTCCTGTACGGTGCCGGGATCGCTGGCGGCCAGCTTGGCCAGCACCGTGTCGAGGCTGGTCTCGATCTCCGACAGCTCGTCCAGCAGCGCTCGCGCCTGCTCGAACAGGAACGGGCCGGTCAGAGCGTCGCTGCAATCGTCGAGCAGCACGGCCGCCGCGCGCCGGTACGGCGGGCCCGGGTCGTCCGCGGTGGCGAACAGCGCGTGCCCGGGCGCGGGCGCCGCCGCGATGACGTCGCGGACAGAGCCGTCGAGCAGGACGGTGGCGCTGGCGCCGTTGACCAGCGCCAGACCGGTCAGGCCAAGCGCGATCTCCTGCCCGGCTGCGCGTCCGGCCGCCTCGACCCGCACCTGGCCGCCCGTCGCGCGGCGCAGCTCGTAGGTGCCGTTGGGCCCGGTCAGCTCGACCGCTCCCGGGAAAGCAGCGGCGGTCAGCACCCCGCCGGCCCGAAACGCCTCGCCCGCGGCCGTCAGATCGATCGACACCGTCAGCCGCCACGGCCCGTCGATGTGGTCGCGGTCCTCGACCTGCAGCGTCACCGCCGACGCGCTGGCGCGCGCCACCACCGACTCCGCGATCGAGTGGCTGGAGCTTGCGCCAAAATCCATCTGCAGCTCGCTCGTGCCGCCGCGGTCGCGCGCCAGCAGATCGAGAAAGCCGGCGTCGCCGTAGATCGTCGCCGGCGCCAGCGGCGGCAGCCCGCAGCGCGCCAGCGCGTTGCGCACCGGCGAGGTGTCGGGCAGCAGCAGCAGCGAGCTCACCGCGAAGCCGAGGTGGGCGCGAGCGCTCTCCGCGCTCTGATGCAGCGCCGCGCGAAAGGCGGCGCGGGCCGCCTCGACCTCGCCGCGCGAGAGCAGCACATCGGCCTCGCTGGTCTCGGAAAATGGCGAGACACCGCTGATCTGCGTGGCGTCTGTGTCGACCAGGGCAAACCGGCCGGCCCGCCTGGAGCGGCCGAGCACCTCGCCGCTGGTGCGCTCGGGTCGCTCGAGCGCCCTCCAGGATTCGCCCGCGGCGCCGGTCTCGGTCAGCCGCGCGACGCGCAGGCGCTCGGGCTGGCGGCGGGAGGACAGCGCGCCGATCTTGAAAGCGACCCGGACCGGGCGCTCGAACACCAGGGTCTCGGGCGCGATGACATAGCGGGTGTCGTCCGTCGGCTGCCCGGCGCAGATCGGAGCCAGCTTCGAGATCGTGATCTCGGTCGCGGTCGATACGGCCTGCGGCGGCACGTCGATCGCGAAGACGCCGTCGGCGCTGGTGAGCCGCGCCGGAGCGGATCGCTGCACCGTCTCGCTGATGCTCTCGACCACGTCGTAGCAGGCGCCGTCCAGGGTTCCCTTTTCGGCCATCATGTCGGCGCACGAGACCGCGACCGCGCCCAGCGCCAGCGCGAGCAGGGCGAGCTTGCGGATGTTTGCCGGCGATCGCTTCATGACCATCGATTATGCAATTTTTGGTGCAGATCCACGAGGAGCACCCGTTGTGCAAAATTTCTTTTCATTTTCTATAGTAATCGCTTTCTTGCAGCGTCGCACGCGCGACCAGCCGGATGTGGATCGCGACATCCGTGTCGCTGTCGCCCGGCTCGCGGCAAGCCGTGAAGTTCGGGCGGATAGTGTTTGCTGATCGGGCACGCCCTGCTCCACCACGACCTTGGGTATTCACATCTTGGCCACGTAGCCAAAATATACCAGCCAGGCCGTTGGATTGGCTTGCCTCGTTGGCGACCCGGGAGTCAGGATCGCGGGCGGGCGGCAAAAAAAGCCCGATCCACTTGCCGCGGTGCCAAATATTCACTATGAATCCAAATTCAGAAAATGAATGACGAGAATGAAAATCGAGACCGGGGCCGCGACAAGACAGAGGGCAGCGGCCGGACGAGGAGCACGTCGATGAGTCTCCGACACCACCGCGATCGATCCGGCACCCCGACACGGGCGGCGGTGCTGGGCGTCGGTCTTCTGCTGGCCGCCCCAGCGCTGGCGCAGATGACAGGTGCCAGCCGAACCACTGGCGCCAGCGCCGGCCAGACCGGCGGCGCGACGGGCAGCAGCGACATGAGCTCGATGAGCGGCTCGGGCGGCGGCGGCCTGACCGGCGGCACCGGCGCTGCATCGGGCGGCGGCGCCATGAGCAGCATGAGCACCAGCTCCGGCCCGACCGCGCTGTTTGGGCTCAAGCCGGCCAGCGGCGCCCCGGAGCTGATCACCCTGAACCGGGCGATCGAGCTGGCATCCGAGCGCAACTACGATCTGCGGATCGCGACCGAGCAGATCGTGCAGGCGCAGACCGTGGTGCGCCGCGCCTGGTCAGCGGTGCTGCCCCGCGTGAACCTTGGCGGCAACTACGTCTACACCTATCCCGAGATCACCTTCTCGCTGATGGACCAGGAGACCGTCGACGGGCAGAAGATGCAGCTCACCAACCAGGCGCTGATGATGCGCTCGCTGGGCCAGATGATGGCGACCATAAACCCGGAACAGTCAGACGCGCTGCTCCGGGGCGCCTCGCAGCTCGAGGACGCCGCCAACGAGCTGGTGCCGATGGACCCGATCGCGATCCAGCCCGCCCACACCTTTACCGCCAACGGCACCATCGCGGTGCCCGTGTTCAACGGCCGCACCATCCCGCTGATCATGAACTCGTACGACCTGGTCAGCCAGGCCCGCTACAGCATCGACCGCGCGCGGCAGCAGGCGCTGTACGGCGTGGCGTCGCTCTACTACGGCGCGGTCACCCTCAAAAAGGTCTCGGCCATCGCCGACGCCAATGCCAGGGCGGCCGAGACCCACCGCGGAGCCACCGAGGCCCGGGTCGCGGCCGGCGCGTTGCCGTCGATCGCTCTCAAGCGCGCCGAGTACGATCTGGTCCAGGCGCAGCAGACCCTGCGCTCGGCGCGCAGCAGCTACGCAATGGTTCTGGGCACGCTGGGGCAGATGATCGGCGTCGATACCATGTTCGAGGTGGAGGCGCCGGCCGAGGTGGTCGCCGTCGAGGCACAGGGCAACGCCGATCAATTCTACAGCCGCGCCCTCGAGTCGCGGCGCGACATCAAGGCGCTGCGGGTCGCCCTCAACATGGCCGAGCGCGGCAACCTCGACTACTGGATGCGCTTTATGCCGTCGCTCAACCTGGCCGGCCAGGCCAACTGGACCAGCAACACCAACGGCTTTCAGACCGATCCCTGGACCTACAACATCGTGCTCCAGCTAGGCATCCCGCTCTACGACGGCGGCGAGCGCTACGCCGCGCGCGACGAGACCGCTTCCAAGATCCGGCAGGCGCGGCTCTCCATCGACAAGGTCGAGGAGCAGACCGCGGGTCTGATCCGCGGCAACCTCGACGACATCAGCGTCAAGCTCGACGGGCTCAAGCAGTCGGAGCTGGCGGTCGAGCTGGCCAAGGAGAACCAGCGAAACGCCGAGGCGCTGTTCGATGTGGGCGCGGCCACCAACATCGAGGTGATCGACGCCAACAACGCCGCCTTCTCGGCCGAGATCGCCCTGGTGCGCGACGAGCTGGCGCTGCGCCTGGCGCGGCTGGGCCTGCTGTTCATCGTCGGCGAGTACCCGGCGCTCGAGGACGGCAAGCAGATCTCGCCTTTTGTCGCCACCGTCGAGACCGCTGCCGGCGCCTCGACCCCGACCATCGCCCCGGACCCGGCCGTCCCACGGCTTCCAGCCGCGGCGCCGGCCAGCGCTCCGGCGACGCCGTAGCCGGGCCTCGCGCAGCGACCTCGCCGCGCGATCACTGCTCCTGCAGCTCGATCTTGACCACGGCGGGCGACTGCGTGGAGAACGCGAGCAGGCCGAGCGGGGTCGTCCCGAGCAGCGCGCCCAGGCTCACCAGCGGCACGGTCAGCAGCGACGGCGCGGTCAGGATCGTGAGCGCCGGGCCGACGTTGAGCGACAGGCAGCTCACGCAGGCCGGGCAGAGCGCCAGGTTGGCCAGCGCGGCACCGCTGAGGCAACCGACCGGATAGCAGAGCGCGCAGCCGGCCAGGCCGCCCGCCACCCACCACCAGTTGGTATCGCTGCGCTCGACCACGACCTGCGCCGTACGGTACCCCACCTTGCGGGCCTCGACCCGGTGCTCGCCCGGCAGCACGCCCTCGGCGTAGACCACCGGCGAGGTGCCGATCGCGACGCCGTCGACGGAGATGGCGGCGCCGGGCGGAGTGGTGACGATCTTCACCTTGTGCGCGCACCCCATCGCCAGCCCGGCCACCACCAGCCCGGCCAGCGCCAGCAACCGCGGACCTGTCAGCGATCGCCGCATCAGAAGCAGACTCCGATCCCGGTGTCGAAGCGATAGGTCGGCCGCCCGTCGGCGACGCCGACCGCGACGTCCAGCCGCAGCATGGCAGCGTACAGGCTGCCGATCAGCCCGCCGCCGAGGTAGACGCCGGGCACCCAGCGCGGCCGCCAGCGGTCGTCGGCCGGCGTGGTGTAGTGAAGCAGCAGAAAGTCGTTGGTCAGGCCAGCGCTCAGGTGCGGGGTCAAGCCGATGTGCGGTAATCCGAGGCGGTAGCCGGCAATGGCGCCGGCCTGCGAGGAGAGCTGGACGATGTCGATGCCGACGCTGGCGTTGCCCCCGTCCTGAGGCGCGAAGGTCCGCAGCGCCAGCTCGCCGCCGACGGCGGGACCGCTGCGGCCGGAAAGCTGGTGGAGGTAGGCGCCGCGCAGGCCCAGTTGCAGCAGCAGATCGGTGCCGCCCTTGGAGCGCTCGGGGCGAGCAGTGGCGCTGCCGACCAAGTCGATGGCGATGCCCGGCGGCCTCTCGGCCTGCTGTCGCTGCGAGATGGCGGTGCTGCTGCGCGGAGAGAGCGCGGTGACCGCGAGCGCGCAGGCGATCGGTGCGGTCAGCACGGCGGCACCGGCATCAAGCTGCTGAACTTGTCGTCGAAGGCGGCGCACAACCGGTCCAGCAGCGCCGCGTCGCCGAGCGCTGCCACCTCGGCCGCCAGGTGTCGCATGATCAGCTCAAAATCAAAGTACCAGTTGGCTGCCAGATCGTCCCCCAGCGGTGCCAGCGACCGGTTGAGCGCCGGCAGCAGCCGGTGCCGCAGCACCTCGACGTCGCGCCCGGACGCATCCCACAGCGCGCGCGCCCAAAGCGTGCCGACGCAGTAGAAGTTCCAGTCGGTGTTGGTGTAGCCGTTGGAGAGCCTCTCGTCGACCTCGGGCGTGTCGTCGTCGTCGTCCTGGGTCGCGCACAGGTCGGCGCCGTCCGGGCTGAGCGGCCCGTTGCCGGTCTTGAGGCTGTCGTAGGTCACCGCGTCGGCCCAGGCGCCCTCGAGGTCGCGCTGCAGGCGCGTCGCCTCGCCGACTTCGCCCTCGAGGCTGTCGGCGATAAAATTCTGGCGCCGCAGGAAACCGACGCCGTTGATGTCGGCGCAGCCCTCGTCCAGCCCCTTGAGCAGGACAAAAGTCCGCCTGTCCACGGGCGTGGCCGACTTGATGTTGTCGATTACGAACTTCCTGTAGTAGTTGGCGAACGCGCTCCCGGCATAGACGTTGTGGTGAAAAACGCGGTGGCTGAACTCGTGCGCGATCACGCCGCTGTTGAGAAACAGCGGGATGCCCAGCAGAAGCTGGGCGCGCAGAACGATGAAGGAGTCGCAGAACGAGACAAAGGCCGCGTTGTCGCTGGTTAGAACGGGGATGTTGATCCCGACATCCTGGGCCACCGTGGCGTAGAAGCCGATCAGCGAGGCCTCCCGGGTGGCGGCGCTACCATCCTGAACCACGCAACCGTCGACGTCGTCAGCGCTGCAGCCGTCGCTCCGATAGAAGCGCCACACCTTCTCGAAGTGATGAAAGGTGGTCAGCATGGCCAGGCTCTCGAAGTCGTTGGCCATCGCCACCGCGTCGCCGGCGTCGTCGTCGATCATGTCGTAGGAGAGCTGCACCCGCTCGCCGCGTCGCTCCAGCAGCAGCGATTGCAGCCGTCCGGTGTCGAGCTGGTCCGGATCCTGCTGTTTGAGCTCGGTCTCGTTGATCGAGATCAGTTGGTTGCCGACGACGTCGAACCATTGGCCGGTCAGGGCGTCGAGATCCTCGACCGTCTGCAGCGTCGCAGTGGCCAGCCGCCACTGATCGACGGTGTGGTCGTAGTCCAGCACCTCGGCCTTGAGCGGAGACTTGGGCCCCGGGCAGCCGGTGGCCAGCGCCGCCGCACAGAGCGCAACTCCGAGGGGCACGCGCCGCATCGCTCCTCCTGGCCAAAAGGTATCAGCTCGCTCCGGCTGCGCAAGCGAGGCCCGGGCGGTCGGGTGTCACCGCAGCACCGCGTGACCGGCGATCAGCGCCACCGGCGCCGCTCCCTCCGCCGGTTCCCCGGCGCGCACGATCAGCAGAGGCAAGGTCGGACAGCAGCAGCCGAGCAGCGCGAGCGCGGCGACCAGGGCGAGCACCCCCCGCAGCGAACGGCGCCCGAGCCAGCTAGAGATAACCTTCACCCATCCTCCCGGCCCGGCGCCCGCCGACGCCGGGCGACGCTGCGCCGCCCCGGGCTGTCACACTACCAGGGCGCGGGCGCCGCTCCAAGCGGCGCGGCGACGGCACGGTTGAGCGACGGTGCCTTTGCTGATAGAGATGCAGCGCATCTATCAAAGGAGTCTCACGTGCTGGTCGATCTTCATGTGCACAGCGAGGGCGGCGTGCGCGAGATGTTCGAGCACGCCAAGCAGATCGGACTCGACGGGCTGGGCTTTGCCGACGGGCCGGGTTTCGAGACGCTCGACGACATCCGCAGCGCGGCACGGGAAACCGGGCTCAAGGGTTTCTGCGGCTGCGCGGTGCAGACCAACCGCGGCGTGCTGCTGTGCTACTTTCCCGACGTGACGGCGCTGCGCAGCGGTGACCCGTGGCTGGCCATCGATCCGGACAAGCCGCCGGCCGCCAAGGACGTGGTGGCCGCGGTCGAGCAGCGGGGCGGCGTGGTGATCGCCGCCCACCCTTACTACAAGGCGATCGCGGCGCCGATGGGCGACCATATCTTCTCGATCAGCGGCCTGCACGCCTGCGAGGCGGCGTCGCCTCTGGCGACCGGGATGCAGCGCGATCTCGCGATCGAGGCCTCGGACTCCCTGCACCTGCCCTGCACCGGCGGCAGCGCGGCGCGCACCGCCGAGCACGTCGGCCTGGCCGCCACCTTCTTCGCGGAAGAGGTGGCGGACGAGGCGGCGCTGTGCCAGATGATCCGCGACAAAAAATGCTTCGCCGTGCTCGCCCTCGGCGAGCTGCCGCGCGACGCCCGCCCGTCGACGCCGGCCAGCCGGCCACCGCGCTTCGACGACCACCGCGGTGGCAGACGGCCGCACGGCCGACGCCCGGGTGGCCCGCGCCGCGATGGCCCGCGCCGCGACGGACCGCGCCGCGACGGCCCGCGCCGCGACGGACCGCGCCACGACGGCCCCCCGCGCGATCGCTAGAGCGTCTGCGCGCGTTGCGGCCGGGGCGAGGAGGCGGCCGACGCCCCTACAGGTGCTTGGCCGCAAAATTCCAGTTGACCAGGTGCCACCAGCCCTCGACGTACTTCGGCCGCGCGTTGCGGTAGTCGATGTAGTAGGCGTGCTCCCAGACGTCGCAGGTCAGCAACGGCGTCTTGCCGTCGCGCAGCGGATTGCCCGCGTTGCCGGTGGTCTCGATCGCCAGCCTGCCGTCCGCGCCCTTGACCAGCCAGGCCCAGCCCGAGCCGAACTGGCCGACC